>JBMDXS010000075.1:0-65401 GCA_048595045.1 Acidimicrobiia bacterium
TTGAGCCGGACCTGGCGTGTCTCCCCGGCCCAACTACCCAGGGGCACGGCGATGGTGAACGGTTCGATCACCTGTGCGCAGACCTGCTCGGGTGCGACCTGTGAGATCATCGTGATGTCGATCGTCCCGCCGTCATCCTCCGCCGTCCAGAACAACTCGTGGCACGGAGTCGGCTTGTCACCGCTGACGTCGAGCATCACCTGAATCGGAAAGCTCTCCATGATCCTCAGATCGGCGGACTTGATCCACACCTCACCCTCGGTGTTGCCGTCGATCGGGGGTCGGGGCTGGGGGATCGACCCCGGTGGCCCCGGTTCGACTATCGGCTGATCGTCATCGTCGTTCACCGGCTCGTCGGGGTTGACGGTGGTGGTGAAACCGGCCGTCGTCGTGGGGCCACGGTCGCCGACGACCGCAGGATCGCCGCATGCGGCGACGGCCAAGGCCAACCCGAGCATCGCGAACAGGCGCTTCATGCCGATTCGATGCCGGTAGCCGGCCAATGGTTCCCGTTCAGGCCAACGAGACGAGGTCGAGCAGCTCCTCGTCGAAGAATCGCATCTCTCCTTCGGGCATCAGCACCGCCCGGTCCGGCATGAGCTCGGCCACGAAGTCTGTGTCGTGGCTGACCAGGACCACGGTCCCCTCATAGATGGTGAGGGCATCGAGCAAGGCCTCTTTCGCCTGTGGATCGAGATTGTTGGTGGGCTCGTCGAGAAGGAGCACATTGGGCCGGGCCGCCACCAGCATGGCGAGGGCGAGCTTGGTCTTCTCGCCACCGGACAGCGTCGACGCATCCTGATCGACCTTGTCGGCCAGCAGGAAGTGGCCGAGCAGTGACCGGAGAGTCTGATCGGGCAGCCCGCCACCTTCACGCATGTGATCGAGCACCGAGACCCCGCCCCTGATCTGCTCGTGCTCCTGGGCGTAATAGCCGACACTGGCGTTGTGACCGAGTGAGACCTCACCGAGGTCGGCGGTCTCGACTCCGGCCAGGATGCGAAGCAGGGTGGTCTTCCCGGCCCCGTTCAGCCCGATGAGGAGCATCCGCTCCCCCCGCTCTACCGCCAACTCGACATCCACGAACACCAGGTTGTCACCGAACGACTTGGCCAGCCCGAAGGCGGACAGGGGCACCCGCCCGGACTTCTCGGGCTGCGGGAAGGCCACCTTCACCTTCTTACCGCTCTTCTGCACCTCCACCAACTCACGCTTCATCCTGTCGACACGGGTCTCCCAGGAGCGAGCGATCTTGGCCATCTTCTCGGTGGTCCCCTTGAAACGGCGAATGTTCTCCTCGAGACGGGCGATGGCCTCGTCCTGATGCTTGCGCTCGCGCTCACGCTGATTTCGGCGTCTCTCCCGCTCCGCCAGGTAGTGCGTGTAGTTGCCCCGGTAGGGCTCGATCTCACCGTGCTCCAATGCGAGGACGGACGTGATCGCCTCGTCGAGCAGGGGCAGGTCGTGAGACACCACCAGCATCCCGCCCCGATACGTCGTGAGCCACTCGATCAGCCACGCCTTGGCATCGAGGTCGAGGTGGTTGGTCGGTTCGTCGAGCAGGAGCACGTCCGTCTCGGCGAAGAGGATCCGGGCCAGCTCGACCCGGCGTCGCTGGCCCCCGGACATGGTCGCGACCGGCTGGCCCAACTCGTCGTTCCCGATGCCCAGGGCTGCGGCCATCCGCTTCGCCTCGGCCTCTGCCACGAAACCTCCCTTGGCCTCGAACTCGTCGTGGAGGCGGGTGAACCGTGCGATGCCCCGGTCGCGCTCCTCGCCGTGGAGATCGTGCAGCCTTTGGCGCGCCTCCTCGATCCTGCGCTGCAGAGCCCCGATCTCCCTGGCCATCAAGATTCGCTCCATGGCGGTGGCGTCGGGGTGCTCCAGCTCCGGGAGCGCAGCTTCCTGGGAGAAGTAGCCGACGCGACCGGACCGCAGCACCGTCCCCTCCGTCGGGAGGAGCGTGCCGGTCAGGGTCCGCATCAGTGTCGTCTTGCCTGCCCCGTTGCGGCCCACGAGGCCGATCCGATCCCCGGCCTGCACGCTCAGAGAGGCCCCTCGGAGCAGAGTCCGGGGGCCGACGTCGATGCGGAGGTCGCGTGCGATCAACATGCGGAGGGCCGTGTGGGGGAGACGTTAGGACAGCGGGTTTGCTAGAGACGGCGAAATAACAGCGCCTCCGTAACCCCAGCCTAAGACTCCCCTAGTAACTTCGGGACCGATGTTGGGGCGGTTCAAGGTGCTGTTCGACTCGCCTTTCCTCCGTCGGGTCAGCTGGCACATCAAGAGGGTGGGAGAGAAGGTCGACCGACGTTTCTTCATCTCGCTCTTCGTGGGCCTGGTCGTGATCCTCGGGCTGGCCTCGGTGGTGGTATGGCTCGTCGAGACCGACCGCACCCTGGATCTTCTCGGGCAGTCCTTCTATTGGGCGGGGTCGACGGTGCTGGGGCTCGGCGCGGGCGGGTTCGCCACCGGTCCGGTGGGCTGGGTGGTGGGCTGGCTGCTCGGTCTGTTCGGGGTGGCGATCGTGGCGACGATCACCGGGGCCCTGGTCGGGTTCGTCATAGATTTCCTGTTGAAGGAGGGACAAGGGATGGGAGCGTCGGGTTACACGGATCACATCGTGGTGTGCGGTTGGAACGCAACCGCCAGGGACCTGATCGAGGAGCTGAACAGGGACGACTACCAGGCTCGTGTCGTGCTGCTCCACGACAGCGAGCGGAGCCCTGCCCCGGACTGGGTCTATTTCGTGCGAGGCAGCATCAGCCACGATGCAGACCTTCGTCGCGCCGGTATCGATTCCGCCTCCGCCGCCATAGTCTGCCCCGTCGACGGGTCCGATCAGGCCGATATGGCCTCGATACTTTCCGTACTGGCGATCGAGTCGATCAACCCTGACGTGCGGACGGTGGTCGAGGTCAACAACCCCGACCACGTGGCCCATTTCCAGCGGGCCAACGTGAACGAGATCATGGTCACCTCCAAGCTGGCTGCTCACCTGCTCGCCCGCTCCGCCTTGTACCCGGGTCTCTCCCAGCTGGTTTCCGACATCGTGACCGGTGGGGAGGGATCGGAGCTCTACCGGGTGGCCCTTCCCGAGAACACTGCCGGGATGTCGATCGACGAGCTTGCAATGAAGATGCGGACCGAGCACCTGGCCACGTTGCTAGCGGTGGTCCGCGACGGCACCACCCACACCAACCCGGACCTGGACTTCCGGGTCCAGTCCGGCGACGACCTGGTCATCGTGGCCGAGGGTCTGGGCGATCTCGACCCGGTGAGCGAGCCTTCTCCGCTCCCCGACGGTCGCTTGCCCGAGATCGGCGGCGCCATCTACGGCACCGCAGCCACGTAGGGGGCGCCGGCAAGGTTCTACGGGCGGCAACCACCGCGTAACCGTCTGGTAACCCGCGTCGATTAGAAATGTCCTCGCCAGGGCCCTCCCGGTGCCCCGGCGACAACAGATCCCTCCTCCCAGGATCGTCGGGGCGGCCACCACGCCGCCCCGATCTCGTGAACCGTCGCTCGTCGCCAATAATCTCGGGTCCGCATGAGCGAGACCCCAAAGCAAACCCCTGTCCTCATCATCGGCGGTGGGCCGGCCGGCTCGTTGCTCGCCCTGCTACTGCATCAGCGAGAGGTCGAGAGCGTGATCCTCGAGCTGAGAACCAGGGAGCATGTATTGGAACGGGTTCGAGCCGGGGTCATCGAGCACGGCAGCGCCGAGGTGCTCCGGGCCGCCGGCTTGGCCGGGCGCATGGACTCCGAGGGATTCGTCCACGAAGGAGTGCAGGTGGCTCACGGCGACGAGATGATCCGGATCGACTTCGAAGGTCTCACCGGCAAGCACGTCACCATCTATGGGCAGACCGAGCTGCAGAGAGACCTATATGACGCACTCGACCTCGCCGGCATCCCGCTCCTGGATGAGGCGGACGGGGTGCGAGTCGAGGGGATCGAGGGTGATTCCCCGATGGTGACCTTCGAGCGCGGTGGCGCCACCCAGCAGATCCGATGTGACTTCGTAGCTGGTTGTGACGGCGCCCATGGCGTCAGCAACGGCTTCATCCCTCCCAGCCTGCAACACACCTTCGAGAGGACGTATCCGTTCTGTTGGGTAGGCCTCCTCTCGGAGACACCCCCGATCAACGATGAGCTGATCTATGCCAAGCACGAGCGTGGCTTCGCGCTGTGTTCGATGCGAAACGAGAGTCGCAGCCGGTACTACGTGCAAGGATCGGCCGATACGACCCTCGCAGAGTGGCCCGACGACCGCTTCTGGTCTGAGCTGGCTGCCCGGCTCCCGAAGACGTCGGTCGCCTCGCTGGTAACGGGGCCTTCGATCGAGAAGATCGTCACCCCGCTGCGAAGCTGGGTCTCCGAACCACTGCGTCATGGCAGGCTGTTACTCGCCGGGGACACCGCCCACGTCGTTCCCCCCACGGGGGCCAAGGGGCTGAATCTCGCCATCTCGGACGTCGTCTACCTCAGCGACGCATTGGCCTGGTTCTATCGGGCAGGCTCGACCACCGGTCTCGACGGTTATTCGGACCGGGCGCTGGCCCGAGTCTGGAAAGCGGTGCGATTCTCCTGGTGGATGACCAACATGCTCCACCTCTTCCCGGGGATGAGTGACGACTTCGAGCGTCGGCTCCAGACGACCGAGCTCGACTATCTGTTCGGATCCGACAACGCGCAGAGAGCGATGGCCGAGAACTATGTCGGTCTCCCCCTCTGACCAGGCAAATGATGAGGACGGCACATGGGCACATATGAAGACGGTATGAACATCCGCCGCCAGGTCCTCGGCGATGAGCACGTCGACCGCGTCACCGCGGCTATGACCGATCTGGACGGGGATTTTCAACGATGGATCACCGAGACGGCTTGGGGCGGGGTCTGGGCCCGACCCGGTCTGGACTTGAGGATCAGGAGCCTGATCAGCATCGCCATACTCGGCGCCATGAACCATGGCGAGCTCGAGCTTCATCTGCGGGCGGCCCGGAATACCGGGGTCACACCAGAAGATGTGACAGAGGCCTTGCTCCACGTCGCGGTCTACGCCGGGATCCCGGCCGCCAACCGAGCATTCCGGGTCGCCAAGGAGATCTACGACGAGGAGTCGCCATGAGCGAGCCGCTGATAAGGCACTACGGCCCCCGGGCCTATGCAGATCATCCCCCTTTCTCCTATCCCGACTATCGCTCGACGGTGAAGCGGAGCCCTACCCATGACCTGATCCAGATCGTGCAGACCCTCTCCGAGACGACCGGCCCCGGACCCGCCTGGGCCGAGATCTCCGAAGAGGACAGCGACCTCACCACCAACACCGGCACCGGGAGCCCTGCCATCGGCGAGCGGATCATCGTCACCGGACGGGTCCTGGATGAGAACGGGCACGCCCTCCCCGAGACCGTCCTCGAGATCTGGCAGGCCAATGCCAGCGGTCGCTACGCCCATTGGAGGGAGACAGAGTTCCCCGCACCCCTGGACCCCAACTTCGTCGGGGTCGGCCAGTGCCTGACCGATGCCGAGGGCGGCTACCGGTTCACCACCATCAAGCCCGGCCCGTATCCCTGGGGAAACCATCCCAATGCCTGGCGCCCGTCCCATATCCACTTCTCGATCCTGGGGCCGTCGTTGGGGACGCGCCTCGTCACCCAGATGTACTTCCCGGGTGACCCCCTCATCCCACTGGATCCGATCTTCAACTCGGCGCCACCACACGCGAGGGATCGCATGATCGCCGGCTACGACCACACCGTGACCGAGGAGAACTGGGCCCTCGGATACCGATGGGACATCGTGCTCCGCGGCGAGCAGAGAACCCCGATGCATGGAGGCGCCGATTGAAGGCGCCGCTCGGGCAAACCCCGTCCCAGACCGTTGGTCCGTACTTCACCCTCCGGGTGTATCGCAAGGGCGACGAGACCCTGGTGCCCGAGGGCTTCCCCGGGGGGCGGATCGTCATCGAAGGCAAGGTGCTCGACGGCGATCGGAAACACATCGAAGACGCATTGCTCGAGATCTGGCAGGCCAACCCTGCGGGCCGGTATCGACATCCCGACGACACCCGGGACATAGCACTCGACGATGGATTCACCGGCTTCGGCCGAACGGTCTCCGACTTCGCGACGGGCGAGTATCGCTTCGTGACAGCCAAGCCAGGACCGGTTCCCGATGCCGAAGGCGCCTTCCAGGCGCCCCACATCTCCTTGATGGTGCAGGGACGGGGCATGCTCAACCCGGTGTTCACCCGGATCTACTTCTCCGACGAGGAGGAGGCCAACCGGGACGACCTCACCCTGCGCCGGGTGCCGGCCCATCGTCGTGACAGCCTCATCGCCCGACTCGTCGACGACCAGGATCCCAAGATCTATCGATTCGACATCCTGTTCCAGGGTGAGGACGAGACCGTCTTCTTCGACTTCTGATGCTCGATCCAGGATTCACCACCCCTGAGATGGCCGACGTGTTCACCCCGGCAGCCCGGGTAGGGGCCATGCTGGAGTTCGAGGCCGCTCTCGCCCTGGCCCTGGCCGACACCGGATTCGTGGACATGGAGACCGCCCGAGCCGTGGTCGTGGCATGTTCGGCGCCGGTAGCCGATCCTGACGCGGTGCTGGCGGCCACCTGGTCCGACGGGACGCCGTTGCGGCCGCTGCTGGAGGGGATCCGCTCCCGGCTTCCCGACGACCTCAGGGAGTGGGCTCACTACGGGGCCACGACCCAGGACACGATCGACACCGCCACCATGCTCCAGGCCCGCAGAGGCCTGGAGGTCCTCGACACGGGGCTGATCGGGGTGGCCGGGCAGATGGCCGAGAAAACGATCCGGCATCGCGATCAGCCGCAAATGGGAAGGACCTTTCTCCAGCATGCCCGGCCCACCACATTCGGGTTCACCGTGGCCGGATGGCTCGATGCGACGTTGGCCCATATATCCGAGCTGAGGGAGACCAGAAGGGGCTTGGCGGTGCAGTGCGGCGGCCCGGTCGGGAATCTGTCGGCATTCGGGGACAGAGGCAGCGAGGTGGTTACCGCCCTGGCGACGCACCTCGGGTTGGTGGCACCCTCACTCCCCTGGCACTCGGACCGGTCCCGGGTATCGGCCCTGGCTGCCGGCTTGGAGCGGGCTACCCGCACCATGGCGCGAATCGGCATCGACGTCGCCCTCCTCGCATCGAGTGACGTCGGCGAGGTCATCGTCCGTGGCGGCGAATCGTCGAGCATGGCGGGCAAGCAGAACCCGATGGACTCGGTGAGAGCTGCCGCCGCCGCCGAGCTGTGCACCGCTGCGGCGGGGGCCATCACGGGTGCACGTCTCAGCGAGCTCGAGCGCGGCATCGGCGGCTGGCACGTCGAGTGGGCCGCGCTGCCTCTGGTCTTCCAGACGACAGCAGCCGCAGTCGAAGCCATTGCTTCGTGTCTGGCGGGCCTCGAAGTCAAACCCGACGTGATGGGCGCCGATGTCGCGCCACCCGACATCGATCCTCGACTCGTCGACGGCGTCATCGACGCCTACCAGGACCTCATCGGATGACAGGTGGCGCCGGTGCCCTGACCTGGACCGAGGCGGGAGACGCCGCAGCACCGCCACTTCTGATGATCCACGCACTCGGCGCCGACAGACGAATGTGGGAACCTCAGATTCCCCGGCTGAGCCGGGTCAGACGGGTACTCCTTGTCGACCTCCCCGGGCACGGCACCTCGATCGCATCGGCCGGCCCTCTCACGGTGAGCCGGCTGGGCGAGGAGCTGCTCGATGTGTTGGATGAGGCAGGGGCAGATTCCTTCGAGCTGTGCGGCATGTCACTGGGCGGACTGATCGCGCTGTGGATAGCCGCTCGGGTGCCCGACCGAGTCACCGGTCTGGTGGCTTCCAACACCGCGGCCCGGATTGGGAATGAGGAGCTGTGGCAGGCGCGCATCGCTGCCGTGGCAGCGGGCGGTATCGAGGCGATCTCCGAGCAGGCCCTGGGTCGCTTCTTCACCCCCGCCTTCGCCTCCCACCATCCCGAGGTGTATCGGAGCACTGCGGAGACCCTGCTCGGCACCGATCCTGCCGCCTACATCGCATGCTGCGCCGCCTTGCGCGACGCCGACCTTCGCGGGCTGGTCGAAGCCATCCGCTGCCCCACCCTGGTCATAGGGGGAGGCGGGGACGTCTCGACACCGCCCGAGCAGGCGGAATGGCTGAGCGAGCACATCGCCGGGAGCAGGCTGGTGGTCCTCGAGGAGGCTCCCCACTTCGCCAACCTGGAGCGGCCCGAGGAGTGGACGTCGGTGGTGGCGGAGTTCCTGGCCGAGCGGTCTAGCCCATCCGAAGGGCGCTGACCCGGCCGGTCACCTCGGAGGCGGTGGCCAGGAGATGAGGCAGGAACTCCTCACGCATCCGCGCCACGGTGGCGCGGGTCGCGTGACAGGAGACGTTCATCGCAGCCATGACGTGGCCGCCGGCATTCAGGATCGGTGCAGCCAGCGACCGTACTCCCACCTCCAGCTCCTGATCGACCAGGGCGTGACCCTGGGCCCGGACCTTCATGAGGATGGCGCGGAATCGCACCGGGTCGGTCACCGTGTGCTCGGTGAGCTTCGCCAGATCGGTTCGGGCGATGTAATCGTCGATCTCGGCATCGGTGAGCCCGGCCAGGAGGACCCGACCCATCGAGGTCGGATAGGCGGGAAGACGCGACCCGAGGGCGAGTGAGATGGTCATTATCCGCTTGGTGGGGACGCGGGCAACGTAGACGACGTCGGGCCCGTCCAGGATGGACATCGACGACGACTCCTTCACCTGCTCGACCAGCCGCTCCATGGGGGCCTGGGCGAATTCGAGGACGTGGAACGAGGAGAGGTATGAGTAGCCCAGGTCGAGGACCTTTGGCGTCAGGGAGAAGGTGCGGCCGTGCTGTTCGACATACCCGAGCTCGACCAAGGTGAGCAGGACCCGGCGTGCCGTCGCCCTGGTCAGCCCGGTCATCTGAGCCACCTCGCTGAGGGTCGGCGCCGGGTGCTCCCTCGAGAAGGCGTTGATCACGGCCAGCCCACGCTCCAGAGACTGGATGAAATCACCCGACCGCAGGTCAGTCACACCTCGATGCTACCCCTCCGTTCGCATAGCGAACAGGGCTACCCGCCGTGGGCCACCCTCGTGCGTGCCTTGAGATCCCGGAGGATCTCAAGTTCCCCATCGGTGGGCGGATCGGTGACTGCCAGGTCCGGGGCGATCGCGAGCTCCCATCCCGTCTGGAGACGCACGTCTTCGAGGCTCACGCCGGGATGCGTGGCGACCAGGGTCAGCTCGTTGCTCGATTGGTCGGGCCGGAGAACGCCCAGATCGGTGATGACCACCGTTGGCCCCCGCCCCGCTCGCTCCGGCCGGCCCTCACCCCCGCGCCCGAAGCCAACCGAAGTGACGAAGTCGACAGATGGGACGAAGGCTCGCTCGCTGTGCCGGAGCATGATGATGACCTCGCCGGCCGAAGTCGCGATCTCGGGAGCGCCCCCGGCCCCGGGCAGCCTCACCTTGGGCTCCTCGTATCCGCCGACGACGGTGCTGTTCAGGTTCCCGTACCGATCGATCTGTGCTGCGGAGAGGAAACCCACGTCGATTCGCCCCGCCTGGAGCCAATAGGCGAAGACCTCGGGCACACTGACGACGAACTCGGCCTTCTCCGCCAGTTCGCCATCACCGATGGAGAGGGGGAGGATGTCCGGCTTGGTCCCGATCGTCCCCGACTCGTATATGAGCACGACATTCGGTGCATGGGAGAGACGGGCCAGGTTCGCCGCCTCGCTGGGGAGACCGATCCCGACGAAGCACACCTGGCCGTCGCTGAGGAATCGCGCCGCGGTCACCGTCATCATCTCGTCCGAGTCGTAGGACGGGGTGGGCTGGAGCTCAGACATGACCTGGTCCGAGGTCGATCGACTCCAGGTACGAGGCGTGATCTTCGGTGCCGAGTATGTGCTCCTCGACCCAGTCGCGGAACACATCGCGGTCCCTCGAGATCCGATCCCAGGCGGTGTAGAAAGCGTTGTCCCTTCTCGAATAGCCCATCGCGTACGAAGGGTGGGCACCTCCGGGGACCGGAGCGATCGCGGCCAGGGTCCATGAAGGGAGGACGACGTGGTTCGGGCCCCGCGGTGAGAGCTCGTCCACGACCTCCTCGACGGTGACGATGGTCGTCGTGGCGGCCAGGGCTGCCTCCTTCTGCACCCCCGTTATCCCCCACATCCCCACATTGCCAGAACGGTCCGCCTGCTGAGCATGGATGATGGTGATGTCCGGGCTCAGCGCCGGCACCGCGGCCAGCTCCTCGCCGGTAAACGGGCACATGATGGTGGCCATGTCGGCGTGCTTGGCCAGGTCGGTGCCGACGTAGCCACGGAGGATGGCGAAGGGCAGGCCCGAAGCACCGGCCGTGTACCTCGCTGCCATTCCTGCATGGCTGTGCTCTTCGAGCTGGAGAGGGTGGGGATGTCCGTGCTCCACGGCATCGCGGAATCGATGCAATGAGCCCACGCCGGGGTTCCCTCCCCAGGAAAAGACCAGCTTGCGGGCCGAGCCGACCCCGATCATCTGGTCGTATATGACGTCGGGCGTCATCCGGATCAGGGTGAGATCTCTCTTCCCCTGTCTGATGATCTCGTGGCCCGCGGCGAACGGGATCAAGTGCGTGAACCCCTCCATCGCCACCGTGGCGCCGTCGGGGACCAGGGTGGCGATGGCATCCCGAAGCGTGGTCAGTTTCGCCTGCTTCGAGCTCTCCAATGCGTGCTGACCTCCAGTTCGCCACAGAGCGCCATCTGTCTCCGGGCGCCGCTCCTTGTTCAGTGAGCGCACAAACGTGCGGTATCCGAACATAGCAGCCGTGCCGCCTGCGCCTACAAACCCAGTGGAGGCGAACGTGCCATCTCTGGCTGAGGTCGGCAGTGGCTAGGTTTGCCGGATGCCCGGGCAGACCTTCGCTCACAGCGCCAGCACCAGCAAAGACGTCGGCTCGGTGTGGGCCGAGCTCGACAAGCCGGCCACCTGGGAGGGCATCCCCGGGGTGGACCGGGTGATCGAGGCCACGGTCGACGAGCGAGGTCGGTTGCAGGGTTTCGCGTTCTCGAGCAAGGTCGGCGGGACCGCCTATCGGGCCACTGCCTCCCCCGCTGGCCGCGAGGAGGGACGCATGATGGCGTGGGCCATCGACTCATCCGAGCTCGAAGGGAAGATCACGGTCCGGCTCGAGCCCAACGGTGACGGGACCAAGGTCGATGTGAACCTGGAGGCGGATGGCGCCGGCATCCTCGGGTCCCTGATGTTCCCGCTGATCGCGGCGGCCATCGGCAGCGGATTCCCCTCCACCGTCGACAGGTTCGTAGCCGACCTCTGACTCAGGAGAGCGGCGTCTCCTCGGGCACCTCGATTGGCTCTTCATCTGGCGGTGCCTCGGCCGCCAGTTGCTCGGCGACCTGTCGACCTTCCTCACGGCCACCGCTGGCGACCTGAGCCCGGTCGGTGATCAAGGTGACCTGGTTTTCGAGCACTTGAAGGAAGCCGCCATGGACCCCGATGGTGGTCCTCGTGCCATCCTCGGCCTCGACTATGACCGCCCCGGTAACCAGCGAGCCCATGAGCGGCTCGTGGTTGGCCATGATCCCCAGCTCTCCGTCGGGGGTCTTGGCGAGGACGAAAGTGGCCCTTCCGCTCCACACCGTGGCCTCCGGCGAGACCACATCGACCTGAAACGTATTAGCCACTAGGCCGCGGCGTCCTTGGTCAGCTCGGCGGCCTTGCGCTCGACATCCTCCCGGCCGCCCACCATGTAGAAGGCCTGCTCCGGGTACTGGTCCATCTCGCCGTCCAGCACGGCCTTGAACGAGGCGATGGTCTCCTCCAGCGGGGTGTAGATCCCGGCCTGCCCGGTGAACTGTTCGGCCACGAACATCGGCTGGGCGAAGAAACGCTGGATGCGGCGGGCCCGACCCACGACCAGCTTGTCCTCCTCGGAGAGCTCGTCGATGCCGAGGATGGCGATGATGTCCTGAAGGTCCTTGTATCGCTGCAGGATGCGCTGAACCTCGGTGGCCACGAAATAGTGCTCGGCGCCGACAACCTGGGGGTCGAGCGCCCGGCTCGAGGAGTCCAGGGGATCGACCGCCGGGTAGATGCCCAGCGCAGTCAGGGGGCGGGACAACACTGTGGTGGCGTCCAGGTGGGCGAACGCGGTATGAGGCGCCGGATCGGTGATGTCGTCGGCCGGGACATAGATCGCCTGCATCGAAGTGATCGACCGCCCTTTCAACGACGTGATCCGCTCCTGGAGAAAACCCATCTCGTCTGCCAGGTTGGGCTGGTATCCCACTTCCGACGGCATCCGGCCGAGCAGGGTCGACACCTCGGAGCCGGCCTGGGTGAACCGGAAGATGTTGTCGATGAAGAGGAGGACGTCCTGACGCTGGACGTCACGGAAGTACTCGGCCATGGTCAGGGCGGAGAGGGCTACCCGGAGACGGACGCCGGGTGGCTCGTCCATCTGACCGAAAACCAATGCCGCCTTCTCGATCACGCCCGACTCCTGCATCTCGAGGAATAGGTCGTTGCCCTCGCGGGTGCGCTCGCCGACACCGGCGAACACAGAGACACCACCGTGCTGGGTGGCTACCCGGTTGATCATCTCCTGGATGAGGACTGTCTTGCCGACACCGGCGCCGCCGAACAGACCGATCTTGCCTCCCTGCAGGTAGGGGCTGATCAAGTCGAGCACCTTGATCCCCGTCTCGAAGACCGTCTTCTGGGGCTCGACGTCCTCGAAGGCAGGGGGGGTCCGATGGATGGGCCAGCGGGGGTCGGAGAAGTCCTCGTCGGGGGCATCGAGGGAGTCACCCCAGACGTTGAAGATGTGACCCAGGGTCTGGTCCCCAACCGGCACGGTGATGGGTTGGCCGGTGTTGTGGGCCTCGGCGCCGCGGGTGAGGCCGTCGGTCGGGGCGAGGGCTATGGCCCGCACCTTGTTTCCGCCCAGGTGCTGGGCGACCTCGGCGAGCACCCTGCGCTCATCGTCACCAAGGGTGAAGTCGATGGTGATGGCGTGGAGGATCTCAGGCATCCCGTCCGGCGGGAACTCGACGTCGACCACCGGGCCGGCGACCTTCACGATCCGTCCGATGCTGGTGGCGTCACTCATTCTTGTCTCCATTTCTCGTCGATCGCTCTCTGACCGGACGGTGCAACCCGATTCTCTTGCAGAGGGATCACCGCCTCGTCTCGGCCAGGGCCTCCGCCCCGCCGACGATCTCGGTGATGGCGGTGGTGATCTCCGCCTGACGGGCGCGGTTGGCCTGCACCGAAAGGACCCGGATCAGTTCCTCGGCGTTGTCCGTCGCCGCTTTCATCGCCCTGCGCCGGGCACTGTGCTCCGAGGCTGAGGCCTCCAGCAGGACGTTGAACACCGTGGCCTCCACATAACGGGGCAGCAGCCTGTCCAGGATCTCCTCGGGCGACGGCTCGAATTCATATGTCGCGGTCGGCCCCGCGCCCTCGGTCTGCTCCGGGGGCGTGATCGGGAGGAGGTCGACCCGGGTGGGGATCTGGGTCATCGCCGACTGGTAACGGGTGAAGAACACCTCCACCGAGTCGATGCGCCCGGTGGCGAAGGCGGTCACCGCCGTGCTGGCCACGGCGCGTGCATCACCGTAACCGGGGGTGTCGGTCACCCCGAGATAGGAGCCCTCGATGCGAAAACCCCGGTAGCGGAAATAGGCCTGGGCCTTCTTGCCCACTGCATAGAGGACCACGTCTTTGCCCTCACGGTCCAGCTGGCGGATCCGGCCCTCGGCGAGCCTGATCACGTTGGACGAGTAGGAACCGGCCAGCCCGCGGTCGGAGGAGACGACGAGAAGACCGACGGTCTTGATGTCCCGCTGCTCGAGCAGACGGTGTTTCGCTCCGGCCCCGGCGGCACCGACGTTCTCGATGACTTCGATCAGCTTGGCGGTGTAGGGCTTGGAGGCGTTGACTCGGGCTTGGGCTTTGGGGATCCGGCTGGTGGCGATCAGTTCCATGGCGCGGGTGATCTTCTTGATCGCCTCGACGCTCCTGATCCGGCGCCGGGTGTCCCTCAGCTGGGCGGAGGCCATGCCCGGTCTCCTACTCCTCGGCCCCGGAGCCCTCGAAGGCCGCCACGAAGTCGGTGATGGCGTCCTCCACCTCGTTCCCTTCAGGCATCTTGCCCGTGTCCTTGATCTGGGTGAGGATCCCGGGATGCCGGCTGCGGAAGAACTCACGGAGCTCGTCCTCGAAGCGGCGGACGTCGCCAACAGCCACATCGTCCATGTGGCCCTCGGTGACGGCGTAGATCGAGATGACCTGCTCCTCGACCGGGATCGGGGCGAACTGCGGCTGCTTGAGGACCTCGACCACCCGCCGACCACGCTCCAGCTGGGCTAATGAGGTGGCGTCCAGCTCGGACCCGAACTCGGCGAAGGCGGCCAGCTCACGGAACTGGGCCAGGTTCAGTCGCAGGGGACCGGCGATCTTCCTCATCGCCGCCACCTGGGCGGCGCCACCGACCCGAGACACCGAGGTGCCGGCGTTGAGGGCGGGGCGGATGCCCTGATAGAACAGGTCCGTCTCCAGGAAGCACTGGCCGTCGGTGATCGAGATCACATTGGTCGGGATGTAGGCCGAGATGTCGTTGGCCTTGGTCTCGATCACGGGGAGCCCGGTCAGGGACCCGGCGCCCAGCTCGTCGGACAGCTTGGCGCACCGCTCCAGGAGCCGGCTGTGGAGATAGAACACGTCACCCGGGTATGCCTCGCGACCAGGTGGCCGACGGAGAAGCAGCGAGATCTCCCGGTAGGCCACGGCCTGCTTGGAGAGGTCGTCGAACATGACCAGGGCGTGCTGGCCCTCGTACATCCAGTGCTGGCCGATGGCCGAGCCTGCGTAGGGGGCGTACATCTGCAGCGCGGGAGCGGCAGAGGCCGGAGCGTTGACCACGACGGTGTACTCCATGGCTCCGTGCTCCTCGAGGGTGGAGACCACCTCGGCGACTGTCGAGGCCTTCTGGCCGATGGCGACGTAGATGCATTTGATCTCGTCCTTGGTCCCCTGATTCACCTTTTGGTTGATGATCGTGTCGACCAGGATGGCGGTCTTGCCGGTCTGACGGTCACCGATGATGAGCTGGCGCTGACCTCGGCCGATGGGAGTCATCGAGTCGATGGCCTTGATGCCGGTCTGGAGCGGCTGGTTCACCGGCTGACGCTCGACCACCGACGGGGCCTGGGTCTCGAGCAGACGGCGCTCGGTGGCGTCGATCGGCCCTTTGCCATCGACGGGGTTGCCCAGCGGGTCGATGACCCGACCGAGCAGGGCGTCGCCGACCGGCACCGAGAGCACGTTCCCGGTCTGCTTCACCGGGTCACCCTCCTGGATGTGACTGGCCTCACCGAGGAGGACCACCCCGAGGTCTTCCTCGTCGATGTTGAGGGCCACACCTATGAGGCCGCCCGGGAACTCGAGCAGCTCGGAGGCCATGACGCTGGGCAGGCCCTCGACCCGAGCCACGCCATCGGCGACAGCGGTTACGTATCCGACGGTCTCCTTGTCCACCTCCGGTGCCCAGCCGGCAAGCTGGTCTCTCAGCGACTTGGTGATCTGGTCGGCGGTGATGGTCAGGTCTGACATGTGACTCCTAGCGGCTCAGCACGGCCTGGCGAAGCTCTCCGATGGCGTTGGCGACGGTCCCGTCGATGACGAGGTCTCCGACCCGGGCGACTATGCCGCCCATGACCAAATCGTCGACGATCACCTTTACCTCGACCTGCTTCCCGGTGGCCCTGCCGAGAGCGGTGGCAAGACGATCGATGGTCGCCTGATCGAGAGGTATCGCCGAGCGGACCTCGGCCACTGCGCGGTCCCGTGACTCGACCGCCTTCTCGACGAAGCTCTTGGCGATGGAAGACAGCTCGGAGGAACGGCCCTGGCCCACGATGAACTGGACCAGCCCAACGGTGAGGGCGGAGGCGCGGCCACCGATCAGGTCGTCGATGATCGATCGCTTCTTCTCCACCGGGAGCTGGGGGTCGGTGAGCGTGGACCTGAGATCGGCGGACGTCTCGACTGCCTGGCCGATGGCGAGGAACTCGCTCTCCACGCGCTCCAGCTCGCCCTCGGCACGGGCGAGGTCGAGGATGGCGCTGGCGTAGCCGCTGATCCGGTCGTCCACTTAGGTCCGCTCCATCTACAGCTTCTCCAGGTCCGCCAGATAGCGATCGATCAGGTCCTGTTGCATCTTCCCGTCGAGTGACCCGCCCACGATCTTCTCAGCCAGGCCCACGGAGATCTCCCCTACCTCCCGTCGGGCCTCGGCCAGGGCACGTCCCTTCTCGGACTGGGCCTCTTCGCGTGCCTTGGCCAGGGTCTGGGAGGCTTCCTCCTCGGCACGGGCCACGATGTCGGCCTTGAGCTGCTCCCCGGCGGCACGGGCCTCCTCGATGATCCGGTTGCCCTCGGCCTTGGCATCGGCCAGCTGTGCCTTGTAGTCGGCGAGGAGGCTTTCCGCCTCCCGCTTGGCCTCCTCGGCCTCGGAGAGCTGACCGGTGATGGCCTGCTGGCGGGCCTCCAGTGTCTTGTTGATGCTGGGCAATGCCTTGCGCCACACGAAGAAGAAGACGATGAGGAAGGCGAGGATGCCGGCGATCAACTCGTCGGGATGAGGAAGGACCAGGCCGAGCCCGCCCCCCGACTCTGCTCCCTCCTCGGTGGCCAGTACCACCAGGGCGTTCAAGAACTGCATCCTGGTTCCCCCTATCCGGCCGAGGCGATGAAGAAGAGGACGAAGCCGATCAGGGCCAGCGCCTCGGTCAGGGCGATCCCCAGGAACATGGTGGTCCGGATCGTGCCCTGCATCTCCGGCTGGCGAGCCATGGCGGTGATGGCGTTGCCGGCCACGATGCCGATCCCGATACCGGGCCCGATCGCGCCCAGGCCATACCCGACCAGGGAGAGGGGGCCGACCAGGGCTTCGATGTTGCCTTCCATTCTTTCTGTCTCCTTAGTGCTCGAAGTGGATGGACGATTCGATGTAGATCGCGGTCAAAAGGGTGAAGATGTATGCCTGGAGCACCCCGATCAGGATCTCCAAGAGGAACATGAACAATCCGAGGGCGAACCAGAAGACCCCGATGGTGCCTTTGACCCCGATCTCGGGGATGGCGGTGACGAACACGAGCCCCGAGGTGAGGAGGAGCGTGAGCATCAGGTGCCCGGCGACCATGTTGGCGAAGAGCCGGACGGCGAGGGTGATCGGGCGGAGGATGAAAATGGAGAACAATTCGATGAGTCCCACCAGCCACCGCAGGCCGATCGGGACCGCCTTGGGCCAAACGGTGTCGATCAGATAGCGGAAGTTGTTCCGGGCGAACCCGACGAACATGAAGATGACGTAGGTGGTCAGGGCGAGGAAGGCGGGTATGGCCATCCGGGAGGTGATGGGGAAGTTGATCAACGGGGTGACCTCGAAAAGGTTGCCCACCAGGAGGAAGAAGAACATCGCCATCAGGTAGGGCAGGTACTTCTGGCCCTCAGGCCCGATCACGTCCCGGGCGATGCCATCCCTCACGAAGGCGACCATCCCCTCCACCGCCGCCCCGAACTTGGTGGGGACCAGCCGCTGCTGTCTCAGCCCGAACCAGAGGATGGCCACCGTGACCAGTGCGGCCAGGAACATGAGGATGATGGTCCTGGTCACCTCGAAGCCGCCAATGGTGAAGATGGTGGGGAACTCGAACAGCTCGTTGACGTTGGCCGGGGCGCAGATCACCTCGTTGACCACGTCACATTCGGAGGCCGCCACTATCAACTGCGCCAACTGGGCTCCCTTTCTCTGTCCCTGGTGATCGACACGGCCTCCCAGGTCAGCAGGGCGATGTACGAGACGACCGCCGAGATCCCGAAGGCGATCCGGTCCACCTCGACCAGGGTGGCGATCAGATAGACCGCGCCGACGAACAGGCCGAGACGGAGGAGAAAGCCGATCAGAGCGGCGGCATGATAAGCCTGGAGGCTGATCCTCAGTGAAATCGACAAGATCGCACCGGCGAGGAGGAAATTGGCCACAACCACCACGACACCGAGGGCCGCGCTCCACGCCCCGTCCCACCCGTTGAGAAGGGCGAACAAGAGGACGAGGACGGGCCCGATGTAGACGGCGCGGGCCACGGTCTCCCGGGCCAGATCGGCCTCGATGGGCGGGCCGTGCTCAATGGTCAAGATCGGCCTCCTCCATCTCCTTGGACCAGCGCCACATGTTCACGAAGCCGGAGTAGATGCCGAGAAGCGCCCCCACAACCACCAGCCAGGGCTCGGTGCCCAACCAGCGGTCGGCGAATAGGCCGAGAAGTGTTCCGGAGATGATCGACCCGGCGAATGCTCCCGAGCGACCCCACCCTTCACTGACGGCGCGTGCGACGCTGTGGTTGATGGTCTCGTCTCTCATTGCCGGCGGTGGCTTGTGAATCTATTCACAAAGTCTAGGGGAATGGCCCGGGCAGGCGAAATCGGGAACCTAGCGGTTCGCACCCCGTAGGGAGACAACCAACCGAGCCGGGAGGGGAAATGAGCGAGGTGGTCCACAGGGCCGGGGGGCACCCGGCTACGCATGGCCCGAGAACTCGGACGGGTACGGGGGGAACGCTGCGGCGAGCTCGCCCACCCGGGCCGCCACACCCGACAGCTCTCCGTCGTCGTCCCGCTTGTGCAGGGCCCGGGCGATCAGAGACGCCACCTCGGCCGCCTCCTCCTCCTTCATCCCTTGAGTGGTCATGGCCGGGGTCCCGACCCTCAGACCCGACGCCCGGTATGGGGGTCGGGGGTCGAATGGGATGGTGTTGAAATTGAGGGTTATCCCAACACCGTCGAGCAGGCGGGCGGCGGCCTTCCCGTCTAGATCATCCGAGACCGACCTCAGATCGATCAGGAACAGATGGTTGTCGGTGCCACCGGAGACCACACGCACCCCGTCCTCCTGGATGGCAGTCGACATCGCCCTGGCGTTGGCCACGATCTGATCGGTGTAGGCCCTGTAGCCAGGCTGCATCGCCTCCTGGAAGCAGACCGCCTTGGCCGCGATCTGCGACTCGATCGGCCCTCCCTGCGCATTCGGGAAAACGGCCCGATCGATCGCTTTGGCGAATCCCTCGGTGCTCAGGATGAGACCGCCCCGCGGCCCCCGCAATGCCTTGTGGGTGGTGGCGGTGACCACGTCGGCGAAGGGCACGGGCGAGGGATGGGAACCACCGGCCACCAATCCGATGAAATGGGCGGCGTCGACCATGAAGATGGCCCCGATCTCGTCCGCGACGGCGCGGAAGCCCTCGTAGTCGAGGGTCCGTGAGTACGCCGAGAAGCCGGCGAGGACGATCTTGGGCTTGTGCTCGATAGCCAGGGCCCGCACCTGGTCCATGTCGATCAACTCGGTCTCCGGATCCACCCCGTAGGCGACGAAGTCGTAATAGAGGCCGGAGAAGTTGACCGGAGAGCCATGGGTGAGGTGCCCACCTTGATCGAGACGCATCCCGAGCACCCGGTCTCCGGGCGTGAGCAGGGAGAAGTAGACACCCATGTTGGCCTGGGCCCCGGAGTGGGCCTGCACGTTGGCGTGCTCGGCCCCGAAGAGCTCCTTGGCTCGATCGATGGCGAGTTGCTCCATCTGGTCGACGACCTGGCAGCCCTCGTAGTAGCGGCGTCCCGGGTACCCCTCGGCGTACTTGTTGGTGAAGACCGAGCCCGATGCAGCCATCACCGCAGGAGAGGCGAAGTTCTCCGAGGCGATCAGGTGGATGTGGGTGTTCTGCCGCTCGAGGTCCTTGCGAATGAGGTCGGCAATGGCGGGATCGACCCGCTCCAGTGGGTCCATCGAGATCATGCTGCGAGGGTAACTAGATGGAGACCGGGCCTCGACGCAACACGACCGGCTCCGATCCGGTGACGTCCACCACCGTCGAGGCCTGTCCCCCTGGCGAGCGGCCTCCGACGTAGACCTGCACCCGGTCGCCGAAGATGGCGTGTGCCTCGGCATCGGTCATCGACTCCGGCATCCCGGACAGATTGGCCGAGGTGACCGCCAGGGGGCCGACTAGCTCGAGCAGGTGGAGGGTCACCGGGTGATCGGGCACCCGGAGGCCTACGGTCCGACGCTGGCCGTCGCCCACCCAGTCAGCGAGGATCACCTTGGGGGTGACCACCAGGGTCAGCGCCCCTGGCCAGTGAGCGGCAGCGAGCCGGGCGGCCACACCCTCGATCCTCCCGATCGATACCGCCTGTTCGACCGAGGCGACCAACAGGCCGACCGGCTTGTTCTCCGGCCGGCCTTTCAATTCGTACAGGCGGCCGATGGCTTCCTCGCTCACCGGGTCGGCACCGATTCCGTAGACCGTGTCGGTGGGGAGGCCGATCACCTGACGGGCGTGGATCGCCGCGACCGCATCGGCGAGGCTCAAGGCTTGACGGCGACGATGTAACGGTCGCGCCCGGTCAGGTCCTGACGGACGACGGCCGGGAGGTCGATGAACGAGCTCACGGCGGACACACCCTGTCTCTCGCCGATCTCACACACGATCACCCCACCAGGACGGAGCCACGATGCCGCCGAGGCGCCGATCCGCTCGATCACCTCGAGCCCGGTCGGCCCGGCCACCAGGGCCACCCTCGGCTCGCGTTGGACATCGACGGGAAGGGCGGCGAAATCGACCTCTGCGACATACGGTGGGTTGGCCACGATCAGGTCGACCATCCCCAGGATGGCGGTCGGAAGGGGATCGAACAGGTCGCCTTGGGCGAGATACACCTGCAGACTGGTCAGACGGCGATTGTTGGCCGCCACATCGATGGCGTCGGACGAGATGTCGGTGGCGAATACGGCAGCAGTCGGGAACCTGCTCTTCAATGCCAGCGCCAGCGCCCCGGACCCGGTGCAGAGGTCGACGATGATTTCGGGGCTCCGCACCATCTTCGTGGCCAGCTCGAACATCCCCTCGGTCTCGGGCCGTGGTATCAGGACCCTTTCGTCGACCATGAGGTCGAGGGGGCCGAAGGCTGCGCTCCCCTCGATGTACTGCAACGGCTCGCCGCCGAGCCTCCGGGCGATGAGCGTCTCGAGGGGCGCGTCCGGGCCCGCAACGGCCTCGAGCCTCACCCTCTCGTGTTCGGGAATGGTCGCCATGGTGCCCCACATCTCATGCCACGCCAGACGTCGAAAGATAGTTCACATAGGTGACCATCTCCCGCCTCTCCTCCCGCCCGTGACCAGGGAATCGGTGTCTGCCCTGCAATCATCGACCAGATGGATTCGTCGCCCTGGGACACCCGAGGCGGACATGGGTGATAACAAACGCGTCCTCGTGGCGGATGACTCGGAGACGGTGACCACGCTCCTGGTCACTGCACTCGAGCTCGAGGGGTACGTGGTGGAGACTGCCGTGAACGGGTTGGAGGCCTATGAGAAGGGCCTCACCGGCGACTACGATCTGGTCATCCTGGATCAGCTCATGCCCGGCCTGCTCGGGTTGGAAGTCATCGACCGCTGGAGACACGAGGGCCGGCAGATCAGCACGATCATGCTGTCCGGGGTCGACGACGATCGCACCGTGGTCGGGAGCTTCGAGTCCGGGGCGGTCGACTTCATTCAGAAGCCCTTTCGCCTCCCTGAGCTGTTGGCCAGGGTGCGACAGCATCTGCAGGGCTGAAGCCTCACCTGCCTCAATAGGCACTCGCCGGCGCCGATATAAGACCCAGATCTCATGAACGGAACGACCATCGGCCTGATCGCGGTCGCGGTGGTCCTCATTTGCGACGTCATCCTCCTGCTCGGTCTGGTCGTGATGAAGACACTTCACCGCAAGCGTGCCGCGCTGCACAAGCTGAGGCGCGCCGGTTATGTCGCGACGCTCAGTCGTCGCCTGGCCTCTCCGGAGGCGACCGACCCCATCGATGCGGGAGCCGTCGACGACGACGCCTTCATCGATGCCGTGATCGACGTTCGGAACGTGGTCACCGGAGAGAAGGTCGAGACGCTGGCCGGGATCATCGACGGCCTCGGGCTCGCCCGCAGGCAGGAGGCGCGGCTGCGCAGCTCGTTTCCTCTCGGTCGTCGTCTGCGCGCCGCCGTGTCCCTGGCCGAGATCGGTGACGAGTCCACGGCCCCGGTTCTCGTCGAGCATCTCTCCGACCGTGAGCCTGAGATCAGGATCCAATGCGCCCGAGGGTTGGGTCGGATCAGGCACACCGCCGCGATCGACGCCATCCTGGAGCGATTCGACCTCGAGGAGCCCTGGGTCAGGGCACGCTTCGCCGACACCCTGGTCGGTTTCGGAAGCAAAGCGACCTGGCCCCTTGTCGCGTACATCAGGGTGAACCTTCGGCACCACGACAACGACGGAGTAGTCGAGGCCATCCGGGTGCTTGGCGTGATCGGCGATCGCGACGTTGGCCCGACCCTGGCCGGGGTGTTGAGAGTGTCGAGCGATCCCGAGGTCCTGATAGCAACCATCGAGGCCCTTGGCGTCGTCGGAGGGCCGCTCGCCATCAGGCCGCTCAGGGCCGCCTTCCAATCCACCGACTGGCGCCTTCGGGCAAAGGCCGCAACCTCACTTGCCCAGATCGGAGACCCATCGGTCAACCCGGCGCTCGCCAGGGGATTGACCGACGCCAACTGGTGGGTCCGTCGCAACAGCGCGGCGGGGCTCGCCTCCCTCCACGGGGGCACCGATGTGCTCCTGAATGCACTCGGCTCCGATGACGAGTTCGCCCGGGATGCAGCCGCTGAGGCATTGGCCGATTGCGGCGTCCTGGCCGGAGCCCGGGAACGAGAAGAGTCGGGCAAGGCCACTGCGGAGGACAATCTGCTCCTGAGTCACATGTCAGGGCAGGTGCTGGCTTGATCCCGGAGATCCTCCTCTGGGTTGGATACGCCACCCTGGCCTACTTCATCGTCATGCAGGTCTACATGGTCGGCCTTGGCCTGCGATCAGCAGCGGTGATGCGGCGCTCCCATCATCTGGAGCGGTTCGGCCGCGTGTCGGAGATGCTGTCGAGCCGAACGTCGCCACCTGTGACGATTGTCATCCCCGCCTACAACGAGGCGGCCGGGATCGTCGATTCGATCAGGTCGATGTCCATCGTTGGCTATCCGCGATTCGAGATCGTGGTCGTGAACGACGGGTCGAGCGACGAGACACTGGAGGCGTTGATCGAGGCATTTCGTCTCGAGCGGGTGCGCATCCCCTATCGACCCGATATCCCCACCGCTCCGATCAGGGCCATCTATCGCGGTCATGGCGCCGTCGACATCACCGTGATCGACAAAGAGAACGGTGGCCGGGCGGATGCGCTGAACGCGGGAATCAACGCGGCCAGGTATCCCTACGCCCTCTGCACAGACGCCGATGTGATCCTCGACGCCAACTGCCTCGTGGGCGCCATGCGCAGAGTGGTGGAGGATCGCGAGCGCACGATCGCGGTGGGCGGCAACATCCGGCCCCTCAACGGCAGCAGGGTCCACCTGGGCCATCTCGTCGAAGCGGGAGTCCCCCGCAAGCTCATCCCCCGCATGCAGGCCTTGGAGTATCTCCGCACCTTCCTGGCCAGCCGACCGGCATGGTCGGAGATGGGTGCGCTGCCATTGGTCTCCGGTGCATTTGGGGTGTGGAAGCGCTCCGCGGTGATCGCGGTGGGCGGATTCACCACGGGGCACATGGGCGAGGACATGGACATCACGATGCGCATGCACCGCTATCACATCGACAACGACATTCCGTACCGGATCGTCTACGAGCCGTCCGCAGTCATCTGGACCGAGGTGCCTGAGACTCTGCGAGTGCTGCGACGACAACGGGTGCGATGGCATCGGGGCCTTATCACCGCGGTTCGGGACTTCATGCCGATGACCTTCAACCCCCGATACGGGAAGGTGGGCACCGTGACCTGGGCTGCGATGTTCCTCTTCGAGTACCTGGCCCCCATCATCGAGTTCGTCGGATGGATCACGATCCCTCTGGCGCTCCTGCTCGGCACGCTCAACGTGACCTCGCTCCTGACACTTCTCGCCCTCGCCTTCGGCGTCGGGCTCCTCAATTCCCTCGTGGCGTTGTTGTTGGACGAGTCCTACGGGTACTTCAACTCGCCGGCCGACACGGCCCGGCTGATCGTCATGGTCCTGATCGAGAACTTCGGCATGCGCCAGCTCACGGTTGCCTGGCGGGTCCGGGCGATCCTGGGCGGGGAAGCCACCAGGGTATGGGGGAACATGGAACGCAAAGGCGTGGCCAACCTCGGAGTTGGGGGCTGAGGCTCAGCCCCCTTCGGCGAGACGCGCTGCCTGCTCGTCGGCGCTGAGCGCGGTCACGAACTCTTCCAGGTCGCCGTCGAGCACCTGGTCGAGGCGCTTGAGGGTGAGACCGATGCGATGATCCGTCACCCGGTTCTCCTTGAAGTTGTAGGTGCGGATCTTCTCTGCGCGCTCACCCGACCCCACCTGGGAGCGCCGGGCGCCGGCCAGCTCCGATTGCTGGCGCTCCAGTTCCATCTGATAGAGCCGGGCACGAAGAATCCGGAGCGCCTTCTCCTTGTTCTGCAGCTGGCTCTTCTCGTCCTGGACGGTGACGACGAGGGCGGTCGGGATGTGGGTGAGGCGGACTGCCGAGTCGGTGGTATTGACCGACTGCCCACCCGGTCCGGTCGACCTGTAGACGTCGACCTTCAAATCGTTGGGGTCGATCGCCACCTCCACCTCCGCTACCTCGGGCAAGATGGCGACGGTGGCGGTCGAGGTGTGGATCCGGCCCTGTGATTCGGTCTTCGGGATCCGCTGCACACGATGCACGCCGGCCTCGTACTTCATCTTCGAGTAGGCGCCACGGCCCTTGATGGCAACGGTGACCTTGTCGAACCCGCCGGCCTCGGAAGGGGAGCTGTCCATCGACTCGACGACGAGCCCGGACCGATCTGCGTATCTCTGATACATACGGAGGAGGTCGCCGGCCCAGATCGCGGCCTCGTCACCCCCGGCTGCGGAGCGGATCTCGACGATCACATCTTTGGCATCGGCGGGGTCGGCAGGGACCAGCGCCAGCCTGACCCGCCCTTCGATCTCCTCGACCTCGGCGGCCAGATCACGGGCGAGGCTCGCCATCTCGGGGTCCTGGTCCATCTCTCTCGCCACCTCGAGATCGGCGCGTGCCTGGCGGAGACGACGGACATCGGCGACCACATCCCTGAGATCGGCGTGGCGCTTGCCCAATTCGGCGAGGAGCGAAGTGTCGGCCAGCGTCGCCGGGTCGGCCAGGGCGGCCTCGGTCTCCTCGAAGATCGACTCGATCTCGGCGAGCCGCATGGCGAGAGTGTCGTCCATCACTCCTCCCCGGGTGGGGGGGTGACCCCAAGCACGACGCTGCGCACCTCCAGGGCGGACCCCGGTAGCCCGCCCCGTCCGATGACATCGTCGACCATCTCGTCATCGAGGGCCACGACCAGGCTCGATATCGCTACTTCGACCTGGCTCTCGTCGGGGACACGAGTCGTCAGCTTCTGTAACCAGATGCCGGGTGCGGCCAGCGCCCGTGCCAGCCATCCGCTGCTCCTGGTGCCCGACCAGCGGAGGATCTCGTAGGCGATACCGGCGATGATCGGTATGCCGAGCACCCGGGAGGCCACCAGGAAGAGCCAACCCGGCCTCCCGAAGAAGGAGAAGAGGATGATCGAGCCCAGGATCACGATGAGGAGGAAGCTGGTGCCACATCGCGGATGCTCGGGCGGGTAACGGCGGACCGACTCGACGCTCAGAGGCTCGCCTGCCTCGAAGGCGTGGATCGACATGTGCTCGGCGCCGTGGTACTCGAAGACACGGCCGATCTCGGCCGAGCGGCCGATCGCCCAGATATACCCCACGAAGAGGGCGAGGCGGATCACGCCCTCGGCGACGTTGAAGAGAAAACCGGACTCGCCCGCCACCGCCCCTGCGGCCAGCGCGGGCAGGACGATGAAGATCCCGGCGAAGAGGGCGAAGGCCAGTGCCATCGTCCATCCGATCTGGGATTTGCTGAGAGGCTCCTCCTCTTCACCGGCCGCCATCTCGGCCGACCAGGACAGGGCGCGGAAGCCGAGGCTCAACGATTCCCAGAGGACGACCACGCCGCGCACGAAGGGGATCCTCGCCGCCTGGTTGCGCTCTGCGAGACGACCGAGCACGTGTCGCTGGGCGACGATGTGGCCCTCGGGCTTACGAACCGCCACCGACCACGCCCCCGGGACGCGCATCATCACCCCTTCGATGACTGCCTGACCCCCGACCGTCTTGGCCGGGTCGATCGGACTGCTCAGCCGCTCGTGATCGGGACGCTCAGGTATCGAACGCGGGACTGGGGATCCCAATCTCGGGTCGTCGGAAGCGTTCGAATCACTCAGCGTCAGCGGTTTCGGTCTCCGCACTCGTGTCGACCGGCTCCCCGGCCTTGGTGAATGCGGTCTTGCCGTAGCGCTTCTGGAAACGCTCCACACGGCCCCCGCTGTCGACCAGCTTCTGCTTCCCGGTGAAGAACGGATGGCACTCATTGCACAGCTCGATGTGCATGTCGCCGGGCTTGGTGCTCCTGGTCGTGAAGGTGTTGCCACACGAGCAGGTGACGTGGGTCTCGGCGTACTCGGGATGAATGTCGGTCTTCACCGTCGGCTCCTATCTAGCTGCCGCTGCTCTTCGCCACCTCGGCGAGGAACTCGGCGTTGGACTTCGTGGTCTTCAATCGGTCGATGAGGAGCTCGAGTGCGGCCCCGGGCTCCAGGGCCAGCAGCACCCGCCGCAGCTTCCAGACCTGGGTGAGCTCCTTCTGATCGAACAGAAGCTCTTCCTTCCTTGTTCCCGAAGCCTCGATGTCGATGGCGGGGTAGATCCGCTTGTCGGCCAGCTTGCGATCGAGTCTGAGCTCCATGTTGCCGGTGCCCTTGAACTCCTCGAAGATCACTTCGTCCATCTTGGACCCGGTCTCCACCAGGGCGGTGCCGAGGATGGTCAGCGAACCGCCCTCCTCGATGTTCCGGGCGGCGCCGAAGAAGCGCTTCGGCGGGTAGAGGGCCTGGCTGTCGACACCACCGGAGAGGATCCGACCCGAGGCCGGGGTGGCCAAGTTGTGGGCACGGGCGAGACGGGTGATCGAGTCGAGCAGGATCACGACGTCGGTGCCCATCTCCACCAGACGCTTGGCCCGCTCCAGGGCGAGCTCGGAGACCTGGGTGTGCTCCTCGGCGGGGCGGTCGAAGGTCGAGTAGATGACCTCGCCCTTGACGGAGCGCTGCATGTCGGTGACTTCTTCGGGGCGCTCGTCGACGAGGACGACCATCAGATAGCACTCGGGGTTGTTGGTGGTGATCGCCTGGGCGATCTCCTGCAGAACGGTGGTCTTACCCGCCTTGGGCGGTGAGACGATCAGACCTCGCTGTCCTTTGCCGATGGGGGCGATCAGATCGACGATCCGGGTCAGGATGCCATTCGCCTTTCCGTCCACCTCCAGACGGAGCCTTTCGTCCGGGAAGAGTGGGGTCAGGGATTCGAACTTGGGCCGACGCATCGCCTCGTCGGACGACATGCCGTTGACCTTGTCGATACGGACCACGGCCGGGAACTTCTCCTTGGACCGGGGCGGGCGGATCGGCCCGGAGACGATGTCTCCCTTACGAAGACGGAACTTGCGCACCTGGTTTGCCGAGACGTAGACGTCCTTGTCGCCCGACAGGTAGCCGGTGACCCTGAGGAATCCGTAACCCTCGGGCAGGATGTCGAGCAGACCCTCGCGGATCTCCAGGTCTTCCTCCGGGATGAACTCATCCTCACGTCCGCCACCACGGCGTCGGCGGTTGCGGCTCCGGTTACCACCCTGCCGCTGGTCGTCGTCGACACGGCCGCCCTGACGGGAGTCCGGGCGCGGCTCTTCCCCGGGAACGGCCTCGAGCTCGCCATCCCCATCCTGAGGGGCGCGCTCGATGCGAGGCGTGGCCTGGGGCAGATCCAGCTCCTCGCCGGGCGCGGGCTCAGCCACCTGGCCGGCGTCGACCAAGGCGCTGATCAGCTTCGATTTCTGGAGACCGTCGGTCTCGATTCCTACCGCATCGGCGATCTGACGTAGCTCGTCGATGGTCTTGCTCTGGAGTTGAGCTCGTGTGGTCATTGGATCCTTCGCGATTCTTCGCTTTCAGGCTCGAACGGACCGGGATTTGCGCCATCGCAAATATGGATGGCATGCCTCGGATGAGGACTGTGGGTGGGTGGCCGCAACGTCCCTTCGCGTCGTCGGCTGAACCGTATGGTAGCTGCTCCCGGCAGTTGCGCAAAGCAGCAACCAACCGATTTATCGGATCAAGGTGTCCAACGCTGAAGGGTCTGCGTCGATGAGGGTCACCCGCTCGGGCCTGTCCGACAGGTCCTCGAAGCCGGGCGGAGTCTCGGGGGGCCGACCCAGGGCGCGCTGAACGGCATCGGCGAATTTCGCAGGGTGGGCGGTCCCCACCACCACCTGGGGCAGATCTCCTAGAAAGGCGCCCCCGACGTGCCAGGCGGCTGCTGTGTGTGGGTCGAGCACATAGCCGTGTTCCCGATCGACTGCTGCGATCGTCTCCAGGATCTCATCGTCCTCGGCGTATCCCGCCACGAATGCATCCGCCGGGTTCCCGGTGAATCGCTCCAGGTTCGAGGGCACCGTCACGTCCATCGCCGGTGCCAGCGTGGGGATCACCTCTTCGTCTCCCATCGACCCGACATTGACCAGGTTGGAGAGCCCTCGGTTGGCGTTGTTGGCGATGGTCATCGCCCCGATCGGCGCCCCCATCTGTTGGGCGACCCAGCAGGACAGGATGTTGCCGAAGTTCCCCGTCGGGACCACGACGTCGAAGGGACCCCCCATCCGTCCGGCGAGGAACACGTAGTAGCCGGTCTGGGCCGCGACCCTCGCCCAGTTGATCGAGTTGAAGACGAGGAGGCCGTCGTGGCGGCGTAACGCGCCCTTCACCAAGGCCTGGCAATCGTCGAAGTTGCCTTTGACTGCGGCCACCGTCACGTTCTCGTCGTCGACGGTGGTCATCTGAAGACGCTGGAACTCGGAAACCAGCCCGTCCGGATACAGGACGACGACGCGAAGCTGGGCGCGCCCCCGGCAGGCCTCGATCGCGGCCGACCCTGTGTCTCCCGAGGTGGCACCGAGGATCGTGGAGGGCCTCTCCACGTCGCGGTCGAGCAGACCGCCCAGGATCTGGAGGGCGTGATCCTTGAATGAGAGAGTCGGGCCCCAGAACAACTCGAATACGAAGCGACCGCCCACCGGTACCACCGGGGCAACCTCCTCGGAGGAGAAACGGGCCGCGGCCTGCATCACGATCGGGCCCACCTCCTCGGCACCGAAGGTGCTCAACACCGCTGTCACCGCCTGGGGATATGACCAGTGTTCCCAGCCGTTGGGAAGGGCCGGGACCGTCTCGGGGACGTATAGCCCCCCATCGGGTGCCAGTCCGGTCAGCATCACCCCGCGAAAGTCGAGCGGCGGGGCCTCTCCCCTGGTGGACACGTATTTCACCGGGCTGAGGCTAGGAGGTGCGTCGTCGATACAATCGGCGCTCGAAGCTCCCGTAGCTCAGGGGATAGAGCGCCGGCCTCCGGAGCCGGGTGCGCAGGTTCGAATCCTGCCGGGAGCGCACACCGGCCCTGGTCGCAGTGATCCTGGATTTGGTGGTTTCTTCAGCGCTGCTGCTACTCCCCCGTCCCCTCTTCCCTAGGTCGGCGGAATGCGTAACCCACCCCGACCACGGCCGCCACGGCAAGGATCACGAAAAGATCGAGGTCGAGCAAGTAGGTGACACCTCCCCAGACTGCTGCAATGAGCATCGCCCGGATCATCCTCGGGATGGGATGAGCGAGACTGGGAGCCAGCGGCTGATCCGGAACCACCACGTCGGGTGCCTCGCGGGATAGTCCGGGCAATGGCTCATCACCGATGGTGCTGAACAGGCCGAGCATGAGGGCTGCGCTGAGCAGCCAATACCACTCGAGCGGCTCACCTCCGGGGGACACGGTGAACCATCCAGTGAGGGTGGTCACAGTGAGGAGGAGACACACAAACCCGGCCAACGCCAAGACGTAGCGGAGCGAAGTCCAGAGGAGGATGAGGACTCGCACCACGCTGCCTGCCTCCGACGTCGGTGCCGATCTCAGCCGGACTCCACCCTTTGGGGGATTCACCCTGACCAATCTCCCCTATTCGTCATGCGACAGGTTCCACACCCATCGTGCAATCAGTGGGATCACGAAGAACAAAGCTGCCACCCCGGCTGACAGGGCGGCAACCTGACTCCACAAGGGCAGACTCGGCAGGCCCGAGACGGGTTGCGACGCAGGGCTTGCTGCCTCTTCGGATGGCGGCATGGCCATCACTTCAGACGATGGTGCGACGGTCGTTGGGATGCTGGGCGCGCTCTCGCTCTGAATGCCACCGAGCCAGAATCGGAGCCGATCGACGAAGCTCTCGTTCCCGGCTTGCTCCGATGCTGTGACCAGCAGGTCACCTTCTCCAGGAGCGCCCGCAGTTGCCGGGCCCTGATCGCCACCACTGGCGGACGTGGCTGTTGTCGGCGGAGCATCGTCCCTGTCACCCTCCGGCGGTGTGGGGGGCATGGTTGCCCCTATCGGCCCGACCGCCGGGATCGTCGAGGTGGTTGCGACGGAGCCCGTGGTAGGGGTGACCGGCGCGGTCGTCGAGGGCGAGACGCCTGCCGTTGTCGAGGTGGTATTCGTGAACAGGGTGGTGGTGGTCACAACCGTGGTAACGGTCGTCGGCACAGTCGTTGTGGTCGTGACGGTCGTTACGGTCGAGGTTGTTGTGGTTGGGTTCGGGAGCACTGTGAACGCGGCTGTCGCACAGGGCTGCGACCCCTGTCGGCAGGCCACGATCTGGTGACCACCCGCCAGGGCACCAAGAGGAACAATCACAATCGCCGAGAACGTGTCGTCGGGCCCGGGCAGGACAATGCCGAGATCCGAGCAACCCGAGTTGTCCCAACAGAGTGCCACTGGAGACGAGGCCGGGAAGCCTGCGCCGACGACCTGAACAATGGTGCCGGCGACTCCGGACGTGGGGCTCACGATGAGGGTGGCGGCGACGGCTGGGGCGGCAGTGACAAGTTGTAAGCCAAACGACAGCAAGAAGACCACAAGCGCACCGCCGAGCCGACTTCCGGTCGACCATGCCTGCCTCCGCACCTCAAACCCCCCAGTATCAACACGGCCGATCCTACAGGAACGCCGAAACTCTCTCGTCGTCGACCCAATCGGTACCCGGCCGAGAAGGCTGAGAAACAATCGCCAGTCCAGATCCCGTGGAAAGAGGATGCCTGCTCTGGCTACGGGACCATGACGACCCGGTCCAGAGGCGGAGGAGCCACCGGGGAGTTCGCCCCGAAGTAGGCAACCAGGGCGTCGAGATCGACGTCGCCTCCGAGACGATCCGTGCCCTGGATGAGCACGGGGTAGTTGTCCCCACCATCGGCCAGGAAGCTGTTGACCGTCACCCGATAGGCGCCGTTCGGGTCGACCGCAACACCGCCTATGGCGAGGTTGGACACCTTTTCCCCGGCCGGAGCCGTGGCGCTCCAGGTGTAGGTGAACCCTGCGGAGACGTCCAGCTTGCTCACCGCGCCTTGGAACTGTTGTTCCAGCAAGGTGTCGATCTGCGTCCCGGTCAGGGTCATCGTGACCAGGCTGTTGCCGAACGGTTGAACCGTGAAAGCCTCTCCGTAGGTCACGTTGCCATCGCCTTCGGTGCCCGACTGGGCGAAGGTGACTGCCTCGCGAACCCCGCCTTTGTTCATGAAGGCAACCACCGCGCCCCCAAATGCGGGGTCGCTGGTAGCAGCCAGTTGGGCGTCGGCGATGACCTCGCCCATCGGTGACTCTCCATCGGCATCGTCCACGCGCGTGATATCGGCGGTCACCGACCCGATGATCGCGTTCGCCAGTGGTGCGGAGAGGGTCAGGTACTCGTCGATCAGCGTCTGAACCTCGGGGTCGTCCTCCGCGGTCTGGAGGTTGGCGACGTTGACGGCGGAGACCACGGTCATGTCCTTGGTCCGACGATCGAGCGTCACGTCGATGTCGGTGAAGAGCCGGCCGGCGGTATCCGCCATGGTCACGACCTTCCCGTCGACCTCGCAGACGAATTCGTCATTGGTGTGGCCGGCGATGACCAGATCGACCGCATCGTCGAGGGCGGGAACGATCTGGGCCAGCGGGCCATTGAGGCCGCTGCCACAGTCGCTCGGGCTCCCATCGGAGGATCCCCCCTCGTGGAGCAGGATCACGAAGGCCTCGATGTTCTGCTTCTGCAGACTCTCGACTAGGGCGTTCACGGTCTCCGCCTCATCGCGGAAGGTGAGACCCGCCACACCGGAGGGAGTGACGATGGTCGGTGTCCCCTCGAGGGTGAGACCGATGTAGGCCACCCTGACCCCCTGGTAGTTCTTGACGGTGTAAGCCGGGAACAGGGTCTCTCCGGTGTCGTCGACCACCACATTGGCGGCGAGGAACTCGAAGTCGGCCCCGGCAAAGCCGTCACCGTCGAGGTCCCCGTCGATGGGGTGACTGCCGCCGTTCTGCATACGAAGCAGCTCCGCTGACCCCTCGTCGAACTCGTGGTTGCCCACTCCGTGGATGTCGAGCCCGATCTGGTTCATCACCTCGATCGTCGGCTCATCGTGGAAGAGCGCGGAGACGAGTGGCGAAGCGCCGATGAGGTCACCGGCCGAGACCACGACCGAGTTGCGGACTCCTTCCTCGGCGGCCGCGATGTTGGTGGCGAGATTCTGCGCCCCCCCGGTGCCGCCGAAAGACGAGGAGAACGTGTTGATGTTCCCATGGAAGTCGTTCAGCGCCAGGATCTGGAGCTCGACCGGCTTTGGCCCTCCTTGGGCGCTCACCGGCGCCATGAAGGCCCCGATCAGTGCCATCACCACGGCTGCGATGATCAGATGGCCACCTTTGCGGCGTGGACTGGTCATGATGTCCCCCTCTAGGTTGCTGGCAGGCCCTCGTGGCGTGACCTGCGTGATTCAGCGCTGTGGTTGCAGCACAGCGGGCATACCAGGAAAGGGCAGGGCGTAAACTCCGCCTATGCCACGAGCCATCTGGAAGGGCGCCATCAACTTCGGGCTGGTCACCATCCCGGTCGGTCTGTACACGGCGACCGACAACAAGACACCCAAGTTCAAGCAGCTCCGGAAGACCGACCACTCACCCATCCGCTACAAGCGGGTGGCCGAGGCCGACGGCAGCGAGGTCCAGTGGGAGGACATCGTCAAGGGGTACGAGTTCGAGAAGGATCGCTACGTGGTGTTCACCGATGAGGAGCTCGATTCGGCCCATCAGGACGGGAACAAGCTGGTCGACGTGGTCCAGTTCGTGGACGAGACCGAGATCGATCCGATGTATTACAAGTCCGCCTACTACCTCGCGCCGGAGAAGACCGGGATCAAGGCCTACAAGATCTTGGAGGAGGCCCTGAAGGAAAAGGGCCGGGTGGCCATCGCCAAGGTGTCGATCCGGGAGAAACAACAACTCGCCACTCTCCGTGCCAAAGACGGCGTGATCGTCATGGAGACAATGTTTTGGCCCGACGAGCTCCGTGAGGCCGAGTTCGAGGAGCTCGAGGCCGAGGTGGAGATCCGGCCTGAGGAGGTGGCCATGGCCGCCTCCCTGATCGACAACCTGACCCGCCCCTTCGATGCCGAGGAGTACGCCGATCCGACCCGTGAGGCTATCGAGCAACTGGCTGCGAAGAAGGTCGCGGGCGAGGAGATCATCGCCACGGTCTCGCCAGAGCCAACCAAGGTGGTCGACCTCCTGGAGGCGCTGAAGGCGTCGGTGGAGGCGACCAAATCGAAGGAGACGAAGACCGCCAAGGCGGGGTGACGCGCTCCCTCCTAGCCCGGGCCCTCCTCCGCCCAGGTGACCGTATCGGCCAGGACCGCCTCCACCCCCTTGAACACCGGGGCCCTCAGATGATGGTCGTGGGTCCACTCCTTGTACTCCACCCCGATGACGATCGCCGGCTCGACCCACACCGGCCTGCCCGGCCTGGGCAACAAGACCTGGTTGTGGAACGGGGAAGTGGGCCGTTCGATTTGACGGAGATGGGTGGCGAATATGTCGAGCGTCACGTCGTCGAACCCCGATCCGACCGCAGCGATCCAGCGCAGCCCGGCGTCGTCGTGGAGACCGACGAGGACCGAACCGAATGTCGAAGACCTGCCGCCCTCTCCGGGCAGGTAGCCCCCCACCACCGCCCGCAGCCGACGCCTCACCGACACCTTCTTCCAGTCGGGCGAGCGCTTCCCGGGGTGATAAGGGGACCCGAGCCGCTTGCCGACCACGCCCTCCAGGCCTCGCTGCCTGGCCACATCGAAGACTGCGGTTCCATGCTCGGGGGTCGGCTCAGGGACCACGATCGGTGACGGAAGCGCGAGATCCATCAGCATCCCGACCCTTTCCTCGTAGGGCAGGCCGATCAGGCTCCGCCCTCGGAACAGAAGGTCGAAGACCACGAGATTGACGCCTACGTCCGCCTTGGTTCCACGTCCTCCAAACCCGGTGCGTTGCTGCAGATAGGAGAAAGAGGGGAGGCCTTCCTCGTCGAAGGCGACCACCTCGCCATCGACGGCGACGCCGTCGGGGATCGGCAGCGTGGCCAGCTCGGGGAACGGGCCGGTCAGGTCGAGCCCTCGACGCGACCTGGCCCGGATCTTCCCCGCTTCGGAGGCCAGGACGACCCGGTAGCCGTCCCACTTCACTTCGAACCACCACCCGGGATCGTCGAACGGATCAACGACCCGCGTCGCCAGCATCGGCTCGAAGTCGGGGATATTCAACCGGCTGCGAGCTCCTCGCGCACCAGACGGCTCACCAGGGCGCCGTCGAGGTCGTTGCCGTGCTGTCTCATCAGGTGGCCGGTGACCCGACCGGCGGCCTTCTCGTCCGAGGCGGCGCCGAGCTCCTCTATCGCCTCCCGCACCAGATCGCGTGTTTCGTGCTCGTCGAGCTTCTTCGGCAGCCAGCGGGACAGATAATCCACCTCGAAGGCGAGCTTCGCCGCCATCGGCTGGCCACGCTCTCCGAGTTCCAGGTACTCCTGGCGGCTCTTGTCCATCTTCTTGACATACGACCCGATCACCTGCCGGTAGAGATCGTCGTCCAGTTCCCCCGTGAACCCGGGTTGGCTCCTCGCTACCGCTATCTCGGTCTCGACCTGCCTGATGACGTCCCTTCTCGAGGCGTCCTTGGCCTTCATCGCGTCTCTCAGCTCGTCAGCGAGCTCGTCTCTGATCGTCATAACGGGGTGTCCAGGGCGCTGCGTACCACGGCCGGGTCGTCGGTAATGATGCCCGACACCCCGATACCGGCCAACTCGGAGGCGCGATCTGGGTCATTCACCACCCACGGGCATACCTCGAGCCCGGCATCGACTGCCCGGATCATCTCCACAACCGGAAAGGACACCGAGGGGAGCAGAGCTCGGTGGCCGTATCGGAGACACTCAGAGATGCCTTCGGTCACGTCACCCGCAACGTCGACGAGCACGCCCGTGGCGACCTCGGGGAAAACCCGGCGGACGGCGGCCAACGTCTCCCAGTTGAAAGAGGTGATCAGGTCACCCGGCCGGGCCCGTTCGGCGGTCTCTAGGCCAAGCCGGTGATCCGGTTCGAATCCCGGCTCGTGCGGCATGTTCTTCACCTCGAATTGAAACGACAGGTCGGGAACGACGCCTATCGCCTCGTCGAGGAGCGCGGGGCGATGGCCGTCGCCAAGATCGGCGTCGCCCAACTCCGCCCATGAGTGATCGGCTACCGAAATTCCCCCGAGCACCGGATCGTGCGAGAGCACGAGCTTCCCATCGCCGCTCCGGCGAACATCGACTTCGACTGCATCGGCGACGCCGGCCGCGGCGAGGAAGCCGGCCAGCGTGTTGTCGGGGAACCGTGTGGGCCATCCTCGATGGCCCACCACGACTGGTCTCATCAACGTCGATCCTCCCGAAGAAAACCGTTTACAGACGACGACACGGACGTTATCGTTCGGCCCGGAAAAACCACCGTTCCCGGGAATTTTCTTCCTGACGGAGCGCTTGTGAAAAAGATCACAAAGTTAGGAACATCTTGCTCACCACGACCACCATCACCACAGATTGGCGGGATCTGGCAGCTTGCCGGGACTCCGAGCCGACCCTGTTCTTCCCGGTCGGGACCACCGGCCCGGCGATAGACCAGATCGACGCTGCCGTTGCCATCTGCATGATCTGCCCCGTCCAAGAGAGTTGTCTCCAGTACGCCCTCGAGACCAATCAGGAATCCGGGGTATGGGGCGGGTACGCCGAGGACGACCGTCGCCGTCTGCGTAAGCGCTGGCTCGCCGAGCGGCGTCGTCGCGCCGTCTAGACCGCCGGGGCGAAACCCACAGAAGGGCCGCCGTCGGCGGCTTCGATCTCCACAAAGGCCAGTGACGCGGTCGGCACGCCCACCGTCCGGCTCTTGGTGTCGGTGAACCAGGCCATGCCCCCGTCGGCCAGAGCCCGCTCCAGCTCGCCACGGAAGGCATCGACGTCATCGATCTCGATCTCGACGACCTTGCTGGTGTCGGCGATCCCAATGCGGGCTTTCATGCTCGCACTGTAACCCCCTTCCCCTCGGGCTGAATTTGCCGTAGTCCAACTCTCATGGGGTGGGGAAGACGCCTCGTGATTCTGACGACGATGTTGTCGATCGGTTCGGTGGCTCTGGCCCAACCGACAGCCAGCCCCTCTTTCGTCCCGGTCTCCGTGTCCGAGCCGATCCCCCCTTCGGTGGTGGTCGAGCCCGGCGATCATCTCTGGAAGATCAGCCAAGACCATCTGGCCGACGTCCTCGGCAGACCGGCCGAGGACGGAGAGGTCGATCCCTATTGGCGGTCTGTCATCGAGGCCAACCGGGACCGACTGCTCTCAGGCGATCCCGATCTGATCTACCCGGGTGAGACGGTGGCGCTGCCCCCGACCGGATGACGAGCTAACGATCGGCGACCAGACGGGCGACGATCCCCTCGTGCGTGCCGAGGTAGAGCTCTCCGGCTGAGTCGATCCCAAAGGTGTTGACCTGGCCGAGCGCGCCCAACTGTTCCGACCAGTCCTGCTCCTCGGTGACCGCACCCGCCACGAACTTGAAGGACCGGATCCACTGGGAGCACCAATCGCTGTAGAAATAGGTGCCACTCAGCTCGGGGATGGCCGTCCCCCGATAGACGTACCCACCGGTCACCGAGCAGCCCTCCTCGTGGGTGTAGGTGATGGCCGGTGCCGTGTAATTGGCCAGGTCACAGTCCTGGACGTGAAAGCAACGTGTTCCCTCCACGTCGGACCATCCCAGGTTGAACCCACCCTCTGCGATGGGCAGCACGTTGATCTCTTCCTGGTCGGCATGCCCGACGTCGGCTATGTAGATGAGCTCATCCACCGGATCGATGGAGAAACGCCACGGGTTGCGAAGCCCGTAGGCCCATACCTCGCCGGCGCCACCTCCGTCGACGAACGGGTTCTCCGGAGGGATCCCGTATGGATCGCCCCCATCGACATCGATGCGAGAGATCGCCCCGAACATCGTGTTTGGGTCCTGTCCCTGATCGCGGGAGTCGGCGCCGTCGCCCATCGCGATCCACAAGTTGCCATCGGGCCCGAAGGCGAGTTGTCCGGCGTAGTGACGAATGTCGGTGGCGTCCGGCGGTTGCTCCAACTCGATGAGGACTCTCTCGGTGTCAGGCGAGGCGATGTTCGGGTCGGACACCGACACCTGGAATTCGGAGACCTGTCTGCGGCCACCCTGGTCGGTGTAATAGACGTAGAAACGCCCGTTGTTGGCGTAATCGGGATGGAAGGCCAGGCCGAGCAAGCCCTGTTCGATGCCACCCGCCAGGACCCGATCGGTCAGGTCGAGGAACGGGGTCTCCTGGAGCCCGCGGTTGGCGTCCATCGTCAAGATGACCCCGAAACGCTCCACGACGAACAGCCGGTCGTCTCCGACCGGGGCGGTGATGGCCGTCGGCTGCCGCACGTCCCCGGTCAGGGACTCCAGTCTGAGCTGCTGCAACTCGGGGAGGTTGGCGCCGGTGGTCGAGGAGCCCGGCACCGTGGTCCCCCCCGTTCCGGGGACGGTCGACCCGGTCGCTCCGGGAGCGACCGTGCTGGTCGTGCCCCCCGCAACCGGTGGCTCGGTCCCCTCAGGACCACTCCCCTCTCCGGAGCCCCGAATGAAGAAGAATGTGATCAGGAATATCGCAACCAATGCGATGATCAGGGCGCGCAGCCTCGACTGTGCATTGGGGGCAGGCTGGCGGTGACGTGCGCTCACGGCTGGGCGAGTTTAAGGATCGGGGAGGGCCGGCAAGCCGCTCTAAGCGTTCTCTCCGAGGAAGATCTCCGACACCGACGAGTCCATGAAGATCGCCTGCAAGGTCTCGGCGAGGATCGGCGCGATAGAAAGCACCTGGACCTTGTCCAGCTCCAAGACCTCCTGCGAGACCGGCAAGGTGTTGGTGACGATCACCTCCTCGACAGGTGCGTTCTTGAGCAGGTCCAAAGCCGGGTCGGAGAACACGCCATGGGTGGCAGCGATGCGAACACTGACCGCTCCCTGCTCGCGCACCAGCTCGGCGGCGTTGGTGACCGTCCCCGCAGTGTCGATGATGTCATCGACGATGACGGCGTGCCGTCCAGCGACGGTTCCAGCCATCTCGAGGGCTTCGGACACATTGTGCTGCACCGGGTCGCGCCGTTTGTAGACGACGGCGACGTCGCCGTCGAGGAAGCGGGCATAACGCTCCGCCCGCTTCACACCACCCGCGTCCGGGGAGACGACGGTGGTGGGCCCGTCGATTCGTTCCGACAGGTAGTCGGTGATGATGGGCAGAGCTGTGAGCGAGTCGAAGGGCTTGTGGATGAAGCCCTGCAGCTGTCCCGTGTGCAAGTCGACCGAGACCAGGCGATCTGCCCCGGCGGTCATGAACAGATCACCGACCAGACGGGCGGTGATCGGCTCTCTCGGCCTGACCTTCTTGTCTTGCCTGCCGTAGCCGAAGAACGGCATGACCGCGGTGATACGGCGGGCCGAGGCCCGATTGAGGGCATCGATGGTGATCAACTGCTCCATGATGTTGTCGTTGATCGGGTCGCAATGGCTCTGCATCACGTAGCAGTCGGCGCCACGCACACTCTCGGCGGGCCGCACATAGATCTCACCATTGGCGAAACGGGAACGCTCCAGGTCACCGAGAGCGACCCCTAATGCCTCCGCCACCTCTTCAGCCAAAGAGGCATTGGCCCCGCCGGTGAAGAGCATCATTCGGTTGCGGGAGACAATGTCCAACTCAGTCCTCGGCCTTCTTGGCGGCCTGCCTCGCTGCGCGGCGCTGAGAGTAGCCGCGTATCTCTCGCTGCTCGGTCCGCTCGATGGCTAGCGCTCCCTCCTCGACATCGTCGGTTATCACCGAGCCGGCGCCGGTGACCGCACCATCACCGATGGTCACCGGAGCGACCAGCATCGTGTCGGACCCGATGAAGACATCCTCTCCGATCACGGTCTCGTGCTTCTCATATCCGTCGTAGTTGCACGTGACGGTCCCGGCACCGATATTCGTTCTGGCGCCAACCTTCGCATCCCCCAGGTAGGTGAGGTGTGGTGCCTTCGCGCCCGGGCCAAGAGTGATGTTCTTCGTTTCGACGAACGTGCCCACCTTGGATCCCTGCTCGAGGACGGAGCCGGGGCGGAGTGAGGCAAAGGGGCCAACCTCGCAGTTGTCGCCGACGATGGCCCCTCGCAAGACGGCGTACCAGACAGTCGAGCCGGCGCCGATGGTGGAATCGAGGGCGAAGACATCGGGCCCGACCTTGGCACCGGCACCTACCTTCGTCTCCCCTTCGAGATGGACGCCCGGGTAGATCCGGGCCCCGGGCTCGACGATCACCGAGTCGTCGACATAGATGCGGTCCGGGTCGAGCATCCAGACACCCGACTCCATTAGTCGCTGGTTGGTGCGGGCCTGAAGGAGCGCCTGCGCCTGGGCGAGTTGGTCTTGAGAGTTGATTCCGATCACCTCCTGCGGTGTGGCCTCGACCGGCTGCAGGCGCTGGCCGCGGCCAACAAGGATCCCGACGACGTCGGTGAGGTAGTACTCACTCTGTGCATTGTCGTTCGAGACACCCGCCAACGCATCGATCAGGTCCTTGGCCCTGAAGGCGTACACCCCCGCATTGACCTCGCCGATGGCCCGCTCGGCTTCGTCACAATCACGCTCTTCCACCACCTCGACCACGTTGTCGGAGTCGTCACGAACGATCCGCCCGTAACCGGTTGGGTCGTCGAGCACCGCGGTCACCATCCGCGCGGCGACGTCCTCGGGTCGCTCGACCAGGCGAGTCAAGAGCTCGGGAGTGAGCAAGGGCATGTCGCCGTAGAGGACCAGGATGGTGTCATCCGGCGCCACACCGCCCAACGCATCGAGACCGACCTTCGTGGCATGCCCTGTGCCCAGTTGCCTCTCCTGGATAGCCGTCGTCACCCCCGGGGGGAGATGATCGAGCACCTCATCGGCGCCGTGCCCGAGCACCACTACGGTGTTGGCCGGCTCGAGAGGGTGGACGGCCTCGAGCACCCAGCCGATCAATGTGCGACCAGCCGCCATGTGAGCAACTTTGGGCAGGTCGGACATCATCCGCTTGCCCTGCCCGGCGGCGAGGACGATCACGTGCGTCGGCAAGGAGCTACCTCTCTAATCTCGGGCTGGGGGGGCAGGACTCGAACCCGCTCTTACAGGACCAAAACCTGCCGTGCTACCGGTTACACCACCCCCCAAGGGCGACTCGGACAGGTTAACGGTTGACCGATTCGAACCCGCTCCGGCAGGATTTCATTCTGTGCGGGCTCGCCCGCCACAAGCGCGGTAGATCCGCACAGAACACTGGAGGAGCCGTCTTGTTGACCCCTTGATCCATAGTAAGTATTTTGCATTGTGCAGGACAGACAGCTGATCTGTTGCTTGGTGCGGGACCAGGCTCATCAACGGAGGAGAGAAACATGACCGTCAAATCGAGTCGACGATCGCTCGCGATCGTCCTCGTGCTGGGCATGGTGATGGCAGCATGTGCCAGCGAAGAAGGTGACACCAGCACCACGGCCGCTGGCGATGGCGGGACGACCGCCGCCGGTGGCGAGGGCGGCGACGCCCTCCAAGTGTGGGTCACCCGGGAGTACTACATCCCGCCGGACAATTTCGAGAGCTTCACCGCCGAGACCGGGGTGGAGGTCGAGTCGAATCTCCAGGCCAACGACGACATCTTCCAGCAATTCCAGAGGATGGCGGACGCAGGTCAGCCTCTGCCCGACATCCTGGGCGCCGAGGACGCCTTCATGATCGAGCAATACGTCGCCGCCGGCTTCATCGAATCACATGACGAGATCGCGGCGGCCTGGGAGGCCGAGGACCCCGATCAGTACGCAACGCTGCTTCCGTTGGTCTGGGACGAGACCGCGATCGACGGTATGAAGACCGCCATGTCGGTCACCGCCAACTTCGACATCCTCTACTACAACACCCCATGGTTCGAGGAGGCAGGGGTGACCGTCCCGTTCGATTCGCTCGATGCCGTCCTCGAAGGGATGCGGGCGATGAAGGCGGCCCGACCCGACGGCATCCCGTTGACGGTGCAGGCCCGGGCGGGTGATGGTGTCACGACACTCAAGACGGTCCTCGCCGCGGCCGGGACTCCGTTCGACGGCCCGATCCCCGACCTGGAGTCTCCCGGTGGCATCTACACCATCAACTGGTTCCTCCAGGCCGCAGCCGAAGAGCTGCTGCCACCCGAAGCGATCTCCTGGGGTGAGGACGAGGCCCGAGGGGCCTTCATCTCCGGTGACGCCGGCCTCATCCTCGACGGCTTCACTACCGCGGGTGACTTCAACGAGGTAGGCGATTTCACCTATCCCGATGTGTGGAACCTGACACCGGTCCCGCTGTCGGAGGGTGGGGTCGCATTGAACGCAGCCCGAAGCTGGGCGGTCCTCGCGGGAAGCGACCAGCCGGAGGAGGCGGCGCTGATCCTCCGCTACATCGCCGAGACCGACAACCTGGTGGAGGCGGCCGGCAATGGGTCGGTTCCGATGCGTCAGACCGAGGCGATCAACGACCCGCGGCTGCAGGAGATCTGGCCTTTTTTCACCGAGGAGGTGAAGGAGGCATATCAGAACAGCTCTCCAACGCCTGTCGGCGAGAACGCCGGCGACGTGGAGGCGATCCTCGAGCAGATGTTCGGCGAGATCGTCGTGGGGACCGACAAGTCTGCCGAGGACCTGGCGACCGAGTACCAGCCACAGTTGGACGAGACGGCGCCCTGACAACCAGTCGTGGGATCACACACCCGCGCTCACCGATGGTGGGTGCGGGTGTGCCACGCTTCAGCTCGCGACATGAGGGCGTGTAGGTGACGGCTAACACCATCACCAGGCCGAGACGATGGCTCCGCCGACCGGACAACGGAGGTAAGGGCGGTGGGCGTGACAACAACGCCCTGATCGGGCAGAGCAAGGCGACGCCCTACCTGTTCAGCCTGCCGGCCATCCTTCTCGTCGCCGCCATCCTCGGCTTTCCCGTCCTGTACGGGACCTGGCAGAGCTTGTATCGGGCTCCGAGCCTCGCCGAAGACGAGGTGTTCGTCGGTTTCGAGAACTACGTCGACATGTTCTCGGGCCCGGACTTCTGGCACGCCCTCAACCGCACTGCGATCTTCGTGTTCGGCTCCCTCATCCTCGGGACCGTGCTCGGTCTCTTCTTCGCCTTCGCCCTGTTCCGGGTCGTCGGTCGGCTCCGCTTCCTACGCGCAGTGACGGTCGCCCCCTACATCATCTCCAACGTCGCGGCGGCGGTGATGTTCCGTCTTCTCTTCAACAGCCAGTTCGGGATGGTCAACCAGGTGATCGAGTTCCTCGGCTTCGAGGATCTCGGCTGGCTGAGTGATCCCGGTCTCGCCATGTTCGTGGTGATCGTGGCCCAGGTCTGGACCGATCTCCCACTCACCATCCTCGTGCTGCTCGGCGGTCTGATGACGGTCGACAAGTCGTACATGGATGCAGCCCTGGTCGACGGCGCCACCGGCTGGACACGGGCCCGGTCGATCGTCATCCCGCTTCTCACCCCACAGCTCGTGATCAGCACGGTCTGGCTCAGCTACTCCACCCTGACCGGTCTCGGAGTCGTCCTGGCGATGACCGGTGGTGGGCCGCTGAAGGCGACTCAGACCCTGCCGATGGAGATGTACACCGTCGCCTTTCGCGAGCTCGAGTTCAACCGGGCTCTCGCCATCGCCACCTTCATCTTGATCTTGAACGCCGTGCTCACCCTGGTGTACGTGGGGGTGGCCCGACGCTACGAGTACGAGCAATGACAGTGCCCCGGCGACCGAACGAGCCCCCACTCGCCACCGAGACCGCGGCGGCGGCGGGAGCGGTTACGGGGTCCACCCCGGAGAAGCGGGAGCCCGCCGGCAACCGACTGGGTCGGGCACTGCGACCGATCCTCCTGGCGACTCCCCTGGTCCTGCTGGTGGCGTGGACCGTCGTGCCCTTCCTCGTCACGACGTCGGTCAGCTTCAAGGAGAAGGGCGAGGTCTTCTCAGCACCGAGCCTGATCCCGCAGACCCCCACGCTGGCGGCCTACCAGGAGGTCCTCTCCAGCGAGAGCTTCACCTCCTCGTTCGTAAACAGCGTCGTCGTCGGCGTCGGCACCACGGTCCTGACCCTCCTCATCGGGGTCCCGGCCGCCTATGCGTTCGCCCGATTCCGGTTCCGAGGCCGTCATCTGCTCTTGCTGTTCACCTTGCTCCCCCGTCTTGTGCCCAGTCTCGGCATCATGGTCCCGATCTACCGCCTGGCGGTGGCTGCCGGCGCCCTGGACAAGCGCACCACCCTCATCATCGTGTACACCGGGATGCTGCTTCCCCTGGCCGTCTGGCTCATGGTCGGCTTCTTCCAGCAGATCCCACGCGACATCGAGGAAGCAGCCAACGTCGACGGTGCGACGTTGTGGACGAGGCTCCGCTACATCGTGGCACCGCTGGCCGCGCCGGCCATGATCACGATCGGGGTGCTCGCCTTCCGGGAGGCCTGGAACGAGTTCACCCTCGTCCTCGTGCTCACCAGCACCCCCGGCAAGAGAACCCTGCCCTACGAGTTGTATCTGATGCAAGGGATCGAGGGTCTGGCCAACTTCCCTGCCGAGGCGGCGTTCACCATCCTCACCGTGCTTCCCTTCATCCTCGTCTACACCCGGGTCGAGCGATATGTGGTGGCCGGCCTGGTGTCCGGCTCGGGCAAGTAGGGAGGGAGGTCAGCGGGCAGTGAGCAGGGTCCTCGTCTCGGAGTACCTGCCCGAGGAGCATCTCGACCGGCTCCGAGCACGACATGAGGTCGTGTACGACCCGGATCTGTGCACCGACCGGCCCCGACTCCTGACGGAGGTAGCCGACGTCGATGCCATCTTCACCCGCAATCGCACCCGCGTCGACGAAGAGCTCATCGGCGCGGCCGTCCGTCTACGTGTGGTGGGACGGCTCGGCGTGGGCCTGGACAACATCGACATGGCCGGCTGTGAGACGGCGGGAATACGGGTGATCCCGGCTCACGGTGCCAACGCAGTTTCGGTCGCGGAGTATGTGATCGGGGCGATGTTCGTGCTCGTGCGCGGGGTCTACGGGATGACTCCCTCGATGCTCGCCGGGGAATGGCCGCGCCAGGGCCACGCCTTCGGCCGCGAGCTGAGCGGCCAGACGCTGGGTCTGATCGGGTTCGGGTCGATCGCCAGACACGTGGCGACCCGGGCCGCGGGCCTGGGGATGGTGATCGTCGCCCACGACCCGTTGCTCCCCGAAGCCGACCCGGCGTGGGCATCGGTGCGACGTGTCGACTTCGACGAGGTCCTGGCCGCCTCCGACGTGGTGAGCCTCCATGTCCCCCTCGATGCGGGGACCAGAGATCTCATCGACGCAGAGGCGCTGGCCCGGATGAAGCCGACCGCCATCCTCATCAACACCTCGCGTGGTGGGACGGTCGACGAGGCCGCACTGGCCGCAGCGCTTCGCAGTGGGGCCCTGGGCGGGGCGGCCCTCGACGTGTACGCCACCGAGCCCCTCGGGCCGGAGGCGGCGTCGGTCTTCGCCGGGACACCCAACCTGCTACTCACCCCTCACGTGGCCGGGAACGCCCGGGAGGCAGTGGACAGGGTGGCGACGATGATCGTCGAGGCGGTCCTGGCCGAGCTCGAGAGGACGCCCTGAGGGGATCAGACCAGTAGCCGCTCCTCGTATTCGACCCTGGACAGCAGATGGGGGTCTCCTTCGGTGATGAGCACCATGTCCTCGAGCCTGACTCCGCCCCCGCCCCGCACATTTGGCACCCAGACCAGGGGCTCCACCGCGAACACCATGTTGGGCTGGAACTCATAGGTGGTAGCCCCGGGCAGGGTCTCCCCTATGTACGGCGGCTCGTTGGCCCCCATCCCGATCCCGTGCCCGATGAAGAGGCTGAATAGATGGTCGTCGAGCCCGTGCTCGGCGATCTTGGCGATGATGGCGTCGGCACAGTCCTGGTTGGTGTTTCCGGGCCTCATCTTGGCCAGGCCCGCCATCAGCCCTTCATAGACCGCGGTGTAGATCTCCTGCTGCTCCTTCGAGGGCTTGCCCACGATGGTGGTTCGTCCGATGTCGGCGAAATAGCCGTTCCACATCGCGCCGATGTCGATGAAGCAGAGGTCCTGGTTGCGGATGATCTTGTCCGTGGCCAGCCGGTGCGGCGGCGACATGTGCTCACCGGTCGCCACGAATGGGGTGATGACATGAGCCATCTCTCCCCCGAGCTGGAACAGGGTCTGCATCGCGTCGGCAGCGACGTCGAGCTCACGACGCCCGGCCCTGGTCTCGTCGAGGGCGCGCTGGGTGACCGAGTCCCCAATGGCGCATGCCTCCTCGATCACGGCGATCTCGAGGTCTGTTTTGATCCAGCGAGCCTGCTGCATGACGGTGTCCCCGTCGACGAGCTCGAGATCGGGCAGATGGGAGCGCATCGAGTCGATGAATGAGATGTTGGCCTGGTCCACCGCCAGCCTCCCACTTCCGAGCCCTCTCGTCTGAAGCAGCGGTATCAGGATGTCCTTGACGAACCCGTCGACCAGCTCACGCTGCTCCATGATCGGGACAGCGTGGGCCTCGCCGATCCAACTCATGCCGAAACGGGCCTTGTCGATCTCCCCACCCGACCCCAGTAACACCGGGCCGTCGTCGGCAGTGAGAAGTGCCCCGTTCAGCGATGTGGTCTTTCCGGCTATGAGCTGCGCCCGCAGCGAGGTCAGATAACGGACGTTTTCGTCCTTCCAGACCAGCACGGCATCGGCATCGGATCCGGCCAGGGCCTCATGGGCCTTTCCCACCCTTTGCCGGCGGAGTTCGGCGAAGTCGTAACGATCCTCCCAATCGACGGCGAATGGCCCTTTGGCATATCCGGAGATCGCTCTACCTCCTGTTCTCGGGATGGAATCCGGCCCCAGCGGATCCCACGTTCTATATTCGGTATAGTACACGACGTGGAGGACCGGCTCCGCCTCGATGTATCGCGCTCTCGCCGGGTGACGGCGGTCGATCTGGTCCGTGACGCCCTGAGATCGGCCATCCTGCGAGGTGACCTGCCCGGCGGATCGCGTCTGGTCCAGACCGAGATCGCCAGCCAGTTGGATGTGAGCACCACCCCGGTGCGTGAGGCGATGCGCGACCTGGCCAGTGAGGGGCTGATCACACTCGACAGTCATCGCATCGGGACAGTGCGCAAGCCCGATTGGGACGAGATGGTTGAGATCGTGGAGATGCGCCGGGCCCTCGAGGGTCTGGCCATCCAGAGGGCGATGGCCGGCATAACAGCCGACGAAATCGCCGAGGCCAAGGAGATAGCCACGGACCTCTCCCAGGAAGAGGACCTCGGATCATGGGTCCAGGCCAATATCCGGTTCCACTCCATCTTCCATCGCGCCACCCGGGCACGGCGTCTGGCGGGTGTGCTCCTCGCCCTCGAAGAGGCGGGCGGGGTGTTCGTGGCGCAGGCTCAGCAGCTTCACCCCGAGATCCGGCGGCGGGCGGTCGCCGATCATTTCGCCCTCCTCGACGCCTTCACCGCCGGCGACGCCGATCGGGCGCTCCAGATCCAGAGCGGGCATGTCAACCTTCCGCTGGAGGCGTTCGAGGCCGATACCGACCGACCGGGCTGAGCATCACCAAAGGAGCGAGTACACCTCCTTGGTGGCGGCGAGTCCTTCGGTCACCAGCTTCACGTCGTTCACCGGCGAGATGAGAGTGCAGCCCTTGTCGACCAGCATTGCTGCGTAAGCGGGATTGGGAGTGACCGCCCCCCACTGTTTGCCATGGGCCGCGCAGGCGGCCGCGACCCGGTCTACCGCTTCGAGCGAGGCGGCGCCCATGAAGTCACCGATGGTGCCAACCGCCTGGCTCAGATCCGATGGGCCAACGAAGAGAAGGTCGACACCGTCCACCGAGGCTATTTCGTCGACCTCCTCTACGGCCCGGGCGGTCTCGATCTGAATGGCGACAAAGGTCTCACGATTGGCCCGCTCGGCGAACTCGGGCAAGGGCACCGTTCCGTAGGCCCCATCGAAGCCAAGTGGGTTGAGGCCCCGTCTTCCCCTCGGGGCGAACTTGGCCCATTGCACGAACTCCTCCGCCTCGGCGGCCGATCTGATCTGAGCCGCCATCACCCCTATGGTGCCACTCTCGAAGCATCGGGTCACCGTTGCATAATCGGTGGGAGGCACCCGCACGAAACACTCGAGCTCGTGGGCCTGGCCGACGCCTGCAGCGATCTCGATGTCCGCAGTGGTGAGGCCACCATGCTCCACGTCGATCCAGAACCCGTCGAAGAGCCCGGTCATCCCCAGATAGCGGACGATGTTGTGGTGGAACATCCGCCCTACGGCGAAGACCACGAGTCTCTCCCCGTTCCGAAGACGCTGTTTCATGGTTTCGGGCATCGCGCTCCTCGCCGGTTGGGTAGAATGCATAATGTAATATTCATGGGCGATGGCGGTCATCGACATGCACGCCCATGTCACCCCCGAGCGCTACAAGAAGGCGATAAGGGAGCGGGGGGAATGGCACGGGCTCGACCATGTGGCCGGCGAGCTCGGTCTGGGCGGCTTCGACAAGGGTGTCGAGGCCCGTCTCGCCGAGATGGACACCCTTGGCGTCGACATGCAGCTCGTCACGCCAACCGTCGGCTTCTACCAGTACGGCAACGAGGTCGGGGTGACCCGACGCATCGCCAAGGAGTGCAACGACGAGATCAGGGAGATGATGGATGCCCATCCGGACCGGTTCGCCGGGCTGGCCACCCTTCCCATGCAGGACCCGGCCAGCGCGGTCGCCGAGATGGAGCGGGCCATGGGGGACCTCGGGTTCCGCGGGGTCATCGTCAGCGACCACGTCGCCGGGCGCACCTACGACGAGCCCGAGTTCCTTCCCTTCTTCGCCGCGGCTGAGGAGCTTGGCGCCCTCGTCTTCTTCCATCAGGGCGGCGACACCGTGGTCAACCATCGGATCCGGCGCTACAAGCTGGGAAATGCGGTGGGCAACCTCACCGAGCGCACCCTCGTCTACGCCACCCTGGTCTTCGGTGGGATCCTCGACCGCTTCCCCGGTCTTCAGCCCTACCTGGCCCACGGCGGGGGGTACACCGCCTTCGGCATTGCCCGCATGGACAAGGTGGCGGGAGCGCTCGAGGGCGTGTCGGGCAGCGGTCTCATCCCGCCCTTCGGTCAGGATGATGGATTCGCACAGGCTCTGCCCCCGAGCGACTACCTGGGACGATTCATCTACGACTGCTGCACCTACAGCGGGCCGGCGCTCCGATACCTGATCGACACCGTTGGCATCGAGCGGGTCGTCCTCGGCACCGACTACCCGGCTCCGATGCAGCTCCAGGATGCCGTCAATTGGGTGAAGGCCCTCCCCGAGCTCTGTGAGAGCGAGAAGACGGCAATCCTCAGCGCCAACCCGGGAAGGATCCTTGGAAGGTGACAGACACACTGGGCTGGGGGGTGATCGGGATCGGCGACATCGTCACGACAACGATGGCGCCGGCCATGACATCCGAGCCCCAGTGTGATCTGGTGGCCGGGGTCAGTCGCGATCAGGGCCGAGCAGACGCTTTCGCCCACCAGTTCGGAGCCCGGTTCGCCTACACCAGCTACAACGACATGCTGGCCAACCCAGAGGTCGAGGCGGTGTTCATCGCCACGCCGAACGTGTTCCACGCCGAGCAGGTGGAGATGGCGGCCCGGGCCGGCAAACACGTCCTTTGCGACAAGCCGCTCGCCATCGATGTGACGGGGGCGAGGCGGGCAGTCGAAGCCTGCGCCGCGGCGGGGGTGACGTTGGGGGTCAACTTCCACAACCGCCAGCTTCCCTGGGTGCGGGATGTGAGCCGGCTGATCGCCGATGGCGCGATCGGGGAGGTGAAGGTGGTCCAACTCCAGGTGGCGTCGGGGCCCCGTCACTATGACAACTGGCGGGCCGACCCGAAGATGGCCGGGCTGGGGACCGTTCACAACGTTGGCGTGCATGGCCTCGACTTCCTGCGGGTGCTTCTCCACTCGGACCCCACCGAGGTGATGGCCATGTTCGACCGGGCACCAGGGCGCGACGGAGTCGAGATGCTGGCCTTGATCCAGCTGCGATTCCGGAATGGCGCTCTCGTCCAGTACAACGCCAATGAGGTCCTGCGTGACCCGCTCAACGACATCGTGATCTACGGCACGGAGGGCCGGGTGGTGGGGAGAGGCTTCACCCGTTCCCGGAGCGATGGCCAGCTCGCCGTCCTTACCCAGGCAGGTGAGACCATCACCCGATATCCCGCACCGGAGGCACATCGTCTCTCCCTGGCCGCGTTCACCCGGGCGGTCCTCGCCGGGGAAGAGCCCGATGCCACCGGCATGGATGGGCTCCGCAGTGCCCAGATCTGTGAGGCGATCGGGAAGTCTGCCGCGGAGGGCCGGCTGGTCCGGGTGGCGTACTGATGAGACCTTGACCAATCGACCCGACCTCGATGACATCAAGACGATCGATCAAGTCATCGGCCGTGCCCGGGAGGTGATCGATCCGTCGCTCCACGAGTGGGCGGCGGCCGGGGCCGGCCAGGGTGTCACGACGTCGCGGAATTCCCTGGCCCTCAACCGTCTTGCCCTGGTGCCCCACATGCTGAACGATGTGAGCCGGGTGGATGCCACCACCTCCTTCATGGGCGTGCCTCTGGCCCTCCCGGTCGTGTTGGCCCCGGTGGCCGCCCTCGGGCTCTATGACCCGGGCGATGCAACGGCTGCTGCCAAGGCCGCGACGACTGCAGGCACGTCGACGTTCTGCGCGATGCTGACCGGTTCCGACTGGGAGGAGGTCGCCGCCACCGCACCCGGCAGGCACTTCTTCCAGATCTACCCGATGGGAGACCGTGAGTGGCTGGCAGACATCGCCGACCGGGTCGAATCCGCCGGGTTCGCCGGCATCTGCGTCACGGTCGACTCACCGATGATCGGCCGTCGTGATCGGAGCCTTCAGAGCGGATTCGCCTGGTCGATCACAGCCGAGGGGACCTCCGGCATCGCCAGGCACGGATACGACTACTCCTACCGGAGGACGTTCACGTGGACCGACCTGGCCTGGTTGTGTGCCCACACCCCGTTGCCGGTCACGGTGAAAGGGGTCATGACGGCGAAGGACGCAGCCGAGGCCGTCGAATGTGGGGTGGCGGGGGTCTACGTGTCCAACCACGGCGGGAGGATGGTCGATCACGCCTCATCCACCATCGAGGTGCTGGGCGAGGTCGTGGAGGCGGTCGACGGGCGAGCCGACGTGGCGATCGACAGCGGGTTCACCAGGGGCGCCGAGATCTGCGCGGCCCTGGGCCTGGGGGCACGCGTCGTCGGAATCGGGCGTGTCCAGTGCTGGGGCCTGGCCATAGGCGGCGTGGCCGGCCTCTCCCGGGTCCTGGAGATCCTTCAGGACGAGATCACCATCACCATGGCCAACATCGGCGCTCCCAGCGTCACCGCCATCACCCCCGCCCACGTGCGCTGGTCTATGGCCGCCCCTCCGGTCTGAGCCGTCAGTCGAGGCCGTCTTCGACGCCGAGTCGTGCGCCCAGCTCCCGGAGTTGGCCGAGGAGGACGTCTCCCAACGGGATCCCGTCCCGAAGCCGGGCCGACGTCTCCGCGGCCGCCCTGTCGCCCGGAAGGTGGACCTGGCCATCTCCCCCCGACGCCCGCAGTGTGGCGAGATGCCTTCCCATCTCAGACTTGAACTCGCCGAGGTCACGGAACAGGTCGGGCCGCATCACGAAGATGGCCTGGCCGGTATTGGCCGGCTGACCGGGCACGTGGCGATGGTCGATCACATCTTCACCGAATGCGGCTCCGTTGAGGACCCCGGCGAGGAGACCCAGGCCGAGATTGAGGCCCGATCCCTTGTAGCCCCCGATGGGCATGAGGAACCCCTCGTCGGCCCGGGCCGGTTCGAGGATGGGTCGGCCGTCCCCGTCCACCACCCAGCCCTCTGGCATCTGCTCCCCCGCCTGGGCCAGCACCTTGATCGTCCCGTGGGAGGTGACGGTGGTGGCGATGTCGAGCAGGAAGGGGTGGGCCTCGGTGGGTATGGCGATGGAGATCGGGTTGGTCCCGAGGAGCCGCTCGCGCCCACCCCAGGGAGGCATGACATTGGCACTGGCCACGGCGGTGTACATGGCGATCAGCCCTCGGTCGGCTGCCATCGCGGCATAGACCCCGGCCGCACCGGCATGGTTGGAGTGGACGGTGCCCACCCACGCCATCCCGGATTCGATGGCCTTGCTCACTGCTGTCTCGGTGGCGATCGTCATCACCACCTGCCCCAGGCCGTTGTCGCCGTCGACGAGAGCACTGACCGGCGTCTCCCGACGCAGCTCGATCTCCGGCCGGAGCTCGATACCACCGGCGTCGATCCTCCCCGCATACTGGGGCAGTCGGATGATGCCGTGCCCGGTGCGGGCTCGGAGGTCTGCCTCGAGGAGGCGCCTCGCAGTGACTTCTGCGTGCTCGGGGAGGGCGCCGAGCGAGACCAAGACCTCGCGGCAGAATGCGAGGAGACGGTCGAAGCCGAATCTCACCGCGCGAACTGGTCCACCGTCTCGCCGGTGTCGGCGAAAGTCCGTGTCACCTCGGTGCTCCCGTACACCCAGAGGATCCGCATCCGCCCGGTGCCGGTGTTGATGAAGCGATGCCACTCCCCGGGCGCGATCTGCGTCGTGTCGTAGGGCCGGGCCGGCACCTGCTCCCCATTGAGCTCGGCCATCCCCTCGCCTTCGACGACGGTCACCTGCTCGATGGTGTTGTGACTGTGGAGACGGATGCTGGTCCCGGGCGGAAAGGTGGTGATCCCCATGGTGAAGCCCTGTCCGTCGAGAGGGTTGGGGGTGAGGCGAACACTCTCGATCCCGTCCCCTCGCGACACCGGGTCGGCCGCGTCGAACCTGATCAGCCCCGCCATCGGCCTCGCCCCGAATCAGACCCATCGCTCATGCCATGAACCTACCGCCATTGACCGAAACCGTTTCCCCGGTCATGAACCCTGCCTCTGCGGAGGCAAGGAACAGGATCCACTCCGCCACCTCCTCCGGTGTCTGATAGCGCCCGAGCGGTATGCCGGCGGCCGTGGCGGCCAACTGGTCCTGGTCACGCAGCCGCCGAATCCGCTCGGTGAGAACGGCCGATGGGGCCAGGGCATTGACGGTGATCCCCTCTCCAGCCAGCTCCGCGGCCAGGGCGCGGGTGAGCCCGTGCACCCCCGCCTTGGCAGCCACGTAGGGCGGAGCGGTCTGCCAGCCTGCGGTGAGGCCGGCCAGGGAGCCGAGGTTGACGATGCGGGCGGCGTCCGAGCGGCGGAGGAGGGGCAAACCGGCTCGGGTCATCAGGAACACCGTTGTCAGGTTGCTGTCCACGATGTCACGCCATTGATCCAGCGAGGTCTGTTCCAGCCCCAAGGCCTGAGGAAACCCGCCTGCGTTGTTGACCAGGACATCGATGCGTCCCCAGGCCCGCTCGACCACGTCGACCGCGGCCGCGACCTCTTTCTCGGAGGTGAGGTCGCAGTGGATGAACGTGGCAGATTCGATCTCGGCAGCGGCGGCCGGACCCGCTTCGTCGTCGATGTCCACGAGATACACGATGGCGCCTTCTCGGGCGAAGGCCCGGGCCGCGGCCTTCCCGATCCCGACCGCGGCGCCGGTCACCACCACGACTCGATCGGCGAAGCGGGTCATGTCAGCGCCAGGCCAAGCAGTCCATCGGGGAGTTTGCGGTGGGCCAGCTCGATTGCCGGGCCGGAGACAGCCACGAACTCGTCACGTTCCTCCTCGGTGAGGTCGACGAACATCGCACCGGCCCCCTCGAGCCGCACTCGCAGCGACCCCTCGAGATCTGCCGCGGCAACTCGCTGGGCATCCACGGCCCGGGTGGCGGCCTGAGTGACGAGGTCATGCAGATCGGGGTCGAAGCCCTCCAGGGTGGGCCGGTGACAGAACAGCCCCCTGGCCCCATAGAGATGACCGGTCATCGTGAAATGGCGGTGCACCTGGTCCACCCCGTAGGCAACCGTGTTGGCCAGCGGGTTCTCCTGGGCATCGACATCGAGACGGGTGATCAGCTGGATCCCGGCACTCAGCTCCACCGCCACGGGGATGGCGCCCCAGGACCGGATCAGCTCTTCATGGATCTCGTTTGGCTGGAGACGCACCGTCATGCCTTCGCAGTCTGCGGGACGATGGATGGGGCGGAGCCGATTGGTCATGTGGCGGAACCCGTTGTCCCAGAAACCGAGCACGTCGAAGCCGGTCCGGCCTCTCACCGCCCCGGCCAGCGCCTCGCCGAGGGCGCCGTCTAGGGCATGGTGGGCGGTGGGCAGGTCGGGGAATAGAAACGGGGTCTCCAAGACGTCGAGCTCGGGGACACGGTGGCCGAGATAGCTCGACGAGAAATAGCAGAGGAACATGTGCCCGGCCTCGACAAGCTCGAAGAGATCGGTGTTGGGGCGCCCCTCCTCCATGATGTTCCAGGTGACGTCGACTGCCACGTCCCCGTCGGTCCCCTCTTCGACCAGCCGTTTGAAGGTCTTGAGACCCTCGCCATGGGCGCTCTGTTCTGGCCCATAACCGCCGATCCATAGCTTGCGGGGGCTCATGCCTTCCTGCCCTCCGGTCGGCTGGAAGTCTCCATAGTCGATCGTATATGATGCAGGATCGTCCTGTCGAACGGGGTTAGGAGAGCAAAATGGCCGAGGAGCCTTGGAAGACCGACCAGTGGTTCTCCAGCCCGTGGAACTATCTGCCCGAGGTGACCGGGGACTTTCGATTCCCCGAATCGGTCCAGGTCCACGATGTCACTCTCCGTGACGGGGAGCAACAGGCGGGCGTCGAGTTCACCTCCGACGACAAGCTGAGGATCGCTACCGCCCTGGCCGAGGCCGGCATCCATCGCATCGAGGCCGGCCTGCCCGCGGTGTCACCGTCCGACGCAGACGCCATCAAGAGGATGGTGGCCGAAGGGCTCCCCACCGAGATCTACGCCTTCAGCCGGTGCATGGTTCCCGACGTGGAGCTCGCCCTCGATTGCGGGGTCAAGGGTGTGGTCATGGAGGTGCCTGCCAGCCACCACCTGATCGAGAAGGCGTATCGATGGCCGATCGAGAAGGCGATCGAGGCATCGGTCGAAGCGACCAAATACGCCCATGACAACGGCCTGGAGGTGACCTTCTTCCCGATCGACGCCACCCGGGCCACCATGACCGAGCTGCTCGACGACCTCGAGCAAGTGGCCACAGAGGGCCATGTCGACAAGATCGCTCTCGTCGACACCTTCGGAGTCACCTCGCCTCACGCCATCCGGTACTACACGCAGCGGGTGCGGGAGCGCATGGCCGTGCCTCTGGAGACCCATTTCCACATGGACTTCGGGATGGGGGTGGCCAACACCGCCCTGGCCGTGGCCGAGGGCGCCTCGGTGATACACACCACGGTGAGCGGCATCGGCGAGCGGGCCGGCAACGCACCCACCGAGGAGACGGTCCTCGCCCTCCTCACCATGTATGGGATCGACACAGGCATCGACACCACCAAGTTCACCGAGATCGCCCGTCTGGTGGCAGAACTCTCCGGTGTCACCCAGCCGGCCAACCGCCCCGTGACCGGCGAGATGCTCTACAACGTCGAGTCCGGGATCATCGCCACTTGGGTCAAGAACGTCGGCGACGAGTTGCTCGAGCCCTTCCCCTACCGTCCCGAGCTAGTGGGCCAGGCTTCTCCCGAGATCGTCCTCGGGAAGGGCTCGGGGCTGGACTCGGTGGCGATCTGGCTGGGTCGCCATGGGATCCACGACGCCGAGACCAAGGAGATCGAGGCGATCCTCGCCGAGGTCAAGGGCCGCTCCCTGGCCACGAAGGGCCTGCTCGACGACGAGGAGTTCCTCGAGATGGTCCGGGAGGTGATCCCGGATAAGGTCGGCTAGCAACGAGAAGACCCCAGGGAGGTAGAAGCAGGGATGAGAGAAGCATTCTTCGGGCTGAGCACCGACTGGAAAGAGGGGATCAACTGGGCCAACGTCAGGGATTGGCGTCTGAAGCGGGCCCATGCCGCCATGGAGCGACATGGTCTCGGGGCCCTGCTCCTCTTCTACGACGAGAACATGCGCTATGTGTCTTCGACGCTCACCCCGGGGTGGAACCGTCTCAAGCCAGGTCTTCGTTACGTGGTCCTCACGGCCGGCAAGCCCCCAATCGTCTACGAACAGGGCGACATCGGCTTCCACCTCGAGGTGCACAACCCCTGGATCCCCAAGGAGAACATCCGCTACTCGTACGCCTGGATCAAGGGTGCGGTGGGCCCTGCGGCGGAGCAACAGGTCACCAAGTTCGTCGATTCCCTGATGAACGACCTGGAGCAGGCCGGCGTGAAGGACCAACCCCTGGGAGTCGATTTCATCGACATCAACCTCATCAAGCAGTTCGAGCAGCGTGGCCTGACATGGACCGACGGCATGACCCCGATGATGGAGGCCCGCGCCATCAAGAGCCCCGACGAGATCAAGGCGTTCTCCATCGTCGGTGCCATCTGTGACTACGTCCATTACGAGATCACGAACTTCATCAAGCCGGGCCTCACCGAGAACGAGGTGGCCGCATTCGGGTTCGAAAAGCTCTACTCCCTGCCCGGCATGGAGGACGTCGAGGACGTGATCGTGTCCTCGGGGCCCAACGCCTGGCCCAACTGGCGAAACTTCTCCGACCGCATGATCCGGCCCGGTGAGCTGGTGATCGTCGATCTGGCCGCCCTCACCTGGAACGGGTTCAAGTCCTGCGTCTATCGCACCTATTGCGTAGGTGGGAAGCCCACCGACGAGCATCAGAAGACGTACGACCTGGCCCACAAGTGGCTCTGGGACTCGATCGAGGCGACCGGGCCCGGGGTGACGACGGCGGACGTGGCCTCGAAATGGCCGTCGGCCAAGGAGGTGTGGGGCTATGAGGAGGAGGATCAAGCCGCAGCCAACTTCTGGGGCCACGGGCTCGGTCTCGCCCAGTACGACCCGCCTGTGATCTCGCGGATCTGGTCTCTCGACCACCCGGTCGAGATCCAACCGGGGATGACCTTCGCCTTGGAGACCCAGCACGGCAAGCTCCACGACCACGGAGTACGTCTCGAGGAGATGCTCTACGTGACCGAGACCGGCATCGAGATGGTCTCCAGCTACGCCTCCCACGAGATCATCTCGGTCACCTGACCGGGTCTTGCTCCACGACCTCGACAGCGAAGCTGCCCTCGACCCGGCTCGGGTCGGGGCCAAGGCAGCCTGGCTGGGTCGAGCCCGACGCGCCGGGCTCCCGGTCCTGCCCGGGCTGGTGGTCGACTCGGCGGCGTCGCTCGAACACATGTCCCTCGGGGCGAAGATGCTGGCCGATCGTGGCTCCGGTGGGGCACGTCTCGCCATGACAGCCGCTCCACCACCGCTGGCCGACGAGTTGGTGGCCCGTGCCGGGCGGCTGGGTGCAGTGCTCGTCGCCCGGTCATCGACCAGGCTCGAGGCATCGGGCGAGTGGTCTGGCGCCTTCACCTCCTATCTCGAAGTCTCACCGGCCGAGCTCCCCAGGGCGGTGACCGGGTGCTGGGCTTCGGCGTTCTCGGTGGCGGCCCTGGAACGACAGTCGGCCACCGGGGTCGCCCCTGGGTCCGTCGCGATGGCGGTGCTGGTGCAGCCGGCCATCGAACCGGAAGCCGGAGGCACGGCGCGTTTCGAGACCGACGGCACCATGGTGGTGACCGGGGTGAAGGGGTCTCCCGCACCCTTGCTCCAGGGGTGGGCCAGTGGCCACACCGGGCCGGAGCTGGTCGAGGTGATCGGTGTAGAGGCAATCGAGCGGGTGGAGTCGATCCTCCGCGAGGCACACGAGGCCACGGGTGCCAATCGTTGTGAATGGGCCCTGCTCGACGGCGTGGTCTGGGTCCTCCAGCTCGGCCAGGCGGTACCAGAGGATCGATCCCGGAGAATCGACCCCGGCCCGATGGATCCTCGACTCACCCGGATCGCCCGGATCGTGGTCGGATACGGGGAAGAGGCCTGGGAGCGATACCTCGTCGAGAGGGGGATGGGCCACTCGATCGACCAGGTCCTTCTGGGACCGGACCCTGGCCCGGCACTGGACGCGATCGACCGGGCGCCACCGATCCGGCGCCACGCCGGCGAGCTGCACGAGCCGGCCGGGCAACCGGACATCGAGCACCAGGGCCGGCGCCGCGGGGTTGGGCGTTGGGAGCCCTTCGTCGCATCCATCGTCCTCGGCAACGGCCACCGGGTCCAGGGAACACCCGCTTCGGCAGGCATAGCAGCCGGGGTGCTGACCCGTCCCGAGGACTTCCGGGTCCCCTTGCCGTCGCGTCGCGTCCTGGCCGCCGGGCAGCCGGTTCCCAACCTGGCCCCCCTCCTCTGGGATGCCGCGGCCATCGTCACCGAGACGGGGAGCCCCGCCGCCCACCTGTTCGAGTCCGCCCGGGCTCTGCGGGTCCCGGCGGTCTGTGGGGTCGCCATCCCGCCGGGTGATTTGATCGTGGCCGTTGACGGGCAAGATGGGGTGGTGGCGACCATCTCTCTATACGGGGAAGACCATGTCTGAGATGATCGGGGTGATCGGCCTCGGGGTCATGGGCTCGGCGATGGCACGCAACCTGCTCGCCGCCGGGCATGAAGTGGTCGGCTACGACGTCGAGCCATCCCGCCTCTCCACGTTTGCCGATTTCGGGGGAGAACCGGCCCACTCGGCCGCCGAGGTCTCTGGCCTCGCCGGGGTCGTCGTCTTCTCGCTGCCGACCACGGGCGCGCTGGGGGCTGTGGCCGGCGAAGTGGCGGAGGTGGGACCAGAAGGGCTGTTGTGCCTGGAGACGGGGACGTTCCCACTCGCCGACAAGCTCGCGGCGCGTGATGTCCTCGCCGGGTCCGGGATCGAGCTGATGGACACCCCGCTCTCCGGGACCGGCCTCCAGGCGGCAGACGCCACCCTCGTCGTCTTCGCCTCGGGAAGCGAGGACGGGTTCGACAGGGCTCGGCCCGTCTTCGATGCGATCGGGCGATCGACTCACTACCTGGGCGAGTTCGGCAACGGCTCGAAGATGAAGTATGTGGCCAACCTCCTGGTCGCCGTTCATGGTCTCGCCGCCGCCGAGGCCCATGCCCTGGGAATCGCCGCCGGGCTCGACCCCCAACGCGTCCAGGAGGTGATGGAGGACGGGGTCGGCTCCTCCAAGATCTTCGAGATACGCGGACCGATGATGGTGGCCGACGACTACCCGGCTGCGGCGCGTCTCGACATCCTGCTCAAGGACTCGCGAATCATCCGAGAGTTTGCACGGTCGGTGGGCGCACCCACTCCCCTACTCGATGCAACCGTTCCCAGCTACGAGGCGGCCAGCGAGGCGGGGCTGGGCGACCTCGACGCCGCTGCCCTCTGCAGGTACCTGGAGGAGCTGGGCGGGCTGGAACGGTGATCGGACAGCCTCTCCGCCGGGTGGAGGACCCGAGGCTCGTCACCGGACAGGGTCGGTACGTCGATGACATCGCGCCCCCCGGGGTGCTCCACGCCGTCTTCGTGAGAAGTGTCGAGGCCCACGCCACGATCGGCTCGATCACCCTGGACGAGACTGGGATCGGGGAGCTCTTTACCGCTGCCGACCTCGGCCTGGAGCGCCCGATGCCCAACCAATACCCATCACCTCTGATCACCCAGTCGATCCAGTCCCCACCCCTCGCCATCGACGAGGTCTGTTATGTGGGGCAGCCCGTGGCAGTCGTCGTGGCAGAGACGGCGGCGGGAGCCGTGGACTGCGCCGACCTGGTGGGCGTGGACTACGAGACATTGCCGGTGATCATCGACCATCGTCGAGCCCTGGACCCAGAAGCTGCCCCGGCCCACCTCGACTCTGAGACGAACCTGGTCGGAACCCTCACCGCATCCTTTGGGGATGTCGACGCTGTCTTCACCGCTGCCCCACACCGGATCACCGTCGAGGTCGACCAGCACCGCGGCGCCCTGGCCTCCATGGAGGGCAGGGCGGTCCTGGCCCGCTGGGACGATGCCGAGCGCCGGCTCACGCTGTGGAGCTCCAGCCAGGCGCCACATGCCATCCGGGCTCAGCTGGCCGGCTATCTCGGTCTCTCCCCCGATGAGCTGCGAGTGATCGCGCCCGACGTCGGCGGTGGCTTCGGGCCGAAAGCGGCCATCTACGCCGAGGAGTACGTCGTAGCCGCGCTGGCCCTGAAGTTGAGACGCCCGGTGAAGTGGACCGAGCGTCGCCGGGAGCATTTCGTAGCAACCAACCAGCAGCGTGGCCAGAGCGGAAACGTCGAGGCGGCCGTCGACCGGGAGGGGCTGATCCTCGGGCTTCGGGTCAGGCTGGTGCACGACTGCGGGGCCTATGTCCCCTACGGGATCGTGGTCCCGATGACCACGCTGCGTCTCCTCTCCGGGCCCTACGCCATCCCCGCTCTCGACGCCGCCATCGACGTGGTCTTCACCAACGCAACACCCACCGGGGCGATCAGGGGTGCCGGCCGCCCCAATGCCACCTTCGCCATCGAGCGAGTGGTCGACGCCATCGCCCGCGAGCTGGGGCTGGACCGGGCCGAGGTGAGGAGACGCAACTTCGTCCGACCCGATCAGCTGCCCTATGTCGTGGACATCGCCGCCTCCGACGGCCGCAGGGTGACCTACGACAGTGGCGATTACGGGGCTGCGCTCGATCGGGCGTTGCAGGTGGCCGACCTCGACGGGTTCGAGGAACGAAGGTCACGCTCGGCCGACTCGGGCCGTCTTCGCGGCTTCGGCATCGCCTCCTATGTCGAGGACACCGGGCTCGGGCCGTACGAAGGCGTGCGTATCGAGGTGCTCACCAATGGCGAGGTCCTGATCGAGACCGGGGCGAGCTCGCAAGGACAGGGTCACGCCACGGTGCTCGCCCAGATCTGCGCTTCCCATCTCGGCGTCAGCCCGGATCGGGTCAGGGTTCGGTCCGGCGACACGGCCGCCTACGGGCACGGCATCGCGACGGTGGCCAGCCGTAGCGGCCAGACCACCGCATCGGCCGCCCATGTAGCCGCGGGCGATCTCGCCGAAACCGTCAAGCGCCTCGCCGCCGACCGTCTCGAGGCTTCGAGCCAGGACATCGTCCTGGCCGACGGAGTGGCCATGGTCGTGGGCCAACCCGGGACCGAGATCCCTCTCGGCGACCTGGCCGCGGGTCTTCAGCCCAAGCTGGGCGCCGTCCTGCCGGAGGGCCAGCAACGACCAGGGCTCTCGGTGGAGCGCGTCCTCCCCTTCGACGGCCTGGCATATACCTTCGGTACCCATGTGGCCGAGGTGGAGGTCGACCCGGAGACCGGCCATGTGGTCGTCGTCGGCTACGTCGTCGTCCACGACTGCGGGACGCTGCTCAACCCGATGATCGTCGATGGCCAGATCGATGGCGGCGTCGCCCACGGGTTGGGCAATGCCCTATCGGAAGAGGTTCGGTTCAGCGAAGACGGCCAGCCGCTCACCACATCGTTCATGGACTACCGACTGATCACGGCCGCCGACATGCCTCCGCTGACCAAGATCCACACCGAGACTCCGTCGCCGACCAACCCGCTGGGCGCAAAGGGCGCCGGCGAGGGTGGCACGATCCCCACCGCCGCTGCAGTCGCCTCCGCAGTGGAGCATGCGCTGGTGGGGATGGGGATCACCGTCGACCACTATCCGATCGGCTCGGAGTGGGTGCGCCGGGCGATCTCCCAAGCCTCCAAGTGAGCCGGCACCCCAAGTCGACCGAGCCATTTCGGATCGGCTCACTGACCGGCTCCGTCTACGTGCCGAACCTCCTGTTCTCCATCGGGCAGGGGGCGGCCATACCGGTCATCGCCCTGGTCGCCCTCGATCTGGGTGCCTCCCCCGCAGCGGCCGGGTTCATCGTTGCCCTCCGCGGTATCGGGACCCTCGTGTTCGACATCCCGGCGGGTTTGATGGTGGCACGCATCGGGGAGCGCTGGTCTATGTTGTTGGCCACGGGCACCCTCGCCCTGGTCGCGGTCGGGATCGCCTCCCAGCCCAGCATCGCCGTGTATTCGGTCCTGGTCTTTCTGCTCGGCTGCGCCTGGTCGGTTTGGGCGCTGGCTCGTCTCACCTACGCCACCGAGGCCACCCCGCTCCGCCAGCGGGGGCGGGTGATGTCGATCATGGGCGGCACCATGAGGGCCGGGCAATTCATCGGCCCGTTGATCGGCGGCCTCGTCATCATCCCACTCGGCCTGGCCGGGCCATTCTTCGCTCAAGCCCTGTTCGCCGTCGCCGCCGCGGTGACCCTCTTCTTCACGGTCGAGCCCACCGTCTCCGACTCCGGCGTAGAAACCGAGCCGACGCCCTCGCTGCGGACACTGCTCAGTGACAGTGGCCAGGTCCTCCGGACCGCCGGTTTCGTCGCGGTGGCCATCCAGGTGCTGCGGACCGCCCGTCAGGCCATCGTCCCGCTGTGGGGTGATCATCTCGGCCTCGGCGCCAGCCAAATCTCCCTGATCTTCGGAGCCTCGGCGGGGATCGAGATGGCCATCTTCTACCCGATTGGGATGTTGATGGACCGGAAGGGACGCAAATGGGCTGCGGTTCCCTGTCTCATCTTGCTGTCGGTGGGGATGGCGCTGATTCCCCTCACGTCCACCTTCGCCGGGCTGCTCGTCGTCGGGCTCTTCCTCGGTCTGGCCAACGGCCTCGGCGCCGGGATCAACATGGTCCTCGGATCCGACTTCTCCCCACGGCTCGGGCGGAGCCAGTTCTTTGGGATCTGGCGTCTCATCAGCGACCTCGGAACCGCAGGGGGGCCGCTGCTGGTGGCCGCCGTCACCTCGATCGCCTCACTAGGGGCGGCGGCGCTGGCCGTTGCGGGCTTCGGCCTGGTCGGCGCCACCGTCATGTGGCGGGCGGTGCCCGAGACCCTTCAAGCCGACCTCGAATGACCTCTTAGAATGACCGCAACCATTCTGGCGCTCCGACGTCGGTCTACAGACAACGTCTCCGCGCCAAATCAACAGGTCAGCTTCCCGAGTGTTCACCACTGTCACACGGGCGAGGCCAGGGGAGGATGATCGGTTGACGGATCGGCTTCGACATTGGGGACGTCTGGCGGTGGTCGACGTCACCCCATTGCGCCGCGTCCCTGGCTATCGGTGGCTCTTCTCGGGGATGTTCTTCGCCCAGGCCGGCAGGCAGATGACGGTCGTGGCCGTGCCAGTGCAGGTGTACCAATTGACCGGGTCGACCCTGGCCGTGGGCCTGCTCGGCCTGGTCCAGTTGGTCCCACTCCTCCTGGTATCCGTGGTGGGGGGTGCTCTCGCCGACGCGGTCAATCGACGGAAGCTGATAATCACCTCACAGCTGACCCTGGCCGCTACTGCGGCGGGGCTGTTGTGGAACTCCTTGGCAGAACAACCTCTCGTGTGGCCGCTATTCGCCCTTGTCGCCATCAATGCCGGTGTCTCTGCGATCGATAACCCGGCCCGTCATGCCATCGTCCCCGGTCTGGTCGGTCGGGATCTGCTTCCCGCCTCGCTCGCCCTCAATCAGACGATGACCAATGTCGCCCACGCCGCCTTCCCGGCCATAGCCGGTCTTCTCATCGCGACGGTGAGCCTGCCGGTGACATACGGCACCGAAATGGTCATGTTCCTCATCAGCGCCGTCCTGATGCGCCGCGTCCCCGACGTCGCCACAATCGGTGGGGGCCGAGATTTTGGCTTCTCGTCGATCGCCGAGGGATTCCGATACCTGAAGGACCAGCGGGTGATCCAGGCCACCCTCCTCATCGATCTCAACGCAATGGTCTTCGGGATGCCCACCGCGCTGTTCCCGGCCATCGGGACCGAGGTGTTCGGTGGCAATGCGTTCACCGTAGGCCTCCTCTACGCAGCGCCGGGGGTGGGCGCCCTCCTGGCAGCACTCACGTCGGGCTGGGTGTCGACGGTGGTCCGTCAGGGGCGGGCCACCGTCTTCGCAGTGATGGGGTGGGGTCTCGCCATCGCCATCTTCGGCCTCACCGACTCCCTGCCGTTGGCCCTGGTCATGCTGGGCTTGGCCGGCGCGGCCGACGTCGTATCCGCCATCTTCCGGGGGAGCATCGTGCAGTTGACTGCTCCCGACGAGCTACGGGGTCGCATGGGCGGGATGCACACGGCAGTCGTGGCCAGTGGGCCCCGTCTCGGGGATCTCGAAGCCGGTGTGGTCGCCGAGTTGACCTCGATCAGGTTCAGCGTCGTATCGGGTGGCCTCGCCTGCATCGTCGGGGCCTGGCTGGTCGCCCGCTGGGCGCCCGAGTTCCTCCACTACCGGTTCGAGCCCGGCAAGCGATGAGCCGACGGTCAGCCCAGCCCGAACACCCTGGCCGCGTTGCCACCCGAGATCGCGGCCCGATCGGCGTCGCTCAGACCCTCGGTGGCATCGATGAGTTGCACCGGGTCGGTCTCCCCCATGTCGAAGGGGTAGTCGGTGCCCAGCATGACCCGATCGACGCCGACGATGTCGACCAGATGACGCAGATAGAGCGGCTGGAAGACCATCGTGTCGTAGAAGAGACGCTTCATGTAGTGACTGGGAGGATGGTCGGGTATGGCGACTCTCGTCTCGGGGCGAACCTCCCAGGTGTGATCGGCCCGGGCGCAATAGAAGGGCAGATACCCCCCTCCGTGGAGCAGCACGAGCTTTATCCCCGGGTGCTCCTCGAAAAGGCCGCTGAAGATCATCCTGGTGGCGGCGACCATCGTCTCCAGCGGGTTCCCGATGCAGTTGGTCAGGAAGTAACTGCCGAATCTCTGCCCCTCGGGGTAGCCGCTCGGGTGCAGGATCACCGGGATGCCCTTGGCTTCGACCGCCGCCCAGAACGGCCGGAACTCCGCCTCGTCGAGGTTTCGCCCATTGATGGTCCCGCCGATCTGCAGGCCCTTGAAGCCGAGGTCGTCGACGACGCGGTCCATCTCGGCGATGGCGAGGTCGATTTCCTGGAGGGGCACGGTCGCCCCGATCCCGACGAAGCGCTCGGGGTTGGCGGCGACGATCGCCGCCAGGTTGTGGTTCTGGATCCGGGCCGACTCGGCCGCTGCTTCGGGGGGCGCCCAGTAGTGATACTCCGAGACGAAGGTGGCCAGACCCTGAACCTCGACACCCATCCGATCCATGTCCTCGATCCGGGCTTCCGGGGTGGTGAGCCGATCGACGATGCTCGGGTACATGACCTTGTTCTGGTCCTTGGAGTCCTGACCCATGAAGAAGTCGTAGGGCTCGAACTCGGGGCGACGGAACTCCTCCACGGGAGGACGGCTGGATGGCGTGGCCAGATGGCAGTGGATGTCGATTGTCGTCATGAGAGTTGGGGCACGTTACCGGCAGGTTGTGAGGGGGTCGCGGTGTGAAGCTCTCCCGCCCGGTCATCTACGCCCTGCTGGGCCTGGTAGTTCTGATCCTCGGTCTCAACTGGCCGGTGATGGCGACCGGGGTCAAAACGGTCGCACCGATCTGGATGGGGGCGTTACGCATCGGCACGGCCACCCTGCTCATGGTGGCGGTAGCCGTGATCCGGGGCACGATGTCTCCGCCGCCGCGTCGGGACCTGCCGGTC
>JBMDXS010000076.1:0-42725 GCA_048595045.1 Acidimicrobiia bacterium
CCTGACCCGGAAGCGCTCCTCGACCTCGATCTGCAATCGCTCGCGGGAGGTGAGCCGGGGCCGGGGGACTCTCACGACGATCCCATCTTCCTGGTGTGCACCCACGGGCGTCACGACATTTGTTGCGCCGACCGGGGCAGACCGCTCTACCGGGCCATCTCCGAGGTTCGACCCGAACGGGCGTGGGAGGTGTCTCACATCGGTGGTGACCGGTTCGCCGGGAACCTCCTCGTGCTTCCCCGCGGCGACTACTTCGGGCGTCTCGAGCCGGAGGATGCCGGTCCGCTCGTCGCCGATTACGAGGAGGGCCGGTTGTATCTGCCGCATCACCGCGGCCGGAGCATCCAGCCACGCCTGGTCCAGGCCGCCGAGCACTTCTTGCGTGCGTCGAGGGGACTGACCGGCTTGGACGATGTCATCGTCGTCGAATACATACGCTCCGGTCGCGATCACGCCGAGGTGATTCTCCGTGGGCCCGGGGAGCTCGTCTTCAGGGTCCAGGTGGCAGCACGAGAGTCGACTTGGGCCGACTACCTGACCTGTCGGGCCGAGGAGCCCGGTACCGGCGTCGTTTACGACCTGCTTTCCTTGACGGAGGACTGAGTGCTCAGTCTTCGCCGAGGTGGTCGGTCAGATATTCCCAGTCCCGGGCGAATCGATAGGAATAGCGGGCCGGTGGTCCCGGCGACTGTGTCTCCAGCCAACGCACGGTGGTTTCGGTGGCGTTGTTGAATGCGTGCACCGCCCCCACCCCGGCAAATGCGACGTCTCCCGCCTCGAGCAGATACTGCTCACCGTCGAACCAGGCCTCGACCTCGCCGTCGAGGATTAGGTACGTCTCCTCCAACGGGTGGTCATGGAAGCCGGGGCCACCCCGAGGGTCGTACTGGACCATGAACATGGTCGACAATTGGGCGCCCAGGTCGGTGTCGGACATCATCTTGACCGTGATGCCGGTGTACACCAGGAGGGCGGTGCGCATGCTGGCCGACACCGCCAAGAGATCCTGACCCTGCTTGGCAGGGTCCATGTTCTCCGGCGCGATGTGCCCGAACGCACGTGTCCGCGGGTCGCGTGGGTCGACCGGGATCGGCTTCTGTTCCGGGGGGCCGGGCACGAAGTAGGTGTCACTGTCGAACCAGGGGCGTGGCTGAGGGGTGAGTAGATCGGCCCAGCTTGCGTCCTCACCCGATTCGTTTCGCCAGGCATGGGGCACACCGATCGGGATCATCCCGTAGTCGCCGGGAACCAGCTCCACCGTTGCCTCGGGCGTCTCCACGATCACAGACCCTTCCAGGACGTAGAAGGACTCCTCGAAGGAGTGGACATGTGGGTCGACCCGGCCCTCCGAGACCAGTCGGCTCACCCCGAACCCGGTATGCACCGCCCCTGGTGTGTTGTGATCGATCATGGCCCAACGAGTCAGGCCTGTGCTGTGACCGGCCATCTCGGATGGGGTCTCGTATCGGGCGTCCGATGCGCGGAGGACAACGTGACGGATTTGGGGCTGGCCGTCCATGTCTCCTCCTCTTCACGCTTGGGGACGGGCGTCCGAAGATAGATGGTTTCACCAAGTTCTGGCGATAAAAGTCGTGACCCGTAATAGGCTGAAGGCATCAGACGGATCGCCTTGGGGCCTACTCGCCTGGTCGTCACGGCGAGCTTTGCGTTGATGCTCGCTGCCTGCTCGGGCGCGGACGACGGTGTGGTCACTTTCACTGACGACGATCGGCTGAGCAGGTTCGATCTGCCCGAGTCATGGCATGTGTACGAGCTTGCCGAGCTGTCCGAGCTCGAGGACATCCCCTTCGACGAGCAGGTTCAGGGCTTCAGCTTCCCGGCCATCACCAGCGTCGGGTTCGACGGGGGCCCGGTGCGTGATGTCGGGAACCTGGAGAGCAGCCTGGTCGATGCCGAGTACCCGATCGGCTCGATGTCGGTGCGCCAGGTCGGGGAGGTCGAGAAAGATCTCCTTTCCCGGGCCATGCTCACCCAGTCGGTTCTTCCCTACTACGGCCTATCCAACAGCGAAGAGATCACCAAAGAGGATTTCAGCTTTGGCAACGGCTTCGACGGGGTCAGGGTGCTGGTCGCCTATCAGGACGAGTCCGCGACCGGGCAGGGTGTCGCCTACCTGATCTCGGTATCCAACGAGGACGACACCCGGATCTACTCGATGATCGCCGGGTGCAACAGAGAGTGCTTCATCGCCAACCAAGACACCATCGAGGGAGTGGTCGACTCATGGCTCGTAAACAAGAGGGCTTGAACACCCGCCAGAGGGACATCCGGGCCACCAGGCGCCGGGCCGACATCTGGGACCGGATAAAGATCCTGGTCCTCCTCGGTGTGATCATCGGCGCCATCGTCGCCAGCAGCGACGATGTTGGTTTTCTCAGCTTCTGGGAAGTCGCCGCCGAATTCTTCACGACGACCGCCGGGATCGCCCTGGGCCTCCTGTTCCTCCTCGAGCTGACCCGTCAGGTTCATTACTGGCTGTCGGAGAAGTCAGCGGCCTACAACTCGTTCTGGCAGGACAGCATCTTCGGCGGCATCGAGCGCTGGACGCACCAGCACATGAAGCCGTGGACCAGGTTCCGGATCGCCCGATTCATCCGCTGGATCGTCTACATCTTCGTCTTCGCCCTTCTCATCGACTATTTCGTGCCCGAGGTCAACGGTCCGCTGGAGGCCCTGACCCAGGCACCACGCTTGTTCGCCCAGGCCTTCCCCTTCCTGCTCCAACTGTCGTTCGGGTTCCTGTTCGTCGCCATCCAGTTCCTTGGGATCTTTTGGCTGCTGTCCAGGGGCGGCACCGACGTCATCCTCCCCGAAGAAGTCACCACGCGCTTCGACGATGTCTGGGGCCAGGACCACGTCCTCGACCTGATCCGGGAGAACATCGCCTTCCTCGAGAAGCCGGACGAGATCGAGGCAAAGGGTGGGTACATCCCGGGAGGAATCCTCCTGTGGGGCCCTCCCGGCACGGGAAAGACCCTGATGGCCCAGGCCGTGGCGGGGGAGACCGGCCGACCCTATGTCTTCGTCGAGCCGGGCGCCTTCATCAACATGTTCTTCGGGATCGGTCTGCTCAAGGTGAAGGGCCTCTATCGCAAGCTGCGCAAGCTCAGCCTCCGCCACGGGGGTGTGATCGTGTTCTTCGACGAGGCGGACTCGCTCGGCTCCAGGGGGCAGATGGGGTCACCCACCGGCCAACTGGGGGCGGCTGCCATGTCACACGGTGGCTTCAGCTGCAACGGCTTCAGCTATCTGACCTCGCAGACCCAAGAGATGCTCACCACGTATTGGGCCGGGGAGGAGGCCAAGGAGGCCGAGGAGCCGAGACGGGGCTTCATGGACCGGATCATCATGGGTGGCATGGGCGGTGGCGGGGGCATGGGTGTCCTCCAGGCCCTGCTCACCGAGATGAACGGGTTGGCCAAGCCGAGAGGCATCACCAACCGTTTCCGCAAGCTGCTCGGCTTCCGCCCCAAGCCACCGCCCAAGTACCGGATCCTCCACATCATGGCGACGAACATGCCGAACGCCCTCGACGAGGCGATGCTGCGTCCGGGCCGGATCGACCGCATCTACAAGGTCGGGTTCCCATCGAAGGAGGGCCGTCGGCAGACCATCGTCGGCTATCTGAACAAGGTGGAGCATCACCTCACCGAAGAGGAGATCGACCGTCTGGCCACAGTCACCCCCTATTACTCCGGGGCCAAGATCAAGGACATGGTCAACGAGGGCCTGATCATCGCCGTCCGCGACGGCCGGCAGGCCATCGAGTGGCCCGACATCTGGAAGGCCAAGTCCCTCAAGGAGCTGGGCCCGCCTGAGGACGTCGATTACATCCAGAGGGAGCGTCACGCGGTCGCCATCCACGAGGCATGTCACGCCGTCACGGCCCACCTGCTCGGGGCGCATCGGAGGATCGACATGGTCTCGATCGAGAAGAGAGCCTCGACGCTGGGAATGGTGAAGTCGATGGGTCAGGAGGAGCGATTCACACAGTGGCGCTCCGAGATGGAGACCGACATCATGGTCTCTCTGGCCTCGCTGGCCGGGGAGCGCATGTTCTTCGCCGGGGACAACAGCTCGGGGGTCTCCGGAGACCTCTCGTCCGCCTCGACGGTAGCTGCGCTCATGCACGGCTCCTTCGGGATGGGAAAGGGGCTGGCCTCGGCGATGAATACCCGCGAATCCGGCATGGGAGGCCCGGCGAATCCCGTCTCCACCGCCCTTCGGGAGCAGCGCGAGCCCATCGAGGAGAGCCTCGAGGCCCTCTACGAGCGTGTCACCCTCCTCCTCGAGGAGAATCAGGAGAAGATCCTGGAGCTGGCGGCGGTGCTGGAGGAGAAGAAGACGATCTCCGGTGACGAGGTCGCCGAGATCATGGGGAGCGCCCCAGGGTCGAAGGCGATGCGGGAGCCATCGGGATGGCAGGCGGTGTCAGACGAGGTGGCCGAGGAGCGGCAGCGAGCCGCCCTCACCAGGTCGGGCCGCGAGGTGGCCGCCACCGGCAACAACCCGAACGGGGCCGAAGAGGCGACAGACCTCTAATCGGCCCAGCCGGGCTCGCCGACACGGGTCACGGAACAGTTCTCCGCCAGCACCTGGAAATCCCCGCTCAGGGTGAGGTCCTCGAGGACCAGTGTCTCGTCGTCTATGGCGAGGACGCTCGTGCCGTCACCGACAGGGAACAGGGGGAGCCCACCCACGGCGCTCTCCAGGGTCACCTCCTCGATATCCCCGCCGGGCACGGTCAGCAGTGACCCGGTCTCGGCCGCGGTCCTGAAGAGGACGGTTTCGTCGTCCATCCAGCCCACCGGGGTCCCCAGAGCCACCAGATCCTCCATTCCCCGAGCGAGACCGTCGCCGCTCCAGACATCGATGCCCATGATCTCGGTGCCATCCTCGTCGACACCCACCAGGACGATCTGATCCCCCTCGGGTGAGCCGAGGGCGGAGATAGGGATGCCGAACCCGTCGACCACGGGCTCTGCCCAGACGGTCCGGGCCGAGACTGGATCGAACCGCGAGACGCCGACCGCCACCCGTTCGGGGTCTTCGGGAACCTCTCGAGTGACGACGACTATCAGGTCGTCATCCACCGATCCGATGACACGTATCGGCTCCCAGCCCTCGAAGCCGTCATGTGGCACTTCCTCTTCCGTGCCCACGTCGGTTATCACCTCGTCCTCTATCCCGTAGATGCCTGAGCTGGTCGACACCCAGTTCAGCTCGTCTGGAACCTGGATGTCGGTCCGCTCCCAGACCCGCGCTTCGGGGTCGAAGAGATAGATCGTCCCGCCGATGGAGATTGGGCGGATCAATGGGCCGGGCGCGATGTCGGTGTCGATGTCGGACGCTTCCACGGTCTCGTACTGGGTCCTGATCGACACGCCGATGCGCGGTTCCCCGCCCTCCTCGCCCAGCGTGATGGTCTGGTGGGTCTCTTCATCGCCGCGTCTGACGTCGATCTCGACCGTCTCTCCTGCCTCCTTCTCACCGAGGGCAGCGAGGAGAGACGAGGAGTCCGGCGTCGGCTGATCGTCGAAGGCGACGATGACATCCCCGGCAATCAGCAGCCCGTCGGCGGCGGAGTCAGGGGACACTTCTTGCACCAGGACGCCTTGTGGCTCACCGAGAAGAAAACTGCACTGGGCGGGCGCATCCAGGGCGTCCTCGACCCGGGGAAGTGCATCTCGCTCCGGTGGTGTCTGAGCACACGCGGCGACCAGGAGCACGACGCCAGCGACTGCCGGTAGACGCCTGTTCACGCCCCGAATCGTACCGAGGGCAGGGCATTTTCTCGCGCCGAGATGGGCCCTGGCTCAGACCTCGATGCCCGAAGGGTCGGGTGGGACGTCCACGGCGTATCGACGGAGGATCTCGATGGGGATCACCTCCAGGGCCCGCTCATGGGTCGACGCCAGCACGATCGGGGCGGCCGCACCATCATCATGGGCCCGGAGCCAATTGATGGCGGTGACACACCAGCGGTCACCGGGAACCAGACCCGGAAAGAGATACTCGGGCATCGGGCTGCTCAAATCGTTTCCGATGCCACGTTGATGGTCGAGGAACTCGTGGGTCACAACGGCGCATACCGTGTGGCTCCCCACGTCCTCGAGCCCGCTGGTGCACGAGCCGTCCCGGTAGAAGCCGGTGACCGGGTCGGTGCCGCAGGGGTCGAGCTCGCCGCCGAGCACGTTTCGCCCGCCCATCAGGGGCAGTCCTCAGCCCCGACAAACGAAGATGTCCCAGCCACCTTCGTTGTACACCGCCCAGGCCGCGGCCGCCGTGGAGGCCTCCGGGTCGGTCGGCTCGGCGCCGGGGAAACCGGCGCTCTCTGCTCTGGCCTCCCAGTAGCGGGGCAGATGCTGGAACAGGCCGACGGCGCCGGTGCGGAGATTGGTCGATGCCGGATTGAAATGGGACTCGCACCAGGCGACGCGGACGGCGCGGTTCACGTCTTCGGGGGCGAAGTACTTGGCTGCCAGCGCCCTGACCTGGACCTGTGAGAGCCAGCCAGATTCGGCGGAGGCGATTGTGCCGCTGGCACCGGCCTCGGCTGTCTCTGCGGAAGGGGTCTCGGCGAGAGTCGTGCCCGTCACATCGTCCGAAGCCGGTACCGCCGTGTCGCCAGCGAGGAGAGCGAAGTTGAAGCCGGCCTGTGCCCCGGTGCTGTGACCAAGCCCTGGTTCGGCCGCGTCGAATTCCTGCTCGGCCTCAGTACCGCCCGTAGTACCAAATGCCGCAAACCCGGCCGCTGCCAGGAGTGCGACTGCCGCCCATCCAGCGATAAATGAGAGGCGTCTGAAACGCATCGACTTTGACTCCACCGTGGGCACAGGGCCCGCGTTCTGCGGACCAGGACCACGGCCCAGCCGCAAACCCTACCGGTCTGTGGATAACGGCGGCAACTCGCATCAACTCGTAGCGGGGTTTTTCCCCAGCGCGGCCACCACCGACGGCCAGTGCTCCTGTTCCGGGTCGAGCATGTGGAAATGGCCCAGATTGGGGACGACTTCGACCCGGGCCTCTGTGGAAAGGCGGGTCGAGTGGGTGGTCGGGACGATCTCGTCGCCCCCACCATGGAGCAGGAAGGTCTGGCCCGGGATCGCGCCGACCGACGCCGGTGCCCCGGCTTCGAGCAGCCGCCGTGCATCCTCTGCACCCCTCGACCCCGAATCTGCCAGTGCGGACAGGTCGGTCACCGATGCCAGACCGACGACGAGATCGATCTTGCCCGTCCTCCGTGCCCCGGCCCAGAGGGCGAGATGCCCACCGGCCGAATGTCCGATCATGGCGAGTGTCGGCTCCGGCCCCTCGACCGTCCTGATGTGGTCGATCGCGGTGAGGACATCGTGGGCACAGCCCGGCCACCCTCCCCCGCGGCGATACTCGATGTTCCAGCTGGTCATGCCGCGCCCGGCCAGGTCGACCGCCAACGTCTCGGTGATGTCCCTCTCGTATTCCTCCCTCCAGAACCCGCCATGAGCCAGGATCACCACCCCGAGCGGATCGCCCGACGGACGCCGGACATCGCACACGTTGTCGGGGTGTGGGCCGTAAGGCACTGTTTCGAAGGGAGTCCTTGCCCTGTTGCCGATATGCCGCAGAGCGTCCTGATAACCGCCCACGCCCCGGCCGTAGATCGTCCGGACACAGCTCGACGCCACCAGGGAGACCATGCGCCATGGCTCCCTCTGCCTGATGTTCGAGATGTGGACCTCGACTGCCGGGATCCCCACCGACTGCAGTGCGTCGCCCAGCGCTCGTGAGGTGTGGGTGAGCGCCCCCGGGTTGATGACGATCGCGTCGAAGTCATCGGCCTGCTGAATGGCCTCCACCAGCTCACCTTCGTGGTTGGACTGGCGAGACACCGTCTCCATCCCCAGATCCTTCCCCCATCGCCCGATCATCGCCTCCAGATCTGCGAGCGTGGTGTTGCCGTACACCTCCGGCTCCCGGGTGCCGAGCCGGTTCAGATTGGGCCCGTTCAGGACGAGAACACGCATCAGGCCACCCGGGGCAGATGCTGGGGGAGGAGGCCCCGGGCATCTTCGATGACGCTCGAGGGCAGCGTTCCCGGGATCACCTCGAACAGCCGCGAGAACGAGGCGATGATCGCCTGGGTGACCTTGGCGTTGTCGAGACCCGGGGCACGATCGGCAAGGGCGCCGGTGGTACGGGGATCCCAGTCGATCTCCAGGGCGCGGTAGACGGGGATCAGGACGTCCCGGATCCGCTGGCCCTCGTCCACCACGACCACCCCCCCAACATGGGCCGCGCCTCTCACCAGGCGCTGTCCCACCCCCATGACCTTGACCTTTCCCCCGACATTGACCGACCAACGTCCCGGGCAGTACTCCCCGGGCACTTCCCCGATCCGGGCATCGATCCCCAGGGATTCGAAGGCGTCGACCATTACCCGGGCGATTGCCGAGAAGCGTGTCTCGATTCCGGTCTTGGCGTCGGTCTCCGGAATGGCGAGGGCGAAGGCGATGGTCCGCTCGTGAAACACCGCCGCCTTGCCCCCAGCCAGACGCTCGATCGCCCCAAAGCCATTGGCCAGCGCCGCCCTCACCGCCTGTGGGTAACCCGGGTGTACCCGATCCGATCCGCCGAAGGCAACGAGTGCGCCAGGTACGTGAAGACGCAACACCGCCCCTATCTCGCCACGGGCCACCGCATCGAGGGTGGCATGACTCACTGCGACGTCGAGTGCGGCAGGGGCCGGGTACGAATCGGTGACCAGGGTGAGTGTGCTCACAACCAGGAGGATAAGGAGTGTGCTGTTAGCTTTTGAGCAACCATCGTGGACCGGGAACCGCCCACCCGGTCCGACTCGTTTGAGAACGGAGCACTACTTACATGCTCCGACGGGGACGCTCCTGGAGAGAGACTTGCGCACACGTATGGCCATCGTCTTGCTGGTAGCCGCGGCCGTGACCATGGCCGCCTGCGGTGACGCGCCATTGGGCTCACTCGGACAGCGCAGCTCTGACTGGCTGGGAGAGCCGACGATCATCACTACGTCCACGGTGCCGTCGACGGTTCCGGTCGTGGTCGACGCCAGGGTCCTCAAGTGGTTCAACGACGAGCTTGGTGGCCAGTTCCTGGACGATCCCGAGGCGTTGAAGACCGCGGTGTTCGCCCGCCGGGGTGGCGATCTGTTCATCCAGGCGAGCAGGGCCGAGATCGTCGCTCTGCTCCCGGATGTCCAGTTCCCGTCGTCGACGCCCTATCTGTCGGAGTACGTCACGTCCCAGCTCGTGTTCGATGAACGAGGCGACCTGGCCGACGACCCGGTGGCGGCATTCGGGATTTGGTCGTCAGAGCCCTACACCCGATCCCGCTCCGTGGCCCAGATGATCGTCCTCAACGTCTCGATAGATCCCGAGACCGCAGCGGAAGTCGCCGCGGCGGGGGCCGACAACTCCTGTGAGCGCTTCGCCGATCGCACAACGGAGGTGTGCGCAGTCACCACAGTGTCGGGCCGGCCTGTCTGGTCGCTGGAGGCGGGCAACGGGACGACCATGATCTGGTTCGATACGCAGTATCGATACGAGCTCTTCGGGCGCTCCTACGTGACCGCCGAGGCGCTCCAGCGCATGGTGCTCGACCCGGTGCCCCTCTCGGAGCTAGAGGTGACCGACGGATAACCTTCGGTGACCGAGATGGAGGCCCGGTATCTATCACTCCGGTGGCTGGTGGAGTTACCTGCAGTACGACGAGGAGCGTGACCGACCCGACGTAGACCGGGCCCTGCTCCGACGCGTCTGGTCCTACGGCCGGCCCTACCTGTGGGGTCTGATCGGCGTGCTGGTGACGATCCTGATCATCTCCGGGCTCGGTGTGGTGCCACCGATCCTCATGGGGCTGCTGATCGACGAGGCCATCCCCAACGGTGACATCGGTCAGCTCACGCTGCTCGGCCTGGGCATGATCGTGGTCCCTGTGGTGAGCGCGCTCGTAGGGGTGGTCCAGCGCTGGTGGTCGTCGAATGTCGGGGAAGGAATCATCTTCGATCTCCGCCGGGAGCTCTACGAGCACCTGCAACGGATGTCTCTGCGCTTCTTCACCGCCACCAAGACCGGCGAGCTGATGAGTCGTCTCAACAGCGACGTCGAGGGCGCTCAGTCCGCAATCACAGGCACCTTCGTGTCGATCGTCTCCAACGTCGTCTCCGTCGTGTTCATCCTGATCACCATGATCGCAACCGACTGGCGGCTCACCATCCTGGCCGTGGCCGCGCTTCCCCTTTTCGTCATACCGGCCCGACGGGTGGCCAGAGTCCTGAAACGGGTCACCCAGGACCTGATGGAGCACGAGGCCAAGATGTCGGGCATCCTTCAGGAGACGTTCAATGTCAGCGGCGCAATGCTGGTTCGCTTGTTTGGCCGCTGGGACCAGGAGGCGACGAGGTTCAGTGACCAGGCCGCCCTCGTTCGGGACTCCTCGGTGAAACGGTCGATGGTGGGGAGGGGATTCTTCGCCGCATTGGGATTGGTGTCCGCGGTGGGCACGGCGGCCGTCTTCTGGGTCGGTGGCCTCCTCGTCATCCGCAACGAGATCGAGATAGGCGAGATCGTCACCTTCGCCGCATTGCTCACCCAGTTCTACGGTCCCCTGTCGGCGATCACGAACTCACGGGTCGAGTTCGCCACCTCCCTGGTCTCGTTCGAGAGAGTCTTCGAGGTCCTCGACCTGGAGACCGACATCCCCGACCCGGAGATCCCCGAGCCCCTGAGCCTGGTCCGGGGCCGGGTCGAGTTCGCCGACGTCTCTTTCCGCTACCAGAGCGATGGTCCCGAAGGCCTCGCCGCCGTCCGGCGATGGAGGCGCGCCACGTCCGACGAGCCGCCACCCAGCCGGGCCAGCACACGGGAATGGGCGCTTCGTCATCTCGACTTCGTGGCCGAACCGGGGACGTTGACGGCCCTGGTCGGCCCGTCCGGCGCCGGAAAGACAACCATCTCCTATCTCATCCCGCGGTTGTACGACGTCACCGAGGGCTCGGTACGGGTCGATGGCCATGACGTCAGGGATGTCGCCTTGAAGGACCTCGCCGCGGCGGTGGGCGTCGTCACCCAGGAGACCTATCTCTTCCACGACACCATCGCAGCCAACCTCAGGTATGCCCGCCCCGGCGCCACACAGGACGAGATCGAGGAGGCGGCCCGAGCCGCCAACATCCATGACATGATCTCCAAGCTGGCCAATGGCTACGAGACGGTCGTGGGGGAACGGGGCTACCGCCTCTCCGGCGGGGAGAAGCAACGTATCGCCATCGCCCGGGTCCTCCTCGAAGATCCCAAGATCCTGATCCTGGATGAGGCCACCTCTCATCTCGACTCGAGGTCGGAGGGGTTGATCCAGGAAGCGCTGGAGAAGGTGATGGAGGGCCGCACCTCGATCGTCATCGCCCATCGGCTTTCGACGGTGCGCGCCGCAGACCAGATCCTGGTGATCGACGACGGTGAGATCGTCGAACGGGGGACCCACTCGTCGCTGGTCGCGGCCGACGGGCTCTACGCCTCCCTGTACCAGACCCAGTTCGTCGAGCCTGCCAGCGCCTGAACGTCTGGCCTCACGCCCCCCGGGTCAGGTTCTCGATCAGCAGTTGGTGATCCGTCGCCAGCAGCAACACCTCCCCATCATGAGACAGCCAGAGACGGGGACCGACCTCGAGCCAGACCTGCTTGGGGAGGGCGTCGAGGTTCTTCCGCTTTCTCTGGTTGGGCGGGACATAGGCGAGCACTGTCGAGGTGGGCCCACGCAGGACATCGAGATGCCCGATGAGGTCGAAGCTCCCGAACAGGTATGCCATCGCCTCGGCGTGGTCGACCGGACCGCTGTCGGAGAACCAATCCACCTTCCCGCAATCGGCGCATGCACTCACCGCCACCCGGCCTACCCAGACCGGTGTGTGGTCGCACCATGTGAACGTATTGCTCATGGCGGGCAAAGTACGGGGCGGGTGGGACAGATTTGCCCCTACGTGCGAAATCGGGACGAAAACACGTCATGGGCGCCCCTCTCGGCCCCAATTTCGACGTGAGCCCGGCTCACAACTCCAAGGCAGGCATCTCCGAGGTGTCGTCGAAACGGCTTCCGGGCACGAGGAGCACCGGGAGGTGAGACTTGTCCATCACCCGGGCAGACACGCTCCGCCAGGCCTCTTCGGTGAAGAGCCGACGGGTGGCGCCCATCATCACGAGGTCGGCACCCACCTCGTCGGCAGTGTTGATGATCGCCTCGGCAGGATCGTCGCCCTCGACGAAGCGGACCTCGGTCTCCATGCCGGCCCCCTCCAGTGCCGCCACGATCGGCTCCACGGCCTTCTGACCTCGTTCCTCGAGGTAGCGGGCCGCCTTGGCCTCGGCGTCGGAGGACCCGATCGACGCGTCGTCGAGGAAGGAACGACGCACGTCGTCGTCGAGGGACTCGAGGAAGGAGCGGGGGACCCGCACGACCGTCATCACCGTGACCCGTCCCTCATCGGAGTGGAGCCGTCGACACAGGTCGGCCACCGGGGCGGCCGGAAGGACCCCGGTAGTGGCGATCAGGATGCGCACCCAGGTGAGATTAGGGTGTCGGGACCGATTGTGCCGAGGCGTGTGGAGTGGACCCCGAGCTCTTGAACAAGGTCACCTGGAAGATCCCCAATGCCCTGGCCCTGATCGGGTCCGCCTCCGATGAGGAATGGAACGGGATGACGGCCTCTTGGGTCACCCAGCTATCGATGGAACCGGTCTTGATCGGCGTGGGCGTCGACAACAAGGCGGTAACCCACCGGCTCATCTCCCAGAGCGGGTCGTTCAGCGTGAATCTGTGGCCCTCCGACGACACCCGCGTGTTCGTCAAGTTCTCCAAGCCCGCCGTGAAGGAAGAAGGGTCACTGAACGGCCGCCCCGTCCATCAGGGGGTGACCGGCGCCCCGATCTTCGACGAATCCCTCGCATGGCTCGATTGTGAGGTGCGTCAGTCGATCGATCTCGGAACCCACACCCTGTTCATCGGTGAGGTCGTCGCTGCCGGTGTGAACGACGACGACAAGCGCGCCGCCGCGATGTCCGACACCAAGATGAAGTACGGAGGCGTCAAGAGGGGCGGCCACTGACCGGGGATCGCCGGTTCGAGGAGAGTCATGGAAGTCAGCGTCGAGGGGAAAGTCGTCATCGTCACCGGTGCCAGTCGTGGCATCGGGCAGGCGACCGCACTCGAGTTCGCCCGAAGCGGGGCTGAGGGCGTCACCATCACGTCACGCAAGCCCGAGAACATCGAGGTAGCCGCCGCCGAGCTGATCGAGGCCGGGGTGGCAAGTGACCGTCTTCTCGCCCTGCCGGCCCGGGCCGATTCCGAAGAGTCGGCGGGCGAAACGGTTGCCGCCACCGTGGAGCGCTTCGGCTCGTGCGACATCCTGGTCAACAACGCCGGCACCAACCCCTCGGCGGGCACCCTGATGGAGGTGGACCTGGGCGCCTCGGACAAGACCTGGGCGGTCAACCTGAGGGCGCCCTTGCTCTGGGTCCGCGCCGCGTATCGGGCTTCCATGGAGAAGAACGGTGGTTCGGTCGTGAACGTCTCTTCAGTCGGCGGGCTACGCCCGAGCCCGATAACCGGTTCCTACAACATCTCCAAGGCGGGCCTGGTCCACATGACCCGCCAACTCGCCTTCGAGCTCGCCCCCTCGATCAGGGTGAACGGGGTGGCTCCGGGTGTGGTCAAGACCAGGCTGTCAGAGATGCTCTGGCAGGACGAGCCGGCGGCGGCCAGGATGCACCCTCTGGGCCGACTCGGCACCCCGGAGGACATCGCCTCCGCCATCGTGTTCCTCGCCTCCGACGCCGCCGCCTGGATCACGGGTGTGACCCTTCCGGTCGATGGCGGTTTGACCGAGGCCTCGTCGTCGGGCATAGCCTGAGAGACACGGAGAGCCCGATACACCCCCACCCCGACCCCGAACTGGCCCTTCGATATCTCGAAGGCGCGGTGCCCGACGGCCCGCTGCTCGCTCATGCCCAAGCCCTTCGTGACGAGGGACGGGGCCGAATCGTCACTTACAGCCGCAAGGTGTTCATCCCCCTGACCACCCTGTGCCGGGATCGTTGCACCTATTGCACCTTCGCCAAGCCCCCCGGCGCGGGCGGCATGTATCTGGAGCCAGACGAGGTCCTGGCGATTGCCAGGGCAGGGGAGGAGCGGGGGTGCACTGAGGCCCTGTTCACTCTCGGTGACCGTCCCGAGAAGCGCTGGCCCCAGGCGGCCGCTTTCCTGGAGGGCCGGGGCCTGGACTCGACCATCGACTATGTCGCCGAGATGTCGGCGCTGGTCCGGGAGCAGACGACCCTCTTCCCGCATGCCAATCCGGGCCTCCTCACCGAGGACGAGATGCTCCTGCTCAGGCCCAGCAACCCCTCGATGGGGATGATGCTGGAGAACATCTCGCCCCGTCTGATGGAGCCAGGGATGCCCCATCACGGAACAAGCTCCAAGGACCCGTTGGCTCGCCTGGCCACGATCGAGGCCGCGGGCCGGGCCCGGGTGCCCTTCACCACCGGCATCCTGGTGGGTATCGGTGAGAACAACGATGAGATCGTCGACTCGCTGTTCGCCCTCCGCGATCTGGCCGCCGCTACCGGGGCCATCCAGGAGGTCATAATCCAGAACTTCAGAGCCAAGGCAGACACCCCGATGCGTCATTCGGCCGAGCCGATGCCTCGATGGTTCGCACGGGTGGTGGCGCTGGCCCGGTGGATACTCGGGGCCGAAGCGAACGTGCAGGTCCCGCCCAACCTCACCGAGCAATTCGAGATCTACCTCGATGCCGGGATCAACGACTGGGGCGGTGTCTCCCCGCTCACCATCGATTGGGTGAATCCGGAGGCGCCATGGCCACATCTCGACGAGCTGAGGCAAAGGACCGAGGACGCCGGGTTCGAGTTGCGGCCCCGTCTGCCTGTCTACCCCGAGTACATCCAACCGGAATGGATCGACCCCGGTCTGTACGCCGACGTGGTGTCCGCCACCGATGGCGACGGGCTGGCCCTGGTCCCCGAGAAGACTGGAGCGCGATGATCATCACCTTCCTCAGGGTCCGACCCGCCGGCCAGTTGGCCGAGCCCAGCGCCAATAGCCGGCGCCGGGAGGGCACCACGACGGTCGAAATGGTTTCACCCACTGCGGCAGAGATCGCCGCCGGGCACGAGGCCGGCCTCATGGTGGTGGCCGAGTCGATAGGCGACGTCGTTCCCGCCGCCTGGGTGGTGAAGCCGGCCGAGGCATTGACTCTCGCCGACCGTGGTGTGCCCCCGTGGCGGATCACCGTGGTGGCCGAGGGGAGCCGCGAGTCAGTCCTGGACGCGGTCGCCCGGTCCGGGGCTCGCTATCTCCGCTCCACGCGATCCGAGACAGCCGTGATGGCCGGCCTCACCAGCCTTCCCGGCATCGATACTGCCGTGTCCGTGTTCGTGGACGACGTCGCTCAGGCAACGAAGGCTGTCGAGCTGGGTGCTACCGACCTACTGCTTCGTGACTGGGAGCCCGAGGGGATCGGCGAGCTGAGGAGCGCGCTGGTCGGGAAGAGGCTGGTGGAACGGACCGCCTTCCCTCCCGGGATCGAGATCGACGAGGCACGTCAGACGCTTCCCGCCCACGTGTTCACGGCATGGCTGGGACAGGCGGACGGGTCGGGGGTGGCCCGGCCCCGGCACGAATGGGCCCCGGGCAAGGACCTGGAGCCCCCGGTTCCGGTGAATCGCCTCTCCGCCGAATGGCTCGATCGTTCCTGGATGGTGGGGTCCGCCCCGGCTTATCCCTCGTCGGCAGGCCATCTCGCCCCGATCCTGGAGCGGTCCCTCGGGGGAACGCCTCCCACGACCGACGAGATCGAGGCTCTGTTCCGGGCACGGGGTGACCAGGTCGATGCCGTCGCCCAGGTCGCCGACATACTCCGGGAACGGGCGGTGGGCGACACGGTCACATATGTCGTGAACCGGAACATCAACTACACCAATCTCTGCTACTTCCGGTGTGGCTTCTGCGCGTTCTCCAAGGGCCCTCGCAGCCTCAATCTGCGGGGTGAGCCCTACCTGATGGGGCTCGACGAGATCGTGGAGCGGGCGGTGGAGGCCTGGGATCGGGGAGCGACCGAGGTGACCCTCCAGGGTGGGATCCATCCCGATTTCACCGGGAACTTCTACGTGGATGTGGTCCATGCGATCAAGGCGGAGTTGCCCGACATGCACATCCATGGTTTCACCCCGCTCGAGGTCTGGCAGGGCGCCGAGACCCTCGGCATCCCGGTGCGACGCTTCCTCGAGGAACTGAGAGACGCCGGTCTGGGGACCCTCCCCGGGACCGCGGCCGAGATCCTCGACGACGACGTGCGAGCCCATCTCTGTCCGGACAAGATCCGCACCTCGCAGTGGGCAGAAGTGATGATCACCGCCCATGAGCTCGGTCTGCGGGCGACTTCGACGATCATGTTCGGCCACATCGATCATCCAAGGTCCTGGGCCAGACATCTCGAGGTGATACGCGAGATCCAGCGCCGGACGGGCGGATTCACCGAGATGGTCCCACTGCCTTTCGTTCACATGGGCTCGCCGATCTTCCTCCGAGGACGGTCACGGCCCGGCCCCACCTGGGATGAGGTGGTGCTGATCCATGCCGTTTCCCGGATCGCCTTCGATGGGTTGGTGCCCAACATCCAGGCGTCCTGGGTCAAGCTCGGCCTGGACGGTGGTCGCCGCCTGCTCGAGGCCGGATGCAACGACCTCGGTGGCACCCTGATGGGCGAGATAATCACTCGATCCGCCGGGGCTGCCCATGGGCAGGAGGTCACCCCACAGCAGTTCCGTGAGGTTATCGAGGCGGCCGGGAGGCGACCCGCCCTTCGCTCGACGACCTATGACATCCTCGACCGCGTGTCGTAGAAGCGCAGACTCCTACCCGCGATAGGTCAGACCTCTCGGTGCGGTGGCGAACCCCCACTCGGCCAACGCCGGTGCGATCGGAGAAGCCGGGGCCGGGCGCCCGTTCACGGTGTTGACCGTGGTGCGACGATGTCTGGCGGCGATCTGTGACAGACCACGTCCCAGGCTGCCGTAGACCGACATGTCCTCGGAGAGCACGGTCAGATGGCGGCGCCCGCGATCGAGGTAACCGATCAGCTCCCCCTCCCAGATGAGGACATAGGCCCCCGCGTCACGGGCCAGGCGCCCCTCTTCGATCTCGGGCCAGGGGAGTGCCGCACCGTAGGGATTGGCCGGATCGGTGGCGGCCAGGACGATCAGTTCCCGCGGCGGGTCGGAGCGAAGACGATCGACGGCCCCGGGGAGGGCGAACTGTGAGCCTCCCAGACCCTCGACGAAATAGCCCCTTCTCACCCTCCCCGTCTCTTCGAGGTGTGAGAACACCGGATAGAGGGCGCTGAACCCACCGGGGTAACCCTCGGCCAGGATGGCGCTCCTCGTCACCACGCCGTATCGATCGAGCAGGAGGTGGGCCCAGGCGGCATGACGTTCGGTGTCACCGGCGGCTCCGGTGGTCAGCTGCTTGGTCGAAGACCACCGACCGGCGGCCTGGGGCGGGAACTGAGAGGAGAGGCCCGGCCGGCCGTTGCGGCGTGTCGGATGCTGCTGGACGAAGGCCCGGACCGGAGCCAGGGTGTCGTTGGTCACATGACCGGACCAGACCAGGTCCCAGAGGTGCTCCAACACGGTGCCAGGATCCCCACCGCCGGCGCCGTTGTAGATGTCCCGGAAGAAGCTGGCGCCCCTTGCGTCCAGGAAGTCGAGGATGGCGGCCGCCTCGGCGGCCTCTGGTGGCTCTTGCGGCCCGCGCCAGAGCACTCCCAGCGACGATCGGGGATAGAGGGCGAGCTTGCCGTCCGAGGTGCCCAGTGAGCCGTGCCCGATCCACACGTAGTCGCCGTCGAGGAGCAGCCGCTCGAGAAGGCTCTCGGGGTCGGCCACGCGGACCGCGAGGACATCCCGTTCGAGCACGGACGCGGGGATCACAGACCCGCTGAGACGCGCCAGTGCATCGATCAGGGTTGACTGACTCGCCGGTGGGTCTTCCCGCACCGCCTGCCAGGCAACGTTGAAGGCAGCCAGCGACGCCGGGGCCACCGGCTCGATCTCCCGGCGCAACACGGAGAGCGAGCGACGCTTGAGACGACGCAACACTTCGCGATCGACCCACTCCCGGCCCTGTCCCCCGGGACGGAAGGCACCCACGTCGACGCGACCCGAGGCCTCGAGTCTCTCCAGGATCGTCTCCACGATCGCTCCGGGGATGGCGAGAGCATCGGCCACGTCGCCGGCCGTGAAGGGACCGTGGGTGCGGGCGTACCGCCCGATCACATCACCGAGCGGGTCGGCCACCGGCTCCAAGAACACGTGGGGGACCCCTTGTGGCGGTGGTATGCCGAGCGCGTCCCTGAGTCGGGACACGTCTTCAACGGCGGCCCAGCGGCTGACACCGCCGATGCTCACCTCGACGATCCTTCGCTGTGCAGCCAGTTCCTCCAGCGCCGAAGCGACGTCCAGACCCTCGGTCCGCACCTCGATGTCGGTGAGGGTCAGGGGACCGAGATCCCTGAGCAGGTCGTGAACCCCATCCGGTCGCTTCATTCTTCGTCTCTCGGTCAGATGCTGCAGCTCGAGCTCTACCGCGGCCACCACTTCGGGGTCGATGAGCTCGCGCAGCTCTCCTTCCCCGAGCAGCTCCCGAAGCAGATCTCGATCCAGCGTCATCGCCGCCGCCCTGCGCTCCGCCAGCGGCGCATCGGCCTCGTACAGATAGGCGGCGACGAAGGCGAAGAGCAGCGAGGAGGCGAATGGGCTTGGCCCGTCCAGATCGACGGAGGTCACCCGAATCCGCCTCGCCCTGACGTCGCTCAGAACCTCGACCAGCCCGGGGAGGTCGAAGTCGTCCTGGAGGATCTCCCGGTAGACCTCGAGCATGATCGGGAACGACCCGAACTGCCTGGCGACGCCGAGTAGATCGGCTGACCTCCTCCGTTGCAGCCACAGGGGGGTCCGTTCACCCGGCCGCCGCCGGGGGAGGAGCAGCGAGCGCCCCGCCGCCTCGCGGAAGCGGGCCGCGAACAGGGCTGTGTCGCCCAGATGCTCGAGTAACAGGGCCTCCACATCCTCGGGATCCAGAACGAGGTCTTCTGCATCGGGCGGGACATCGGAGTCGGGGAAGCGGAAGGCGATCCCGTCGTCAGACCAGATCGCATCGACATCGGTGCCGTATCGCTCCCGGAAGCGGTGGCGAAGGGCCATTGCCCACGGGGCGTGGACCCGGGCGCCCAAAGGCGAGAGCATCACGAGGCGCCAGTCCCCGATCTCGTCTCGGAACCTCTCGACGACGATGGTCTGATCGGTGGGGTGGGCCCCGGTGGCCTCCCGCTCCTCACTCAGATACGCCAACAGGTTCCGAGCGGCCAGCTCGTCCAGGCGATATCTGGTTCGAAGCTCGGAATCCGCGGCCTCGGGATCGAGACGACCCAACTCACGAACGAACCGCCCCACCGCTCGGCCCGTCTCGATGGATCGACCGAGGCTGTCACCGTGCCAGAACGGCATCCTGGCCGCACCCTCCGCGGGAGCGGGGACCACTTCCACCCGGTCGTGGGTGATGCGGGCTATTCGCCAGGCACTGCTGCCGAGGAGGAAGACGTCTCCCTCACGGGACTCGTAGACCATCTCCTCGTCCAGCTCGCCGACGCGACTCCCATCGGGCAGTGTCACCCGGAACAGCCCGCGGTCGGGAATGGTGCCGGCATTGGCCACCGCCAGCTGAAGTGATCCTGGTCTCGGCGAGACCTCTCCGGTGGACCGATCCCAGTTGACCCGAGGTCTCAACTCGGCGAAGAGATCGGACGGGTAGCGACCTGCGAGCATGTCGAGGGTCTCGTCGAAGACGGCCCGGGTCAGGTCGGCATAGGGGGCGGCCCTCCGAGCGATCGCGAACAGGTCGTCGGCGGTGGATGGGGCGCCAACGACGTGCGCCACCAGCTGTTGGGATAGCACGTCGAGGGGATTTGCCGGGACCCTGGTGGTCTCCACCTCGCGCCGAAGCATCTGGTCGACGACCACCGTCGACACCAGCAGGTCACCCCGGTACTTGGGGTAGATCAGCGCCTTCGAGATGCCGCCCACCTGGTGACCGGAACGACCTACTCGTTGGAGGCCCGAGGCGACCGACGTCGGCGACTCGACTTGGAGGACGAGATCCACCGTGCCCATGTCGATGCCGAGCTCGAGGGACGAGGTCGCGACCACCGCCCTGAGCTCACCCCTCTTGAGCGCTTCCTCGGTGATGATCCGCTGTTCGCGTGCCACCGAGCCGTGGTGGGCCCTGGCGATCTCCTCTCCGGCCAGATTGTTGATCTCGGAACAGATCCGCTCGGCGAGACGACGTGAGTTGGCGAACACGATGGTGCTTCTGTGGGCGAGGATCTGCTCCAGGAGCCGTGGGTAGACCGCAGGCCAGATCGATCTCGTGGTCTGCTGGTCGGGGTCGAGAGGATCCGGCTCCCCGGGTTCGTTCATGTCCTCGACTGGGACGACGATCTCGAGCTCGAGGGTGCGATCGTGGGGGACATCGATCAAGGCGACCGGCCGTGGTTGCCAGGCATCCTCATCGTCGAGCGTGCCCCCACCGAGGAATCGGCCGATCGTCTCCAACGGCCGTTGGGTGGCGGAAAGCCCGATCCGCTGGGGCGGCGCCTCGGTCACCTCCTCCAGACGCTCAAGGGAGAGCGAGAGATGGGCGCCTCGCTTGCTGCCCGCCACGGCATGGACCTCGTCGACGATGACCCAGCGGACGGTGCGCAGGACCTCTCTCGCAGCGGAGGTGAGCATCAGATAGAGGGACTCGGGTGTGGTGATGAGGATGTCGGGCGGGTTCCGCCGCATCCTCTGGCGGTCTTCGGGCGGAGTGTCACCAGTGCGGATGAACGTGTCGATCATCGGCAGCTCGGGCCCACCGATGCGGCTCGAGGCGTGTCTGATCCCGGCGAGTGGCGCCCGGAGGTTGCGCTCGACGTCGTGGGCGAGGGCCTTGAGCGGGGATATGTAGAGGACCCGGCACCGGGCTGTCTTGTCGGGCTGTGGCTCGGTGAGGAGCCGGTCGAGTGTCCAGAGGAACGCTGCCAGCGTCTTGCCCGATCCGGTGGGGGCATGGATCAGCGTGTGATGGCCGCCGGCGATGGCCGGCCAACCGAGAGCCTGGGCCTGGGTGGGCTCGGCGAAGGACGCCTCGAACCAGGTCCGGGTCGCTGCGCCGAATGCATCGAGGGGGTTCACACGGTGAAGGTATCAGCGTTCGAGGACAGCTTCGGTCCGTGATTGGGACGAACTGACGTGATATGCGCGTCTGTCGGTCCCAATCTCAAGTAGGGGATTTTGGCCCCCTCTGTTGGCAGCGCCGTCTGGTTATGTTGTCCGCATGAGCCCGACCGTGACGTCCGCACACGTCAGCGTCGATGGCAACGAGGCTGCGGCGCGAATCGCCCATCTCCTCAGCGAGGTGATCGCCATCTACCCGATAACCCCCGCCTCGCCCATGGGGGAGCTGGCCGACGCCTGGTCCCACCGGGGGAAGCCCAACCTCTGGGGTGTGGTGCCTGACGTCGTGGAGATGCAGAGTGAGGCCGGGGCGGCGGGCGCCGTCCACGGAGCACTGACAACGGGCGCTCTCAGCACGACATTCACCGCCTCACAGGGCCTGCTCCTGATGCTCCCGAACATGTTCAAGATCGCCGGCGAGCTCACCCCCACGGTGATCCATGTCGCGGCGAGGACCCTGGCCACCCATGCCCTCTCCATCTTCGGGGATCATTCGGATGTGATGGCGGCCCGCTCCACCGGCTTCGCCATGCTCGCCTCCTCCAACGTCCAGGAGGCACAGGACCTGGCCCTCGTCGCACATCTCGCCTCACTGGAGAGCAGGATTCCCTTCCTCCATTTCTTCGACGGATTTCGGACATCCCATGAGGTGGCCAAGATCGAAGTCATCGACGAGGTCACGGTGCGACGGCTCGTCGACGAGGACCTGATCGCAGACCACCGTCTCAGGGCGCTCAACCCCAACCGCCCTTCGATCCGCGGCACCGCCCAGAACCCGGATGTGTTCTTCCAGGCGAGAGAGGCGGTCAACCCCTTCTACCAGGCGACACCGGCCATCGTGACCGACGTCATGGCCCGGGTCGCCGTCGAGACGGGGCGTCGTCACGAGCTGTTCGAGTATCGCGGTGCCCCCGACGCAGAGACCGTGGTGGTCCTTATGGGCTCTGGGGTGGGTGCCGCCGCCGAGGCGGTCGATCGGCTCGTGGAGGGGGGCGGCAGGGTCGGTGTGCTCGCCGTGAAGCTGTTCCGCCCATTCGACACGGGGGCCTTCAGCGCCGCCGTGCCTCGATCGGTGAGCAGGCTCGTGGTCATGGATCGGACCAAGGAGCCAGGAGCGGTGGGAGACCCCCTCTATCTCGACGTCGTCGCGGCCCTGGCCGAGGAGGGCCGTGAGATCGATGTCATCGCGGGCCGATACGGGCTCTCATCGAAGGAGTTCACCCCCGCCATGGTCGCCGGCATATTCGCCGAGGCGGCCAGCGATCGGCCCAAGCGCCATTTCACGGTTGGAATCGCCGATGACGTCACCAGGACATCGATCGATTGGGACCGCTCGTGGTGGCACGAGCCCTCAGATGTCACCCGTGCCGTTTTCTTCGGGCTCGGAGCCGACGGCACCGTTGGAGCGGTCAAGAATTCGGTGAAGATCCTCGGGGAGCCCGAATTGCTCCACGCACAGGGGTATTTCGTCTACGACTCCAAGAAATCGGGCTCTCGAACGGTCTCCCATCTTCGTGTGTCACCCCGGCCGATCGAGTCCTCCTACCTGATCGAGGAAGCGGACTTCGTTGGCGTCCATCAGTTCGACTTCCTGGAGAGCACCGATGTGCTCGCCATCGCCGCTCCCGGGGCCACAGTCCTCCTCAACAGCCCGCATCCTGCCGGGCAGACCTGGCATCGCCTGCCCTGGGAGGCCCAGCATCAGATCGTTACCAAAGGGCTGCAGGTGTGGGCGATCGATGCCCTGTCCATTGCCCGGGAGTGCGGTCTCGGCAACCGGATCAACACCGTCCTGCAAACCTGTTTCTTCCATCTCACCGACTTCCTCGACACCGGTGACGCCGTGGCCGCCATCAAAGAGGGTGTCCGCAAGAGTTACGGCGGCCGCGGGGAGGCCGTGGTCAGGCGCAATGAGATGGCCATCGATGAGGCGATCGGCCGGCTCCATCGCGTCGAGGTCGCCGATGCTGACAGCTCGCGACGGATCGCCGACCCCGTTCCCGCGGTGGCATCGGAGTTCGTCAGGCGGGTGACCGCGGTGATGATGGCCGGTGACGGCGACCTGCTCCCCGTCTCGGCGATGCCAGTCGATGGGACCTTCCCCACCGGGACGGCCCGGTGGGAGAAGAGGTCGATCGCATTCGAAATCCCCATCTGGGACCCCGATCTGTGCATCGACTGCGGGCGGTGTGCCCTGGTCTGCCCCCATGCCGCCATCAGGTTCAAGGCTTTCGATCCCGAGGTCGAGATCCCCGAAGGGCTCCCCTGGAAGGAGTCAACGGGCAAAGACCTCAAGGGCAAGCGCATCATCGTCCAGGTCGCTCCCGACGACTGCACCGGCTGCAGCATCTGCGTCGAGGTGTGCCCGGCCCGATCCAAGGAGATCACCAAGCACAAGGCCATCGACATGGAGCCCAAGCTGCCCCACCTGGAGAGGGAGCGCCGCAACTACTCCTTCTTCCTCGAGATCCCCGAGATGCGACGCTCCGACGTGATCGCCAGCTCGGTGAAGGGATCCCAGCTCCTCCAGCCCCTGTTCGAGTACTCGGGGGCCTGCGCCGGCTGTGGCGAGACTCCCTATCTGAAGCTGATAACCCAGATGATGGGGGACAGGATGATCGTGGCCAATGCCACGGGCTGCTCCTCGATCTACGGAGGGAACCTCCCCACCACCCCATGGTCGCAGAACGAAGAGGGAAGGGGGCCGGCATGGTCCAACAGCCTCTTCGAGGACAATGCCGAGTTCGGCCTGGGGATGAGGCTGTCCATGGAGATCCAGCGAGATGACGCGATCCTGCTGGTCACCGCAATGGCTCCGGATCTGGGGCATTTGGCCGTCGAGATCCTCGAAGCGGCGGCGGATCGGGATCCGCAGGACCGAGATGCGCGGATCGAGCTGCAGCGGAGACAGGTGGCGCAGCTGAGAGAGCAACTCCTTCACATGGAAGGGCCCCTGGCGCGCCGGCTCGAAGGGGTGGCCGACTCGCTGGTCGAGACCAGCATCTGGATCGTGGGGGGCGACGGTTGGGCCTACGACATCGGCTTCGGTGGGCTCGACCACGTGCTGGCGTCGGGGAGGGACCTCAACATCCTCATCCTCGACACCGAGGTGTACTCCAACACGGGGGGCCAGGCCTCGAAGGCCACTCCTCGTGGGGCGATCGCCAAGTTCGCGACTGGCGGGAAGGCCACGGGCAAGAAGGACCTGGGCCAGATCGCGATGTCCTACGGGAACGTCTACGTGGGCCAGGTCGCAATGGGGGCCAATGTCAATCAGACGGTGAAGGCCATGGCCGAAGCCGAGGCGTATCGAGGGGTCTCATTGATCATCGCCTACAGCCCTTGCATCGCCCACGGCTACGACCTCGCCGACCAGATCCAACACCAGAAGCTGGCCACCGAGACCGGCTACTGGCCCCTCTATCGATACGACCCGGCGCGGGAAGCCGCAGGCAAGCCGGGTTTGCTGCTCGACAGCCGCAGGCCGAGCACCCGCTTCAGGGAGCTCGCCTCGAAGGAAACCCGGTTCGCCATGCTCGGTCTGGTCGACAAGGCTCAGTCGGAGCGCCTGCTGCTCAGGGCTCAACAGGACATAGACGACAGGTGGCAGCTCTACGAGCAGATGGTCGAGCTCCATCGGACTGCGCAATACTCGGAGGTCGCGGAATGAGCGTCGACATGAGCACCACCTATCTCGGGCTCGACCTCGAACATCCGGTGGTGCCTTCGGCTTCCCCACTGACCGGTGACATGGACCACATCCTCCAGCTGGTCGAGGCGGGGGCGCCGGCGCTGGTGCTGCCCAGCCTGTTCGAAGAGCAGATAGAGCACGACGAGATGGCCGTGCACATGGCCCTCGAGTCGGGTGCCGACGGGTTCGGCGAAACCCCTACCGGCTTCTTTCCAGAGCTCGACGACTACAACACAGGACCGAGGGGGTACCTGGACCTGATCCGACGTGCCAAGAGCGAGACCAGGATCCCGGTGATCGCCAGCCTCAACGGAGTATCCACCGGGGGCTGGACCCGCTATGCGGCCATTCTGGCCGATCAGGGGATCGACGCCCTGGAACTCAACACCTATCGGCCCATCACCGATGTCGAGGCCACCAGCGCCGAGGTGGAGCGGTCGTATCTCGATCTGGTGGAGACGATCAGGAGATCGGTCGCGCTTCCGTTGGCGGTCAAGATCGGGCCCTACTTCTCCTCCATCGGGGAGATGGCACGTCGCCTGGCGGATGCCGGTGCCGACGGCCTTGTCATCTTCAACCGGTTCTATCAGCCCGATGTCGAGTTGGAGACCCTGGAGATATCACCAAACCTCGTTCTCTCCAATCCGGTCGAGTTGCGCCTCGTGCTGCGCTGGCTCGCGGTCATGTATGGGAGGGTGGGCTGTGACCTGGCCGCCACCTCCGGAATCCACGAGGCCGAGGATGCACTGAAGGCTGTCCTGTGTGGAGCCGACGTGGTGATGATGGCCTCGGCACTGCTCAAGCATGGGCCCGGTCGCCTGCGAGAGGTGAGGCTGGGAATGGAGGGCTGGCTCGAGGACCATGACTATTCGGGCGTGGGACAGGCCCGGGGAAGCCTCAGCTTCGCTTCCATCCCGGAGCCCGAGGTGCTGGAACGCACCAGCTACATGAAGACCCTCACCTCGTTTGTGCCGACGTGGTGAAAGGGGCAGGCCGCCCCGATCAGGCAGACAGCTCCAAGGGGAGCCGGTTGACCGCGGCCAACTCCAGGAAGAGATCCACGACGTGGGGATCGAACTGGGTCCCGGCATGTCTGCGGATCTCGTTGACGGCGAACTCGACGGGCAGGGCACGCTGATACGCCCTGGTGGAGGTCATCGCGTCGAAAGCGTCGGCGACGAGGATGATCCGGCTCAGGATCGGGATCTCCTCACCGGCCAGCCCGAACGGGTAACCCCGTCCGTCGTATCGCTCGTGGTGGTACAGGATCGCCTCGGCCACCCCGGGATCGAGGCGGTTGCGTGTCATGGCGAACCCGAGCTCGGGATGACGGTTCATGAGCTCACGCTCGGACTCGTCCAGGGGCCCCGGCTTGCCCAGGATGCCCGGATCGAGATGGATCTTGCCCACATCGTGGAGGACACCGGCGAGGGCGAGACGATCGAGGTCGATGTCACCCAGGCCAATACCGATGCCGAGGTTCACGGCGAGATCGGAGACCCTGTGCACATGCCCGTGCAGGTCCTCGATCACATCCACCATGACCTCGATCAGAATGTCCCTCGGCAGTTCCCGCATTTCTGAAATCACCCGCCGGGAAGTCTCGTGGGAGTGGGCCCTCTGGGGTATGGGCCGTAGGGACTATATGCCCCGGGTCTTCCGGACTAGCCACTTGCGGGCGCGACTTGGAAGCTCCCTGGGCCATTCGCTAAGTTTGCGCCAAGCGAATGACGCGCTCATCAAGAGCGGTGGAGGGACAGGCCCTGCGAAACCGCGGCAACCGACACGAACGGTGCCAATGCCTGAACGATGAGTGGCCGAGGACGGCTATCCGTCGCGGTGCTCGGAAGAGCGCGTAGGACAGGAGAAACCGTTATGGCACAACTCGCCCGACCATCACACCCCGAAGACCCTTCGGCATCATTTCTCCAGGCGTGGGGAAGACCATGAAAGATCACGACTATGGATTCGACACCCGTCAGATCCATGCCGGGCAGCGTCCCGATCCCGAGACAGGGGCGCGGGCCATGCCGATCTATGCCACGACCTCATTCGTCTTCGAGGACGCCCAGCAGGCTGCCGACCTGTTCTCGCTGCAGAGCTTCGGGAACATCTACTCCAGGATCGGGAACCCGACCAACGCCGCCTTCGAGGAGAGGATGGCCTCACTTGAGGGTGGCCTGGGGGCACTGGCCACAAGCTCCGGGCAGGCCGCCCAGCTGATAGCCATCTTCACCCTGTGCAACTCAGGTGACGAGATCGTGGCCTCCCGGTCACTCTATGGAGGCACCTTCACCCAATTCGACGTGACGTTGCGCCGGATGGGGATCAACGTGAACTTCGTCGACATCCATGACCACGGCGCAGTCAAGGAGGCGATAACTGCGAAGACGAAGGCCATCTACGGGGAGACGATCGGCAACCCGGCGGCGGACATCCTCGACATCAGGGCCATCGCAGACATCGCCCACGACAACGGGATTCCCCTGATCGTCGACAACACCTTCGCCACTCCCTACTTGTGCCGGCCCATCGAGCACGGGGCCGACATCGTGGTCCACTCGGCCACGAAGTTCATAGGCGGGCACGGCGTGGTCATCGGCGGCGTCATCGTGGAATCCGGCCTGTTCCCCTTCGACAACGGCAACTTCCCGGGTCTGACCGAGCCCTCCCCGGCCTATCACGACCTGATGTTCTGGGAGAATTTCAGGGAGTACGCCTACCTGATGAAGGCCCGTGTCGAGTCTTTGCGTGACATCGGGGCCGCCATGTCGCCATTCAATGCCTTCATCCTCCTGCTCGGGCTCGAGACATTGTCACTGCGTATGGCCAGACACACCGACAACGCACGCAGGGTGGCCGAGTTCCTCGCCGGGCACCCGGACGTCGCCTGGGTCCGGTATCCGGTGTTCGACGACAACCCATGGACCGAGCTGGCGAGGAAGTACGTGCCGGAGGGCCCCGGGGCGGTGTTCACGTTCGGCGTCGAGGGAGGCTTCGATGCCGCGGCCGCCTTCATCGCCGGCGTGGAGCTCGCCTCCCATCTGGCCAATGTGGGTGATGCGAAGACCCTGGTGATACACCCGGCCAGCACCACCCACCAGCAGGTGCCCGTCGAGGAGCGGAGAGCGGCCGGGGTCGGTGACGAGATGATCCGGATCTCGGTGGGGATGGAGGACGTGGGCGACATCATCTGGGATCTGGGCCAGGCTCTGGCAGGTGGGGGCCGGCCATGACCGCTGTGCTGCACGAGACGACCGCGCTGGAGCGTCTTCAGATCATCCAGACGGCCCGGAGCGTGGCTCTGGTAGGGGTCTCGGCAAACATCCTCAGGTCGTCCAATTTCGTGGCCACCTATCTGGTGCGCACCGATCTCGACATGTACCCGGTGAACCCGATGTACGACGAGATCCTCGGGCTGAAGAGCTACCCGTCGCTTGCCGACCTACCGGTGGTGCCCGACATCGTCGATGTCTTCCGCCGTCGTGACGAGCTGCCCAACGTGGTCGATGAGGCGATCGCGGTTGGTGCCAAGGTGGTGTGGTTCCAGCTGGGCCTGCGTCACGACGAAGCTGCGGCCAAGGCGGAGGAGGCTGGTCTCCGGGTCGTCCAGGACCGCTGTCTGAAGATCGAGCATGCCCGGTTCTCGGGGAAGCTGCACCTGGCCGGTTTCAACACCGGGGTGATCTCGTCCCGGCGGCGGCGACCGATCTGATCAGACGAGGCCGTGATGGCGGGACGCCTCGATGAAGGCGGCGACCCGCCTCGGGTCGAGCCGGCCGGCGGCGACGCCGTCGACTTTGAGCGAAGACCCGACGATGACGGTATCTGCGATCTCGGCCAGGGCGCCCAGATTGTCGACACCGGCGCCCGATCCGATGACCAGACGTGTTCCCTTGGGGAGCACGGAACGGACCGCGGCCACCTCGGCGGCATCGGGTCCCACCCCCGTGCCGGGCCCGGAGACGATCACGGCATCTGCTCGCCCTCTCCCAACCGTGTCCTCCACCGCCTGCTCGAGCACCAGACCGGGCGGAGGGGTGGCATGTTTCACCATCACATCCGCCCAGATCTCGACCTCCGGCGCCAGCCATGCCCGGCGCCTGGCGAGTTCGTCGGCGCGCCCCGTGATCGGCCCCTGATCGGTGTACATCACACCGGTCAACACATTGACCCGAATGAAGGCCGCCCCGGTCACCGCGGCAATGCCCAGCGCCGAGTTGGCATCGTTTCGTAGCACGTTGACCCCAACCGGGAGCCCGGTCGCCCCGATGACCCCGGCGACGGCGATACCCATGGCGGCGATCGTCTCGGGGTCGGATGAGTCGGGGTGGAAGGGGACATCGCCGAAGTTCTCAACGAGGAGAGAGGGAAAACCGGCCTTGGCCAGTGCGGTGGCCTCCGTGATCGAGGTCTCGAGGACCTCGTCCATGGAACCCCCATATCCGGGCGAGCCGGGCAGTGGGAGCAGATGGATCATCCCCACCAAACGGGGGACGGGACTCACAGATAGGCCCTGGCCACCTGCATCGCCTTCTCGGCGTAGTCCCCTGAGACCTTGAGGTTCGTCTTGGCCGGGTTGATCCTGCGCACCGCGACCCGTGCCCATTCCGAAGCCGAGCCCTTGATCAACTGGTCGGTGTCGTCGGGGCCGTACACCCATTTCGCGTAACCGGGGCCGATCAGCTCTACGCGGACCGGCTCGTAATCCTCCCCGGCGTGCTTGAAGGCGTGTGGCAGCGTCTTCCAGCCCAGCCAGCAGACGTGGCGGATGCGGGGGGTGTCTTCGACTTCGATCCCCAGAGTCGCATAGATGTCGAGACCGTGCATCCAGGTCTCCATCAGTCTGAAGGTGGCGAAGGTGCGGGCGCTCATGTCCCCCTCGATCCACTCGATCCGGTCCTCGGCCTCCATGTGAGACAAGGGCTCGACTACCTTCGCCCGCCCGCCGCGCCACCACTCGATGACGTCTTGGGGGCGCATCTCCCGACCCTTCTTGATCGCCTCGGCGCGAAGTGGGCCGAGCTTGGGAGCCGTCTGCCACCGCTTGAGCTTGTCACCCCCGGCGATCGTGTCGGCGGCGAGCTCCTCGAAATCGGCGAGGTGGGCGATGGTGTCGCGAACCGTCCACGGTTTGGCCGGCGTGACCATGTCCCAGATCTTGATGGGAATCCTCTGCAGCGACTGATCGAGGAACTGTTGTTCGGCTACCAGATCCGAAAGGATGTCTCGCACCCGCCAATGGTAGCCCCGGAGCAGGGTTTATACCCAGGCCGAAACAGCCTGTCACCAGGGTCTTTCGGCGTGCTCCTCGGTCATCGGCTCAGGCAGATGGGATGGCTTGGGTGCCGCCACCAGGTCGTTGAGGGTGTCGATCATGGCCCGGAGGCGGCCGAAATGACGACGGTCGAACACGAAGGCGATCCGATGCAGGTGCAGCGCGTCGCTGTCCTCGGTCTCAGCCGCGGTCGCGCCCACCTTCTCGATCCGACCGTCGACGACGATGTCTGAGTACTCATCGTTGAGACGATCGACGATGGCATCTGAGGGATCCTCGTTGAGGCGAAGAACGAGCTTGCCACCCGAGTAACGCTGTGAGTGATAGTTGCCATAGAAGTGCCAGATGTGCTCCGCCGCCGCCTGATGGTCGGTCGTGTGCAGGAAGAGATTCAGGTCGGACTCGCTGATCAGCCCTCGGGCCAGTTGCTGATCTCTGATGAAACCGATCATCGGGCCCCAGTATTCGGTGCCTTTGGCCTCGAGCAGCACGATCGGGTGGAGGTCGCTCTTCCCGGTCTGGACCAAGGTGAGAAGCTCGAAGGTCTCGTCGAGAGTGCCCCAGCCACCGGGGAGGAGGACGAAGGCGTGGGCCTCCTTCACGAAGCCCAGCTTTCTCGTGAAGAAGTACTTGAAGTTGACGATGCGGTCGGGCGAGATGTGGAGGTTGGCCTCGTCCTCGAAGGGGAGCCTGATGTTCACGCCGTAGGCGTGGTCGATCCCGGCGCCCTTGCTCCCTGCCTCCATTATCCCCGGGCCCGCCCCGGTGATGACCCCCCAACCGCTTTCTGCCATGGTCTCGGCGAAATCCGCCGTGATCAGGTAGTTGGGGTCGTCTTCCCCGATCCGGGCAGACCCGTAGATCGTCACCTTTGGCTCCTCGTGCCGGGCAAAGACGAGGTTGGAGTACCTCATCTCCTTCAACGAGGTGTTGATCAGCTTGAGATCGGCCTTCGAGGCGCCGTCCCTCCCCAATTTGAGGGAGGTGACGATCATCTCTGCGATCAGATCGGCATGCTCCGATGTGGTGGCGCCGGCGACGAGCTCACCAACCATTGCATCGAGCTCTGGGTTGCCCAGGTCGTACGGCATCGTCGCGACGCTAACGGGTTCCCGCAGGGAGGATGGTCGGCCCCATTGGCCGGACACCGCCGTCGGATGACGGGGTGGCCGCACGACGAGGTTGTCTCAGGCCGATGCTCCGCACGAGCGCCCTTCCCGATCCGGCCAGACCGGTCAAAACGGACGGACGGTGGGCCCCTTTCTCACCACGGCGTTCCAGACCGTCTCGTAATGGTCCCGGTCGAAGGGATCGACGTGGGGGAGCACGTACTCCTCCCACGCCAGCCGGAGCGGATCCGGCCGGTCCGCATGGACCAGGAGCCCGGTGGGGATGCGGTCGAGGACCGAACGTAGCGACAGCGGCGTCTCCACCCTGACCCCCGAGTCCTGGGCCTCGAATGAGGCATTGACCTCCACCGCGAGCCGGGCGATCGCCACCACGTACTCCGTGTGGAGATGGGGATAGCGGCGTGACAGCATCGTCTCGACCTGGTCACCGCCCGGGAAGCTCTTCTCCCAGATCACCCAGCGGTCGGCGAACGCCTTGTTCAGGGTCTGGGTGCCTGCGTAGTCGCGGAGGTCGGTCGGATTCATCGTCCCGAAGATCCGCACGTCATCACGCAACCGGACGGTCTCTCCCGTGGGGAGGTCGAGAGACGAATAGCGGTCGAGCAGCCCGTGCAGAGCGAAGAGGGTCTCCGCACCCGCCGCATTCAGCTCGGAGAGATTGAGCAGTGCCGGGCCACGCAGAGCCCGTGTGATGTCGCCGTCCTCCCAGCGGCTCTCCGTGCCTCCCTTCCCGTCCCCGTGGAGCCGGGTGGAGCCGATCAGGGTCACATCCCGGACCTCGCCGGTGAGAGGGATGCGGAAGTAGGGCAATCCCATGGCGGCGCCGAACTGCTCGATGTCGTGATCCTTCCCCGTCCCCATGTGGCCACGCACGGCGACATGAAGGGGCACGAGGCCCTCCGCCCCTGACATCCGGGCCTGCTCCAGCTGGGCAAACCTGTAGAGCATCCCGAGATCGACGTAGTGGGGGTCGGGCTCGGGGATCTTGCGCGATCTCAGCTCGAACTCCGCGGTGTCCTCCGGCACCTCGAACTTCTCGAGGACGATCGGGGCGCCTTCTCCCGAAGGATCTTCGAATGTCACTTTCTCAGGCAACTGAACTCTCCTGGTTGATGTCTATCTCGGACGCCCTGAGCCACCATGTGTCCATGCCCCAGAGGGCGAGGCTCCGGCGCAAGGCATTCCTGGTCCCGTCGATCATGGCCTGGGCGAGGTCCTCGGGTCGCGAGACGACCTCATGACGTCGGTAGGCCTCGTCAACCGTGTGGTCTCCGATCCCGATTCCTATGACCGTCGTCCCCCCGGCCTCGACCGCAGTCACCGATCTGGCCAGGGCCTCGAGTGAGCCCCGGGTCATCCCGTCGGCCAAGACCATCAGCACCCGGACCTGGGCGCCCAGACGGGCCATCCTCTCTGCGGCGTGGATGATGTTGAACTCATCGACGTTGGCGGCCTTCTCGAAGAGGGAGACCGGTGGCGCCGACCTCGGGTCGCGGCGGGCGAGGGTGGAGGCCATCCTTGGCTCGGCGGCCGTATAGAAGACTCCGGCCAGAGTGGCCTCGGCATCCCGCCACCGCCGCTCGAAGGGCTTGACCACGTAATGATTCACGGTGGAGGTGAGCCGATCGGCCGCGGCCCCCTGGGTCCGTTTCAGGCCGGCCGTGGCCGCCGAGCGCTTTCGCCGGTAGGAGTCCTCGGTGTCGTCGACACGGGCAGCGAAACCGCGGTTGAAGAGGGCGACTTCGAAGTCGACCTGAAGCTCGTCGCAGAGACGGGCCATCGTCCAGGCGCCGAGCATGGCGGCGGACATCGCCCAGGAGCTGCCGCCCCGGCCCGGGCTGAGCATCGACGCCGAGGCGTCGACGAGAAGGGAGACCGCGTAGGTCCGTCTCGTCCGGGCGGCCCTCCGCTCGTATAGACGCTGATAGAGGCCGGCGCCGATGAAAAGGGCAGCGTGGGGTGAGACATCGCCCTGGTCGAAACCGGATCGGAGCCCTCTCCGTTGATTGGCGACGAAGAGTGGGAACAACTCCCCGGACACCCGGCGCTGGGCGATCTCCCAACGTCGGGCCTTCTCGCTGAGCGCGGCCAGGCCCTCGCCTGAGAAACGGGAGAACGACGCTGGGATGGGGCCAACCACCAGCTTCCCGCCCTGACCGGTGGGGAGGAAGACATCGGGTGCCTGGCTGACCCGGAGCAGCTGGTCGGTCGACTCCTCGTCGGCGACATCAGAGGCTCCCTTCCGGTCGGAAGCACCGGAACGTGATTCGGCCGATCTCCTGGTGTCCTGGTACGACTGGGCGTCGTTGAGGATGGGGGAGGTCATCCGAACTGCGTCGACGCCCTCCTGTGCCTTCTCGGCGTCGGCCTGTGCCGCATGTTGGCGCTTGGCGTGGGTCGTGTTCGCCTGGACCTCGCTGATGAGCCCGTGGGATCGAGCAATGGCCTCGAGCTCGAGGGCCAGCTGGGCGACGTCCCAGGGGTCATCGGCCTCCGCAGCCAGCTCGCAGTGATGGGACGCATCGTCGAGAGCAGCCGTGGCCCTCGCCTCGAATCGTCGTTCCAGCACGTCACGATCCACATACCCGCCGACGAGGAGGAAACAGCCCAGGACGAACTGGCTCAGGGCGCCGGAACGGGCAATCGCCTGGCCGAGAGAGGACATGTAGAGGTCGGACAGCACGGATCTGGCCCCCGGGTAGACCGACAGACATTGGAACTCCTGGCGCGCGTCCTCGAGGGAGAAGAAGAGCACCTCGGCCACGGGCTTGTTGGTCCGGTCCAAGGCGGTGAGGAGGTCGACCTGGGCGCCGGGGGTCACCTCACCCTCGACCGGCCACCCTTCGGGCAGCTCGCGAGTCTCGTCGAGGTCGGTCGACACCAGATGCATCACCTCGTGGAGGGCCGATGCGATAGCCACTTCGTCCGGGGTCACCGGAGCGTTGCGGTGATAGGCGGCCTGGAATATGCGAGGGTCACAGACGACCTCGTCGGCCGAGGCGGATGGCTCGGAACCGAGTCGCACCCTGAGGTTAGGGTTCTTGGAGAGGGTGCGGGCGAAGCGGGTCACTGCGGGCGCCACCCGTTGATAACGACCCACCACGGCCTCTATCGCCTGGTCTTCGGGTCTGATCAGGTCGGTGAGAACGGTCTGGTCGCGTCCGCGCATAGCCAGTCATTGTCTCACAGGTGTCAAACAGGGCTTTGCGCCCTACGTTCTGTGTTTGGCGCCAGGGCCCATACACTCCCGACGTGCACTATGACCTGACCACCCTCCCCAACGGGCTCCGTGTGATAAGCGAGCCCATGCCCTCGCTTCGCTCGGTGGCGCTCGGCTGTTGGATCGACACCGGGACCCGCGACGAGCTACCCAACGAGCACGGCGCATCGCATTTCCTGGAGCATCTGTTGTTCAAGGGCTCTGAGAAGCTGTCGGCACGTCAGGTATCGGAGATCTTCGATTCGATCGGAGCCGAGTCGAACGCGTTCACCTCCAAGGAGAGCACGTGCTACTGGGTTCGTCTCCTCGATCAGGACCTCGGCACGGGTTTTGACGTCCTGTCCGAGATGCTGCAGCGCCCGGCGTTCCGGCAGAACGAGATCGATGCGGAACGTCAGGTGGTGATCGAAGAGATCAACATGAACGACGACGATCCCGACGACGTCGCCTTCGAGAACTTCACGATGGCGGTGTTCGTCGACCACCCGCTGGAAGCCCCGGTCCTGGGGACTCGGGAATCGATCAGGGGGATGTCACGAGACGACATCCTCGGCTACTGGAAGCGGCGCTACGGCGCCCGCTCGATGGTGGTGGCGGCGGCTGGATCGGTGGACCACCAGGCTCTGGTCGACATGGTCGCCGAGCGGTTTGGAGACTGGTCTGGAGACAACGTGGAGCACGAATTCGGCGAGGCCGCGCCATGGCCCGTGGTGAGGATCACCCGGCGGGAGACCGAACAGGCCCACGTCGTCATCGGGGGCAAGGGCCTCACCCGGGGCGACGAGAAGCGTTGGGCCTTCGAGGTGCTCAATCATGTCCTGGGCAGTGGGATGTCGTCCCGGCTGTTCCGGGAGATCCGTGAGGAGCGGGGCCTGGCCTATGCCGTCTACGGGTTCAAGATGGCCTATGCCGATGCCGGGGCGTGGGGGGTCTACGTCGGGACCACTCCGAGTCAGACGGAAACGGCCATGGATGTGATCCGGGAAGAGCTCTCCAAGGTCGTCTCCGACGGGATCACCGAAGAGGAGCTCGACCGGGCCAAGGGATCGATGCGTGGCGGGCTCGCCCTGGCCATGGAGGATCCGAACAGCCGGATGGTGAGATTGGGACGCGACGAGTTGTCCGGAATGCCCCACCTATCGGTGGACGAGCGGCTGGCCAAGCTGGATGCGGTGACCCTCGATGAGGTGAAGGCCATCGCCGGGGAGCTGTTCACCGGGCAGCGGATGATCGGTGCGGTCGGGCCCTACGACGAGGGCGACCTGGATGCCTTCCTGGCCGTCTAGCCGTTCTCGATCTCGAAGCTGACCGAGCGCGGCTTCTCACCGAAGTCGATGACTCCCGCTGTGCCGTCGGAGGGTCGCTCCATGACCAACGCACCGCCCAGGTCGTTCCCGCCCACCGTGACGGGCCAACCCTCGACCCGATAGAGGCTCACCGATCCGGAGAGGGCGGTCCACAAGACGGTCCTGTTGCCCTGGAGGACCTGGACCAACGAATCGGCACCACCAACGGGCCTCAGGTCTCCGCCGGGCCCGGCGGATCGGAACAGTGCGGTGCCACCGACGGACGCTGCCATCAGCAGCAGCGCGGCGGCGAAGGGTGCGAATCGGCGAACGACGGTCACGCCCCATCATTGAAGCCAGATCGCGATCGCTTCCTATCCGATTCGTCAGGCCAATTCCACTAGCTGCGAAAGGACTAGTCCGTAGCCAAGGAAGATGAGCAAGAGGACCAGGAGCGGCCCCCAGGGGCGGACGCCGCGATTCTGGGAGAAGCGAGCGACCCCGAACCCGAGCGACACCCAAAGGATCAGATCGAGGGGCCAGGCGACTATCACCGAATCGGTGAAGATCCCGAACAGGGCAGACACCGGCCCGCCTGCGTAGAGCGCGGTGAGGCCGAGGGTCTCGCATAGACCGGTGCAGGTCTCGAGGTTGATGGTGGTCAGCCCGATGGCGAAGGACACCGCTCCGAAGCCGAGCAGGAAGATCGTGGCGAGCGCCGCGTCCCTGCACCCGATCCCATCGTTCTTGCTCGTCACGTGGCGGGCGATGGTAAGGCCACGCAGAGCCCATCCGGCCGGGTAGCTTTGTATGGACCGAAGGGACCCCATGGAGCTGAAAGACGTCCTCCTGATCCTCCACATCGCAGGCGCCGGGACATGGCTCGGGGCCAACCTCGTGCAGGCCATGGCCCCTTCACTCGCAGCCAGACAAGGGCCAGCCGCACAGGCAGGTTGGTATCGCGTGGCGGCGAAACTCTCGTCACGCCTGTACATGCCGGCGGCGATTCTCTTGCTTGCCACCGGGATCTGGATGGTTCTCCTCGTCGACGCCTATGGGTTCGGGACGCTGTTCGTGACCATCGGCTTCGCCATGGTCCTGGTCGGGGCCGTGCTCGGGATCCTGGTCTTCGATCGGGGGTCGGAGCGGGCGGCCACTGCCATCGATGGGGGCGACCAGGCGGCGATCCGGTCGGCCACAGGCAGACTTGCCGCCTTCGGCGTGCTCGACACGACGCTGCTCCTCTTGACGATCACGGCCATGGTCCTCCGTCTCGGGGCGTGAGCCGGAGACGTGGCCCGGTGGGGGGACGAATCGCTCTGGTCGCGGTCTTGGCCCTCGTCGTGGCTGCCTGCAGTGGCGACGGGGGAGATGCAGGAACGGGCCCCGAGCAGGCTGCTCAAGGGATTGCCGGCACCACGATTCCCTTGTCCCAGCTCCTGGGCAAGGTAGTCGACCAGTCGGGTGCCCCAGTGCCCAGGGCGGAGGTGATGGTAGGGGAGCATGTCGCGCTGACCGCGGCCGACGGCTGGTTCGACCTGATGACCTCCCCCGGTGAGCTGACCGTTGACAAACCGGCATGGCTGGCCACCGAAGGGACCTGGGACGGCTCGCCCTCATTCACCGAGTGGCCCATACAACCTCGCAAGATCCGCGCCCTCCGGGTCGGCGCGGAGGCAGCAGGCAGCGACGAGCGATTCGCAGCCATTCTCGCCCTCGCCGACGAGACGGCCATAAATGCCCTCGTTTTCGACACGAAACAGGAAGGCGGCAAGGTCTTCTACGACACCGGTGTGACAGAAGCCCACGACGCCGGCGCCGTGGTCAATGTCTACGACCCGGCCGAGCGCCTCGCCCAGGCCCGGGAGCACGGTCTCTACACGATCACACGCATCGTGACCTTCGAAGACTCTTATCGGGCGGCATTTCGCCCCGAGGAGGCATACGACGGGAAATGGATCAACCCGACCAATACCGCATCTTGGGAGTACCCGATAGCCCTCGCCGAGGAGGCATGCGGGCTCGGGTTCGACGAGGTCCAGTTCGACTATGTCCGCTTTCCGTCGGAGGAGGCTGCCCAGATCAGTGGCCAGCTGGAGATGACCGAGGAACAGCGCACATCCACCATCGGGGGGTTCCTCGACGCGGCACAGACCCGGGTCCACGCGGCGGGCTGCGCGATGAGCGCCGATGTGTTCGCCATCGTGGTGTCCGCTGACAACGACCAGGGCATCGGGCAGCGCCCGGAGGTGCTGACCCAGCACCTCGACGCCTTCAGCCCGATGGTCTACCCCAGCCACTACTCCCCGGGCTGGCTCGGATTCGATGACCCCAATGAGCACCCTTACGACGTGACCGAGGACGCCATCCTCGATGCCAAGGAGCGTCTCGAGCCCGGTGTCGTGCTCCGTCCCTGGCTACAGGCCTTCTGGTGGACCAACGAGCAGATCAGGAGGTCGATCCAGGCCGCCGAGGACCAGGGCGTCGGCTGGATCCTGTGGAACGCCGTCAGCAATTTCGACCGAGCTGCGCTGCCCACCGACGAGGAGCTGGCCGCGGCTCCGCCGCCCTGATCCGCGCCGCAACTCCCGAGTGATCACTCGCTACGGCCGGTCCTGACATCGGGGGCACCCATCCTCGCTGCGTCGGCCGTGTTGTCGTCGGGCTGACGCTGCGAGTCGCGCTCGGCTTCGACACGGGCCCGGTAGTGGGCCACCTCCCGAAATGCGGCAGCATCATCCCAGCCCAGGATCGGTGCCAAGATCTCGGTCGCCGCGCTGGAAGCCTCTAGCCCCCGGTCGGCGGTCTCTATGGAGATCCTGGTGCGACGGGTCAGGACGTCGTCCAGATGCAGGGCGCCCTCCTCGAGGGCGGCAAACGCGATCTCGGCCTTCAGATAAGGGGCATCTCCCACCAGCGGGTCCGCCAATGACGGATCGGAGGAGACCAGGGCGGCGAGCTTCGCCGTCTCGGAGCCGTATCGTCGCATCAAGCGGATCGGGTCGGGTAGGCCGAGTCGAGCGGGATCCTCCATCATCTCCGCCCATCCCCTGGCACCCACCAGAGCGATCTCCTCCGTGGCGGAGGCGGCCACCCGCTCTCCGAGATCGGAGACGGCGGCGTCGACGGCATCACGAGCCATGATCCGGTCGGTGGTGTACTTCCCACCGGCGACGCTGACGAGACCGGTGTCGGAGACAATGACGGCGTGCTCGCGGCTCAGCATGCTGGTGTCCTCCGACTCGCCGGTGAGCAGGGGGCGGAGCCCGGCGTACACGCCCACGATGTCACCGTGGACGAGGGGCTCGGAGAGGACGGTGTTGACTCGACCGAGCAGGTAGTCGATATCGCTCCGGCAGGCGGCAGGGTGGGCCCGACGGAGCTCCCAAGGTGTGTCGGTCGTTCCGACGATCCAGTGCCGGTCCCACGGGATCACGAAGAGCACGCTCTTCTCCGTGCGGAGGATCAGTCCGGTGTCCGAACGGATCCGGTCTCTGGGAACGACGATGTGGATCCCCTTGGATGCCTCCACGTCCAGGCCCCGATCCCCGGCCATCGCCTGGATGTCGTCGCTCCAAACGCCGGTGGCGTTGATCACACGACGTGCCCTGACCCGGAATTCCCTGCCGGCCTCGAGGTCGATCGCCTCGGCCCCATGCACCTGCCCGTCCTCCATGACGAGCCCTGTCGCCCTGACACTGCTGGCCAGCAGAGCCCCATGGGCCGCTGCGGTCCGCGCCAGCGTGAGGGTGTGCCGTGCGTCGTCCACCAGCGCATCCCAGTATTTCACCGCGCCCACCAGCCCTCGATCACCCAGCGCTGGTGCGACCTGCAACGTGGCCGAGCGACTCAGGTGGGCATGGCGGGGGAGCGGGTTGTCGGCGGCGGAAGCCATGAGGTCGTAGATCAGGACACCGGCACCGACATAGAGACGCTCCCAGAATCGGTGACGAAGCGGGTAGAGAAAGGAGACCGGACGGGCGAGGTGAGGGCAGACGTGGTTGAGCATCAGGTTCCGCTCGGCCAAGGCCTCACGCACCAGCGAGAAGTTGCGATGCTCGAGATAGCGGAGCCCACCGTGGAACAACTTGCTGGAGCGGCTGGACGTCCCCGAGGAGTAATCCCTCTGCTCGATGAGGGCCACCCTCAACCCGCGGGATGCCGCATCGAGGGCCACACCGCATCCGGTCACGCCGCCACCGATCACCACGATGTCGAGGTCCTCGTTCGCCATGCGGTCGATGTGGCCCTGGCGCTGGGCCTGGTTGAGGCTGGAGGAGGCCGATTCGGTGTTCCGTACCATCTCAGTCATGACTGAACCGATGAAGGTTGGCATACAGCTGCCGGAAGTCGAGCGAGAGGTCGCCTGGCGTGAGATGAGGGAGATCGCAACGACTGCCGAGGACACGGGCTTCGACTCGATCTGGGTCGGAGATCATCTGCTCTTCCGAGATCCCTCGACGGGAGTCCGTGGGCCTCTCGAGGCCTGGTCGACTCTGGCGGCGCTGGGAGAGGCGACCGAGCGAGTCCTCATCGGGCCGCTCGTGGCCGCCACCTCGTTCCACAGCCCGGCGATGATCGCCAAGAAGGCGGCCACCGTGGACGACATCAGTGGAGGCCGTCTCATCCTCGGGTTGGGTGCCGGCTGGAACCGCGCCGAATACGACGCCTTCGGGTTCCCTTTCGACAGCCGGGTGTCGAGGTTCGAGGAGGCCTTCGAGGTGATCCGCACATTGATCCGAGAGGGCTCGATCGACTTCGAGGGGCGTTTCTACACCCATCGTGAGATGGAGATCCTGCCCCGGGCCCGCCGCGACATGCCGCTCTTGATCGGCTCGAACGGCGACCGCATGCTGCGGATTGCAGCGCCTCATGTCGACTTGTGGAACAGCTGGTACACCGGTTTCGACAATCGGCCCGAGGGTCTCGCCCCGCTCAACGAGAGAGTCGACGCAGCGTGCCGGGAGGCGGGGCGGGACCCTGGAGAAGTCGCTCGAACGGCTGCGGTGCTGGTCCAGCTGAGCCGGGGCAAGGGCCGCATTGCCGGTAGCGGCGAGCGACCCGAGGTGGAGCCGATCACGGGATCGACTCAGGAGATGGCCGAAGCCCTGGCCCGATTCGGCGAGAAGGGGATCTCCCACCTCCAGATCGTGCTCGACCCCATCGATGCTCCCGCCGTTGCCGAGCTGGCCGAGGTGGTCAACCTGGTGAGATGATTAGGTTTGGGCGCCGCCCATGAAGCCCCAGGGATACAACTCGGTTTCGCCTTATCTGATCGTCGACGACGCCGCTGCCCTGATCGATTTCCTGGTCACGGTGTTCGACGCGGTGGGCCTCCGCAAATACCCGAACGAGTCTGGCCGGCTGACCCATGCCGAGGTACGCATCGACGACACTGTCGTGATGCTCGCCGATCAGGTCGAGGGATGGCCCGCGTCGCCCGCTCAGATTCACGTCTACGTGCACGACGTCGACGAGACGTACCGTAGGGCGCTCGCCGCGGGAGCCATGTCGGTCCAGGAGCCGGTGCAGAAGGAAGACGAGGACAAACGAGGTGGGGTGAAGGGCCCGGGGAATGTGACCTGGTGGATCGCGACCCGTGTGGGCTGACTGAGGAAGGAGACCGAATGGCGAATCTGCGCATCACCCGTCTCGGCCACGGTGGGGTGCTCTATCGGTCACCGGACGACTCCTGGATCTGGGTGGATCGCTGGTCATCGGCTCCGAACTTCGCCGATGAGTACCGCGAGCCGGAGAAAGTCGATGTCATCGCTCCCACCCATTGCCACTTCGACCATGTTGGGGACGACTGCGCCGACCTGATCGAGCTCGCCGGGATAGTCGGCTCCGCGGTCGTCGGATCACACGAGCTGTCCATCTTCATGGGCGCCCGTGGCATCGAGGCGATTGGGATGAACAACGGCGGGACGGTGGAGTTGGCCGGGGTCAAGTTCACCATGGTCCATGCCGACCACACCGGTGGCGCCACCCTGGGCACTGGCGGCGACCAGGTGACCCGTGATCTCGGCTGCTGGGGTTGGGTGATCGAGTTCGAAGACGGCACGATCGTCTACCAATCGGGCGACACCGACATATTCGGGGACATGAGCCTCATCGGGGAGCGCTTCTCCCCGGACATCGCCGTGCTCCCGATCGGTGGGCACTACACCATGGGCCCCCGAGACGCCGGGAGGGCCGCTGAAATGGTGGGGGCATCAACCGTGATCCCCGTGCACTACGCCACCTTCCCGGTTCTCCGGGGAACACCCGAAGAGCTCGCCGAGAACACGCGGGCCGAGGTGGCCACGCTGGAGCCGGGCGAGACCTGGACCGGCTGACCTGATCAGCCGGGCATCCTCGAAGAGGAAGGGGGCGGTCGCCGCAGACGTCTGACTGCGAGCACCACGAAGAAGAGCACTATCGGCACGACGGCCATGGTTGCCGAGCCCGAGGTGTTGGCGTGGTAGCTGATGATCAGGCCTAGGACGACGGATGCCATCCCGATCAATGCGGCGGCGGCCATCATCGAGGGCACCCGTTTCACCAGTAGGACAGCTGTTGCGGGTGGCCCTACCAGTAGGCCGAACACGAGGAGGGTCCCCACCGTCTGGAAAGAGCCGACGATCGACAGTGTGACTAGAGCCAGAAGGGCGAGATGGGTGGCTCCGGGACGGAGCCCGAAGAGATGCGCCTTCTGCTCGTTGAAGGAGAGGACCAGGAAGTTCCGGTAGAACAGAGCG
>JBMDXS010000077.1:0-12800 GCA_048595045.1 Acidimicrobiia bacterium
GCAGAGATGGGTGGCATGCCGGTTCCCCCCAGCCTGGGCTGGGCCACCCAGGAGATGCAGCTCGCCGCCAACACCACCGTTTCCTGGTACTCGGGCGGGGCCCTGTTCGCCACCGTCCTCTTCGAGGAGGGCAACGAGGCACAGAAGGACCTGGCCCGGCTCTGGCTCGAGAAGCAATGGTCGGGTTCGATGATCCTGACCGAGCCAGACGCGGGGTCCGACGTCGGGGCCGCCACGACAAAGGCGATCGACACGGGCGACGGCACCTGGCACATCGAAGGGGTGAAGCGGTTCATAACCGGTGGCGAGCATGACGCCTCGGAGAACATCATCCACCTGGTCCTCGCCCGCCCCGACGGGGCAGTGCCCGGTACCAAGGGGCTCTCCCTCTTCGTCGTGCCCAAGTACCTGGTCAATGAGGATGGCTCACTCGGTCCCCGCAACGGGGTGGTTGCCACCAACATCGAGAAGAAGATGGGGCTGAAGGGCTCGACGACCTGCGAGATGACATTCGGAGCCGACCAGCCGGCCATCGGCTATCTGGTAGGTGACAAGCACGACGGCATCCGCCAGATGTTCCGGGTGATCGAGGGAGCCCGGATGATGATCGGGACCAAGTCCATGGGCACCCTGAGCACCGGCTACCTCAACGCGCTCGAGTACGCCAAGGAGCGCCGGCAAGGGGCGGATCTGACCCGGGCCACCGAAAAGACGGCGCCACGTGTCCCCATAATCGACCACCCCGACGTCCGCCGGATGCTGATGAATCTGAAGACATACTCGGAGGGGCTGCGGGCGCTCGTCATGTACACCGCTTGGCTGCAGGACCAGGCGAGGCTCCACCCCGACGACGATCGTTGGGAGCGGAGATCCGATCTCCTGCTACCACTGGTCAAGGGCTACTCATCGGAGAAGGCCTACGAACAGCTTGCCGACGCCCTTCAGGTCTTCGGTGGCTCTGGGTTCACCCAGGACTACCCGTTGGAGCAGTACATCAGAGACACCAAGATCGACACCATCTATGAGGGCACCACCGGCATCCAGGCCCTCGACTTCTTCTTCCGGAAGATCGCCCGCGACCAGGGCGCCACCATCGCCGCCCTGGCAGCCGAGATCACCGAGTTCGTGAAGGGCGGCACCGACGGTGACCCGATCGCAACGGAACGTGAGCGTCTGGGCACCATGCTCGACGACCTGCAGGGCCATCTCGGATCGATGGTCGAGCATCTCATGGGCTCGCTGGCGGGCAGCTCCGAAGAGATCTACAAGGTCGGACTGCACACCAACGCCCTGCTCGCATCGGCGGCCGAGGTGGTGATCGCATGGCAGCTACTCCGTCACGCCGAGATTGCCTTCCCTCGGGTCGAAGAGGACCCCTTCTACCGGGGCAAGGTCGCCACCGCCCGTTGGTTCATCGATCTGGCCGCTCCGGCGATCGGGGCCAGGCGCGCAGCCGCCGAAGGCGAGGACGGCTCCCTCATGGATTTGCCGGTGGAGGCCTTCTAGACGGTACGTTCCACAGGTGAGCGCATCCGCCCTCGCCCTTATCGCCCTGCTCGCCGGCGTCTTCCTGGTCATCCTGGCCCTCGTCGTGTGGCAGGAGGCAAGACGACGTCCCAGTTACGAGCCCTTGGAATACGTCGTCGACGATGCGGTGAAGCACATCGAGGCCGGGCTCGAGGCCGAGGGGACCCAAACGCTGCGCAGAGGTGACATCCGTCGCATCCTGGAATGGGAGGTGTTCTACCTGCAGGGCCTCGCTCAGGAAGACCGAACCATGCCTGTGGAGACCGTCGCCGGGGGGCACGACGCGTCGATCACCTACATAACCGAGCAGATCGCCCTCGAGCACGGTGTGTCCTACTCTCGTGAGGACGTCGAAGCCGTTCTTCGCCACGAGGCCGACTACCTGTTCCGGATCGGCGCAGTGGGCGAGAGGGTCGATCCTGACGGAGGTGAAGAAGGATGATGGTGCGTTGCGGTGCATGCCGGAACCAGTTCGAGGTCCCGGGCGCCGGGCGTTTCGCTTGCCCGGTGTGCGGGTCGGTGAACGTCGTGAGGGAGCCTGCCGGCAGTGCTCCACCCACCATGGGCGGCTATCCCGCTGCGCCCGGTGTCGCCGGGACGCCACCGCCACCACCTCCTCCTCCGGTAACTGCCCCCGCCCCCCGCATCGAGTGCCCCGAGTGCACGTTCAGCTTCATCGTTGGTGACATAGCCGTCGCCACCTGCCCCAACTGCGGGGCCCAGGTGCGAACCGGCTTGGGGAGCCCGGAGGAAGAATGATCCCCCCTCCCCGCCTTTGGCGGTACTCCCCCCTGCGGGGGGAGAAACGGATCCCCCCTCCTCGCCTGCGACGCTCCTGCGGGTGGCGATGAGTCGTCTCTCTCGGTTCGAGGCCTATCGGTATGTCGGTGTCAGGGACACGATGCGCTTCTACGACTGCGACGAGGAGGACCAGTTCGACGAGATCGCCTCACGGGTGAAAGAGGAGGGCTTGGTGGGCACGAATCTGATCCAGGTCTTCGCCCCCGACACCGTGATCGAGGCTCGAAATCGCGGCTTCCGGCCGATGGCCCCCCTCGACCAGGTTTGAACGCCGAACAGTCATCACGCATGTGACGTTCCGCGTCAGGGACGGTGTTCGAACCCCTGGGCGACCAAAGTTCCGATCTTCTTACCCCGGCCGTGGAAGAAATGATCGCCGGGGGTGAGGACCAGATCGATCGAGTGACTTTCGCAATACGAGCGGATCTTCTGCCCATCGACCACCTGGTCCCTGGTTCCGAGCACGATCCGTTTTGGCCCGGGGGGGAGATCTGTGGGAAGCGCATCGGGTGACGGGGCGATCCCGGAATAGGGTGGCGGGTCATCCTGCCGCGCCAGCCAGCGCAGGGCCATCCCCGCCCCGAACGACCAGCCCCCCATGAACAGAGGGAGTCCGATCTCGCGAGCGCTATCGACCGCGGCCTCGACGTCATGGATCTCGGCGACCCCCTCGTCGTGCGACCCGGACGACTCGCCGGTCCCCCTGAAGTTGAACCGGAGGACGGCGAAGCCACGCTCCACCAGCAGTGTCGTCACCGCCACCATCAGGGGGGCCATCATCGAGCCACCCTGCATGGGGTGGGGATGACAGAACACCGTCACCCCGGTTGGATCCTCGGGTCGGTCCCATCGGGCCTCGAGGGTCTCCCCGTCCGACGTGGTCAGGCTCACCCGCTCGATCATGTGAAGGTCACCAGGAGCCAGACGGCGGCGGCGCCGATGATGACGAAGCCCAGAACGGCGGTGGCGATGAGGAGCCAACGAGTCTGCATCGGTCGGGGAGGCTAACCCCGGGCACAACTAGGCTCGGACCCGCAGTTTCACCGAAAGGCACAGGTTGCACGACATCGTGATAGTGGGCGGCGGGCCCGGCGGCTACGCCGCCGCCTTGTATGCGGAGAACTTCGGCCTTTCGGTCGCGCTGATCGATGAGGAGCGCCCGGGTGGCACCTGCCTGCTCCGCGGATGCATTCCCGCCAAGCAATGGCTCTATATCGCAGAGGTGTACTCGACGGTCGCACACGCCGCAGAATTTGGGGTCCTCGCCGGACAGCCCACCCTCGATTGGGAGGCTGCGTTGGCCCGGAAGAATCAGACCGTGGAGGGTCTGGTGCGGGGATTGGGGGGTCTTCTCAAGAAGAAGGGCGTGGAGGTCATAGACGGGTATGGCCGTCTCGCCGGCCCGGGCAAGGTCGAGGTCGATACGAGTGGCGGCCGGAACACGATCGAGGGGGGCGCCGTGATTCTCGCCTCCGGCTCCTATGCCCGGACGATCCCGGGCTATGACTTCGACGGGGACAAGATCGTCAGCTCCGATCACGCCCTCGATTGGCCCACCCGCCCCAACAGGGTGGCGATCATCGGTGGCGGGGTCATCGGCTGTGAGTTCGCTTCCTTCCTCGTCGATGTGGGCAGCGAGGTGCACGTGTTCGAGGTCATGGACCAGATCATTCCCGGCTCTGATCCCGACGCTGCCAAACAGCTCCAACGCCAGCTCCAGAAACGCGGCGTCAAGTTCCACATCGGCGTCGGGGTCGACGCAGCCAAGGTTGGCGAAACCGTGGTGGTGCCGTTCGGTGAGGAGAGCGTGGAGGTCGATGTGGTGCTGGTCTCGGTGGGCCGGGGGCCCAACACCGATGACGTGGGTCTCGACACCGTTTCAGCCAAGGTGGAGGATGGCTTCGTCGAAGTCGACCCTTCAACGATGCAAACCGCCCAACAGGGTCTGTATGCGGTGGGTGATATCGTCGCCGGCACCCCACAGCTGGCCCATGTGGGCTTTGCCGAGGGAATGTCGGCGGTCACCCACATCGCCACGGGTGAAGCGAGACCGGTCGATTACCGGGCCATCCCCCGGGTCACCTACACCCATCCCGAAGTAGCCGAGGTCGGTCTGACCGAGACACAGGCCGCCGAGCAGGGCATCGAGGTCGAGACCGCCAAACACGCCCTCAACGGGGTGGGGCGGGCGATCATCATCGGTGACAACCAGGGCTTCACCAAGGTCGTCTCGGAGAAGGACGGCCCGATCATCGGCGCCGCAGTCGTCGGCCCTCAGGCGGGCGAGATGATCCACGAATTGATGTTTGCGGTGGGCTGGGAGGCGTTGCCGTCGGAGGCGGCAGCCTTCATCCACGCCCATCCGAGCTTGTCCGAAGTCGTCGGTGAGGCTCTCATGTCCGCCGCCGGCCGCAGCCTGCACTGAGAGGAGCGACGTTGGCTACGACGGTATCGATGCCGCAACTGGGGGAGACGGTCACAGAGGGGACCATCCTCCGCTGGGCGAAACAGGTCGGCGACACGATCACCGAGGACGAGGTTCTCGTAGAGATCTCGACAGACAAGGTGGACACGGAGGTCCCTTCGCCCGCGGCGGGGACCGTCCTCGAGATCCTGGTCGCCGAGGGCGACACCGTGTCGGTGGGAACACCTTTGGTGGTGATCGGTGAAGAAGGGGAGGAGTCTGCGTCGGCCGGAGAACAGGCCGCAGCGCCGGAGAGCGCTGAGACGGAGGAGCCGGCTGCCGAGCAACCGGCTCAGGCCCCGGCCGAGCAGTCGACTCAGGCTCCAGCCGAGCAGCCGGCCGAGCAGCCGGCTCAGGCTCCGGCCGAGCAGCCGGCCGAGCAGCCGGCTCAGGAACCTGCGGCGGCCGCCCCGGAGGCCAAGGACACGCCGAGCGAGCCTGAAGTCGATGCCTTCTTCGCCCAGCCCGATGAGACGGAGAGGAAACCCAACCTCCTCTCTCCCGTGGTGCGCCGGCTGATCAGGGAGAACGAAATCGACGTCGCCCAGCTCAGCGGCACCGGGGAAGGTGGGCGGATCACCCGCAAGGACGTCGAGGCATTCCTCGAATCGGGTGGGCCCAAGGAGCCTGAGGTCGCAGCGGCCGAGCCCGCGGCTGCCCCGGCGCCGACCGAGCCGCCTGCTGCGGAGCCCGCCGCTCCGGCTCCCGCCCCGGAAGCCGTCCCGGCGCCGGCCCCGCAGCCGGCACCGGCTCCTGCCGCGGTTGCCGCAAGCGGACCGGCCAGCGAGGAGGTGGAGCTGGACCGCATCCGCATCCGGACTGCCGAGAACATGATCAAGGCGAAGCAGACTGCAGCACATGTCTGGACATCCGTCGAGGTCGACTACGAGCGGGTAGAGCGTGTGCGTCAGGCTCACAAGGACAAGTTCAAGTCGGAGGAGGGGTTCTCCCTCACCTACCTCCCGTTCATCTCCCGGGCCGTCATCGACGCCCTGAAGGCCTACCCGGTGGTGAACAGCTCGTTCAACCTCGAGGAGAAGACGGCGATCTTCCACAAGAACGTCGATCTCGGCATCGCTGTCGACATCGACAACCAGGCGTTGGTGGTGCCCAGGGTGCGCAACGCCGACAGTCTGCGCCTGGTCGGGATCGCCCGGTCGATCAAGGAGCTCGCCGACAAGGCTCGGAGCGGGAAGCTGGACGTGGACGACCTGACCGGCTCCACGTTCACCATCACCAACCCGGGCCCATTCGGATCCTTCATGTCGGTGCCGATCATCAACGTCCCCAATGTGGCGATCCTCTCCACCGAGACCGTGGTGAAGCGCCCGACGGTGGTGACCGATGCCGACGGCCAGGACATGATCGCCATCAGGCATATCGGCTACCTGGGGTTGACCTGGGATCATCGCGCCTTCGACGGCTCGGTGGCGGTGCTGTTCCTGTCACGCATCAAGCAGAACCTGGAGACCTGGGACTGGGAGCAGGAACTGGCTTGAGCAACCACCGATGAAGCCGCTGCTTCGGACACGCTGGCTCGGCCGGCTTCCCTATGCCGAGGCGTGGGACCTGCAACGGGGGATCCATGAGGGCAAGGCGCTGGGTCGCACGTCCGACGACTATCTGCTCCTTCTCGAGCATCCTCCGGTCTTCACGATCGGGCGCAACGGTGACGGCTCGAATCTGCTGGTCGACCGGGTCGGGCTCGGCGTCGAAGTCCAGCACGTCGACCGGGGCGGCGACATCACCTTCCATGGGCCGGGCCAGCTTGTCGGTTATCCGCTGCTGACACTCGATGACCCCAAGCAGATCGTCCCCTACGTCCGCCGTCTCGAGGAGACGCTGATCCGCACCCTGGCCGACTTCGGGGTCGAGGCGTGGGCCGAGGCGGGTTATACCGGTGTGTGGACCGCCGATGGAAAGGTGGCGGCGATCGGGGTCCGCGTGGCGCGAAGAGTGACGATGCACGGGTTCGCTCTCAACCTCCACCCGGATCTCTCCTACTTCGGGATGATCAACCCGTGTGGGATCACCGACCGGCCGGTGACGACACTGTCCGATCTGGTCGGTCGCAAGGTGAGCCTCGAGGAAGCCACCGAGACGTTGGTCCCGCGTTTCGAGCAAGTGTTCGGTTACACCGAGGCCGAGACCCAGATCGGTGCGTTCGCACGGGGGCAGGGGACCCGATCCGACTTCGAGGTCGACAGACTGCTCGAAGCAGGCACCTTCAGCCGGGAGGGACGCAGCGCAGAGCCGATCATGATCAACGGGCGTCTCCCGGGTGAGCCGCCCCGGCCGGAATGGATGAGGGTGACCGCCCGTCTCGATGGCGACTACCTCGAGTTGAAGAAGATGATGCGCGGCCTTCAGCTCAACACGGTGTGTGAGGAGGCGAACTGCCCCAACATCTATGAGTGCTGGGGGATGGGCACCGCCACGCTGATGATCTTGGGGGACAAATGCACGAGGGCGTGCTCCTTCTGCAATGTCACCACCGGTAAGCCGACGGAGTTCGACGTCTTCGAGCCATTCCGTGCCGCCGAGGCCATTCACGAGATGAACCTGAAGCACGCGGTGATCACCTCGGTCAACCGCGACGACCTCGACGACGGTGGGGCCGGGATCTTCGCCCACACCATCACCGAGAGCAGGAGACGATCACCCGGGACCGAGATCGAAGTGCTCATCCCCGACTTCAAAGGCGACCGGGAGGCGTTGCAGACGGTCATGGACGCCCGGCCCGAGGTGCTCAACCACAACACCGAGACCGTTCTTCGGCTGCAACGTGACATCAGGACGTCGGCCAATTACGGCCGTTCGCTCGCCCTCTTGTGGCGGGCGAAGCAGATGGCCCGGGGCGGGCTGACCAAGTCCGGCCTCATCGTCGGCATGGGGGAGACGAGGGAGGAGGTGCTCGGTGCGCTGGCCGACATGCGTGCGGTCGGCATCGACATCGTCACCATCGGCCAGTACCTGCGGCCCACTGCGCGGCATCGGCCGATCCATCGCTATGTGCATCCCGACGAATTCGCCGAGTACAAGGCCTACGGGGAGAGTCTCGGTATTCCTCATGTGGAATCGGGCCCCTTGGTTCGCTCCAGCTACCACGCCCGGGAGAGCCGGGAGGCGGTCCCGGTCACCATCGGTCCTGCCGTGTCGTCGTAGCGTCAGATATGGCGCTGCCTCCCTCAGGTAGCCAGTGCCCGTGGTTAGCCTTCCGCCGCATGGTGCGCCGAGGGGTTGCCGTGAGTGTCGTCTCGACCCTGCTGCTGCTGTCGGTGTTCGTCGCACCTGCCGTCGCCGATCCTTCCGAGTACGCCCCTCAGAGCACCGCCACCGCCCAGGTGCAGCAGGCCCTGGCCGACGCCGGGTTCTACCGAGGCCCCGTCGACGGGAGCTTCGGGCCGATGACACAGCAGGCGGTCATGGCCTTCCGCAAGGAGGTTGGGGCGGTGCGGAGCTTCGCCTGGGACGACTCGCTGTGGGGGCTGCTCAACAACTACGTCAAGCCCTGGACCCCCTTCCGGTTCAACGAGCCTGACCGGGTCGAGGTCAACCTGACCCGCCAGGTGGCTTATCTCTTCAAGGGGGGCGTGCTCTCGCAGGTGTTCCCGGTCAGCTCGGGTAACGGTGAGCCCTACACCAACCAGTTCGGAAGCTTCAGCCAGGCCCACACGCCAACAGGTGACTTCAGGATCCAGCGCCATATTCGGGGGGAGCGCATCTCATTTCTCGGTGTCCTGTGGAACCCCTGGTACTTCACGGGTGGCTACGCCCTGCATGGGTCTCCCAGTGTTCCCGCCTTCCCCGCCTCTCACGGCTGTGTCCGGCTGACGATGTGGGACAGCGCCTGGCTGGAGAGCCAGCTGTCGATCGGCCTCCCGTTCCATGTCTGGTTCGAGCCCGCCGGCGTGGGCCCGGTCTACGCGCCCGGTGGGACTCTTCCCGTCGGCGGCCCCTCCCCGTGCCCGGGCGGCATCTGTGACACCGTGGCCTTCTACGACCGTGGGTCGAGGTTCTATCTGTGGGACCAGATCAACCACCAGCATCAGACGAATGCCTTCTACTACGGCAACCCGGCGGATGTCGCTTTCTCCGGCGACTGGGACGGAGACGGGGTGGCCACACTGGGTCTCTATCGGAGATCGGACGGGTTCGTCTATCTCCGCAACTCGAACACGGAGGGCGTGGCCGACATCACCTTCTACTTCGGCAATCCCGGCGACTTCCCCCTCGCCGGTGACTTCGACGGCGATGGCACGGACTCGCTCGCCATCTATCGCCCCTCCGAAGAGCGGATCTACGTGATCAACGAGCTCGGTCAGAACGGTGGTGGCCTCGGCGCGGCGGACTTCTCCTATCGGTTCGGCAACCCCTCAGACGTGCCCTTCGCCGGCGACTTCGATGGCGACGGGATCTCCACCGTGGGACTGCACCGCCCCTCCACCGGGAATGTCTTCCTCAAGAACTCCCACGAGGGCGGGGCCGCAGACGTCCAGTTCATCTTCGGAGATCCGGGCGACAACATGATCGCCGGCGACTGGGACTCGAACGGCACCGAGACCGTGGCTGTCTATCGGCCATCCAATGGTCTCTTCTACGTCAAGAACGCCAACGGCAACGGCCCCGCGGACGTGACTCTCGACGTCGGTACCGGTCTGGCCGGCCTCGTGCCGATGGCCCGCTAGCCGGCACCGGGCGATCGTGACCGAGTTCGACTACGAGGCCCGCATCGTGCGGCTCCAGGAAGAGATGGCCGAACGGGACTTGGACGTCGTGCTCCTCTCGGCCGGAGCGGACCTGCCCTATTTCACCGGGTACGAGGCCGTGCCACTGGAGAGACTCACCATGCTGGTCGTGCCCGCAGCCGGGGAGTGCTCCCTCTTCGTTCCCGAGCTCGAGGCTGCGCGGGTCGAGCCCGGCCCTTTCCGGCTGATCCCCTGGGCCGAGACCGACGACCCGGTCCGGCTGGTGGCCCGGGCTGCCGGGGCGATCCGCCGGGCCGCCATCGGCGACCATGCCTGGTCGACCTTCCTGCTCAGGCTGCAGGCGGAGATACCCGGGGCTGCATGGTCGGTGGCCTCTGCGGTGACCATGCCCCTTCGCATCCGCAAGGACCCCGCAGAGATCGATCGGCTGCGCCAGGCCGCTGCCGGGGTGGACCGGGTCCTGGCCCGGGTCCGGGAAGAGATCCGGTTCGGGGGGAAGACCGAGCGCGAGGTGGCACGAGCTTTCGTCGAGCTCACCGTGGCCGAGGGCCACGATCTGGCCTGGGACCCGATCATCGCCTCCGGGCCCAACGGCGCATCTCCCCACCACGAGCCTGGTGACCGGGTGATCCAGCCGGGGGACGTCGTGGTATGTGACTTCGGCGGCCGGGTCGGGGGGTACTTCTCGGATGTGACCCGCACCTTTGTCGTGGGCATCCCGACGGGACGGCAGAGCGAGGTCCATGCCCTCGTGCACGCGGCCAGCGAGGCGGCACGGGCCAGAGTCGCTCCCGGGGTCCCGTGTCAGGAGATCGACCGTGCGGCACGGCAAGTGATCATCGACGGTGGACACGGCAAGGAGTTCATCCACCGCACCGGGCACGGCATAGGGCTCGAGGTACACGAGCACCCGTACATCGTCGAGGGGAACGAGACCGTGCTCGAGGAAGGCATGGCGTTCTCGATCGAACCGGGGATCTACATCGCCGGCGAGCTCGGGGTCCGGATCGAGGACATCGTCGTATGCGGTCCCAACCGGGTGGACGAGCTCAACCAGGCCGATCGAGCCCTGGTAGATGTCGCATGAATCCGGTCCGGGGTTAGCCTCGACCGGGCCCGGAAGCCCCCAACCCGGAGGTTGAGCCGATGAAGCGGAGCCTCGTCGCGTTCGGCTTGACGCTGGCCCTGATCCTTGCCATCGCCCCGGCACGGGTGATGGGCGCTTCTTCGACGGCGGGTGATGCCACCCCCAACTTCACCGAGTCGGGCACATGCGGGGTCTACGGCATGCGCGGGCCCCTGAGCCCGACCAACAGCCTCGGGGACCGTGTCTACGGGCCATTCGCCGACTACTTCGGGCGCTCGTTCGGCCAGGTGTCGGCGTCGATCGTCAACTGGGTCGAGCCTTCGGGCCATCTCTACCGGGTCCACAATCGGGCCCTCGCCGCCTTCCGCAGCGCCGCCCAGAACATCAACGCCTCGAGTGCCTCGCACTACTCGGTCCGCACCGGGGCCGGTTGGACATGGCGGAACATCGGGGGAAGCAACCAGATGTCGCAGCACGCCGTCGCCAACGCGGTCGACGTGAACCCGCCGCAGAACCCGGTGACCACCGGGCCGCTCATCACCGACATGCCGCCCGCCTACCGCGAGGCGTGGTCTGCGGCCGGCTTCTGCTGGGGCGGCTCCTGGCGTTTCAGCAAGGACAGCATGCACTACTCCTGGCGGGGACCGGCCGCGGTGGCAGGGAGGATGGCCAGGGTGGCCCCGTATGCACCCCTCACCGCTGCGGCCTCGTTCACCATGAGGGCCCTCGATGCCGGCTCGGCGATTCCGGCCGCCGCTCTGTACGCGATGTCGAGCAAGCGGAGGGACGGCGGTGACGACCTGTACGGGTTGGTCCCGGTCGGTGGCCGCTGGCAGGTCCGGGTGGCCGGTGCCGGGGCCCGCTTCGGCGTCCTCGGCTTGCGTTGGATGAGCGGAGCAGCAGAGGGCGGGATCCCGATGCTGGCCGATGCCGACGGCGACGGCCGGGCCGACCTCTGGCGATTCTCCACCGGAGGCTCCACCATCACCGCAGACGTCTTCTACGACCGCTCCCGGTTCGCAGGTCTGGGAAAGACCGTGACGACCGGGGCGGCATGGTCCTCGGACGCCGAGTTGGGCCTGGCCCTGTTCGACAACGCAGACTGGATTCCCGATCTCTATGTGTTCCGTCGCAGCAGTGGCCGGGTCGAGGTCTACTCGTCGGCGTCCGATTACCAACAGCTCACCCACACCTCACAACTGGCGGTCGCCGTTGGTAGCTCGAAGATCGTGCTGGCCGATCGCAACGTGGACGGGTCCACCGACATCTGGCTGGTCGGGTCGGGCAACAATGCCCGAATCGATGTCATCCCCTTCTCCGGCGGCTACGGGGGAGCGCCGCAGCGCATCAACACTGCGATGTCGGTGCCTTCCGAGGCCGCGGTCCTGCCCGGTGACTACGACGGCGATGGCCGGGCGGACCTCTATGTCGTCGCCGGGGGTCGGGTGTCGGTGTGGCTCGGTGGCGCACCCGACCGGGCGGTGGCCGCTCTGGGGGACTGGTTCACAACTCCGGGCCCGAACACCTTCGATGCCGGTCCCGTCTGCAACGCGCCGTGCGACCAGATCGGCTACGTCGACCCGGGAGGGATATGGCGGCTGGCACATCAGGTGGCCTGGGCCCCCTTCGAGTCGAGCTTCTACTACGGGAACCCGGCCGACACACCCTTCATGGGGGACTGGGACTGCGATGGGGTGGACACCCCTGGTCTCTACCGCCGTTCCGATGGGTACGCCTATCTGCGCAACTCCAACAGCCAGGGGGTGGCCGACATCAAGTTCTTCTTCGGCAACCCGAGCGACATCCCGATCCCGGGCGATTTCGACGGGGACGGATGTGACACCCTGTCCATCTACCGGCCCGCCGAGCAGCGCTTCTACGTGATCAACCGCCTCGGGTCCGGCGACGCCGGTCTCGGGGCTGCCGACCACTCGTTCGGTTTCGGCGACCCGGGAGACAAGCCTTTCGTCGGTGACTTCGATGGCAACGGGATCGACGAAGTCGGGTTGCATCGGGAATCCACCGGCCGGGTGTATTTCCGGTTCAGCCTCACCACCGGGATCGCCGACCGGGACTTCATCTACGGTGATCCTGGGGACTTTCTCGTGGCCGGCGACTGGGACGGCGACGGCTCCGACAGCCCTGCCATCTTCCGGCCCTCCGACGGGAACTGGTATATACGGCTCTCCAACACCCAGGGCTACGCCAACCA
>JBMDXS010000078.1:0-1920 GCA_048595045.1 Acidimicrobiia bacterium
GCTCTGCGCCTCTAATCCGCCGTAGCCCCAGACGGTCGTTGGGTCAAAGCCCGCCGGGAGGATCTGCTGGGTGATCTGGCGCATCGAGATCTCGTAGTACTCGACGCCACCCGGCTTCGTGCCGGCCCTGGGCATCACCGGCGGGATCAGCATCGGCGTCTGGTACTTCGGAACTGCCTCCGGGTTGAGGGTGCCGCCCGGGATCTGGGCGAGCGCGACGGGTGCGCTCGTGCCGGGAAGCCGCCGGAACAGGTAGTAGCCGGCGCTTGCGCCCCCGACCCAGGCGACAAATGTACGCCGCGAGAACCGCTGAGACCCATCCATGAAATTGCCCTCCCTCGGGTATCCGTGCCGAGCCTCACAAACCTAGTGCATTCGTGGCCAATCTGGAAGGACCGATCTCAGCTGGCGGTGTTCGTGTCACACGGGGCGTGTCGCTTTGCCGGCTGAGCTGCAAGGGGGCGCCACGTCCTTGTGCTCGTGCTCGACGATCGGCATCAGACGGTTCATCTCATCGGGCCTGATGTTGCCGGGGTTGAAGCCATACGGATGGTCGAGGAACCAGACCAGCAGCAGGCCGGAGGTCACCAGGGCGCAGATGGCCGCCATCAGGCTCGCCTGGACGAGGAAGCCCTCCCTGCGGTCCGCGAACAGCAGGGCGATCCCGATCGTCAGCACCGCTCCCAGGATGAGGATGAACCAGACCGGCCCGGGCAACGGGCGAGCCGCCTCGGTCAGCCGTTCGCGGCGCGCCTCCGCCCGCGTGGCATCCTCCTCGAGCAGGCGAAGGAAGACGGTCGACTGCGCGGTACCGCTCGGTTGGAGCTGCCGGATCGCCCTCTCGAATCTCTCGACCCAGTCCTGAACGACTTGGCTGCGCTGCCCGGTTTCCATCAGCTTCCATTCGACGTTTGCCACCGCGCGGCCGTAGCAGATCAGGCTGCCCACGAGCCTGTCGCGATCGTCAGCCGGGAAGTAGTCGGCGTAGCGCGAAAGCTCCACCACGTTCGTCGCTTCGACTTCGGCGCTCGACCGCGCGTCGTTGAAGTTCTGGAAGGCCTCGAGGACGACGAACGCGAGCAGCACGGCGAACGCCGTTCCGAGGAAGGAGAAGATGCCGGCGCCACGCTCGATCTCCTCGTAGAAGTGGTCCACCCGCGCCCTGCGGCGAACCGCGAACATCAGGAGGACGCCGAGCGCAGCCACCCCGACGACGATCGCGGCCAGCAGGAAGAGGTTCATGCAGGTCCTCTCTCCAGGATCAGCCGACCCTTGTCATCCACGCCCCTGACCTCACCGACCGTTCCGGTTCATCCATCGGCGGGACCGCGTCGCGCGGCGCCTCCTCCGAAACGAAGTCGGGTCAATCGACCTTGCTGAGCACGCCCTTCATCTCGTCCTCGGTGAAGGCGCGCATCGTCGTCGTCCGGACATTCCCCTGTTCCGCGATGTGCAGCGATGCGGCGGTCATCGTTTCGTCGTCCGGGGCGTCGAAGAAGTTGACCACGTCGTGTTCACCGAGCGTCCACCAGGCGTCCTTGAACTCGACCCCGATCGAACGCAACTGGTCTCGGAGCGCGTCGACGCGAGCGACGGTGCCCTTGACGTGCTCGATTCCCTGTTCGGTGAAGTCGACCAGCACGATGTACGTGGGCATGGCATTCTCCATTCGGTATAGAGGGGCAGACGGAAGCCCTGCTGATCCTCTGACCCGGCCCACCCTATATGGCGTTTGCGCGGCGGGTCAAACTGATCACGACGTTCCTCTCTCGGGATGCCCATTGGACTTGCCGCATGCCCCGACGCAGAGTAGGGTCGGGGAGACCCACGCGGGTCGAATCAAGAACGAGGGGAGAGACGAATGGCTGATGCCGCACTGTTCATCGGGTGGGGTCAGGTGGTGCGCGGACGCGAGAAGCG
>JBMDXS010000079.1:0-2071 GCA_048595045.1 Acidimicrobiia bacterium
CTGGCGACCGGGGCCACCCATTCCTACTTCGGACATGACTCCTGGGAGTCGCTTGCCCCGGGATTGAAGACCCTCGAGGATGCACTGGTCATGCGACAGAGGATCCTGGCCGCCTTCGAGCAGGCGGAGCGCAACCCCGACGACGCCGAGAGATTGCTCACGTTCGTCGACGTCGGGGCCGGCCCCACCGGGGTCGAGCTCGCCGGCGCGCTGGTGGAGATCGCCGTGCACTCACTAGGGGAGGACTTTGATGTGATCGATCCCACCCGGGCTCGTGTCCTGCTCGTCGAGGGCGCAACCCAGGTGCTCCCCGTGTACCCCCTCGATCTTTCGCAGAGTGCACGCCGGCAGCTCGAGACGTTGGGCGTGGAGGTGATCACGGGGGCGATGGTGGCGGAGATCGATCGGGAAGGAGTCACCCTGACCGATGGCAGCAGGATCGAGGCCGGCCTCGTTCTCTGGGCGGCAGGCGTGCAGGCCTCGCCGCTGGGTGCGATGCTCGGAGTGGAGACCGACCGGACCGGCCGGGTTCCGGTCGAAGGTGACCTGTCGTTGCCCGGACATCCTGAGGTCTTCGTCACCGGCGATCTGGCCACTGTGCCCGGCGTGCCTGGGGTGGCGCCGGCGGCGATGCAAATGGGCCGTCATGCAGCGAGGATGATCCAGGCCGACCTCACCGGAAGAGCGCGAGCGTATTTCGAGTATCGGGACAAAGGCTCCCTTGCCACGATCGGCCGGGCGCGGGCCGTGGCCGACTTCGGTCGGATCCGATTCGGGGGCTTCGTTGCCTGGCTGGCCTGGCTGGCGATCCACATCTTCTATCTGATCGGATTCCGCAACCGGGTCCTGGTGCTGATCTCGTGGGCCTGGAGTTACTTGACGTTCCGCCGAGGGGCGCGGATCATCACCGGGGTGCCCGCTCTACCGGAGAAGGGGGAGCCGTGAACCAAGACGACCGCGAGTCTTACGAAGAGCGTCTGCGTGAGAAGCATCCGGAGAAGCTCTGGTGGGAGGACTGGCGCCAGCACAAGCTGCTGGTCGTGGTGCTGGCGATCGCGGTGGTCGCCATGATCGTGGTGGGGTACGTCGTCAACTGATCCGGTGCGGGTGAGAGGATTTGAACCTCCACGACCTTTCGGTCACAGGGACCTAAACCCTGCGCGTCTGCCAAGTTTCGCCACACCCGCGTGTGGACAGACATTGTGGTCACTAGGGGATGGAGTTGAAGTGGTAGGCCGCGTGGGACTCGAACCCACAACCTTGACCTTAAGAGGGTCCTGCTCTAGCCAATTGAGCTAGCGGCCCGACCTGAGTGTAACGGGCGCATATCTATTCCAAACTGGTTGACAACGCGTCGATCCATTCCATCACCGTGTTCCAGGGATCTGATGGTCGACGAAGCTTGACAGTGCAGATCCCGTGCTCCAGATGGTTCTTCCGATGCCCCGTTCCGGCCGGCTTGATGAATGTCCGGTGAAAGTTGGCATCGAACAAGCCGGTCTCGTTCATCCAATGTCCTCGTGCCGCCGGCTCGTTGTTTCCTTCGTGAAGATGGAGGTGCAACGAGAACTGTGCATCGACTCTCAGATAGGCGCGCACCCACTTGATGAAGAGTCTCAAGACCCGTGGGTCCGTGTTAGCCATGCTCAAACTGCCGGGCGTCTTCGCACCTTCTGCCCAATAAAGCACGGTGCCCGCAACCCAAAGTGAGTCCTTCAATAACTCGGGGACCTGGGCTCTCGCGGTGCGGCGGATGTCTTCGATCTCTCGATGCCGCTTCCGTTGTGTGTTCCTCGGAACGCCGGGAATCGGCGATCGGCGCAGCTTCATCGCCTCGAACTGCTCCTCGGTCAGCTCGACCTCACGACACCACGTGGCCAGCGTCGATTTCTTCACCGGGATCAGCTCCATGATCTCGCCGTAGGAGAGCCCGAGTCGACGCAGGTCCTTGCCCAGCTCCGACCGCTCCCATCGAGAGAGCCAGTCCCAGCGGTCGACCCGGATCAGAAATTCGCTCCCCAGGTCCATGGTTCCAACATAGGAATGGGGTGGGACAGGTTTTGGGTGGCCT
>JBMDXS010000008.1:0-14077 GCA_048595045.1 Acidimicrobiia bacterium
GCACGAGGAGGTCGCCGGCGTGATGGCCATGGCACGGACACGTGGCATCGGCTTCCTGTGGGTCCTCGGGCTCGGATTTCTCCTCATCGCCACCTGGTCGATCAACGCCGTCTGGCGATTCGCAGCCGGGCTCCTCCCCGATTCCCTCGACACGGTGAACGACGTTGTCAGCCTCATCACCCCACTGGTGTCGGTGGTCCTCCTCCCGGTCGTGTTCGCTCTCATCTTCCAGACAATGACGGCGCGGAAGCTGCCCTGGCGGGCCGTGTGGGTCGGAGGGGTGTTCACCGCCGCGGTCTTCCTCGTGGCGGCCTATGGCATCGGCATCTACTTCTCGATCGCCGGGCCCACCACGGCCCTGGGATTCACCACCTCTTTCGTCGTGATCCTGTTTCTCGCCTACTTCCTGTCCATGGTGTTCCTCTACGGGGCCGAGGTCACCAAGGCCTATGCCGACCGGCTCGCCGCGCGAGCAGAGGCGCCGGTCGCCCAACCGCTGTCCACCGACCCTCAGGTGGTGGTGGCCCAGCCGCCAACCGGGATCCCGCGTGCCGCCTTCCTCGCCTTCATCGCCGGTCTGATCGCCGGTTGGCGGGGTAGCCGGCGCTGACCGCCTGTCAATTGATCCGACTCTCCAATAACCTCAATGCCAATGTCAGTTGACATCGCCGGGTTCGTCACCGATTTCAAGGAACACGCCACCGAGCACGGTTTCCATGTCCACGACGAGCGGCATTTCGTCGAGACCTACTCGTTGCGACAGTCCTGGGAAGTCGACCTCCATCCGGAGGCGGGATGCGGAGGGCCGATCGACCTTCACGTCGCCCTCGACGTGGACCCGAAGGTGATCCTCTCGCTACGCGAGGCGCTCGACGAGATGGACTCGGATTTCGAGGAGCCGGAGAACGTCTACCACCTCGATCTGTTCTTCAACTGGGCGGTGCCGCCGTTGCACAGCCCTCCTGACTTGCTGGTCCTCGCCACCGATCTGGCCGGGCTGGCCGGTGTGACCCTGCCAGTGGAGGTGTCGGCGATCGACTCGTACGGGGCCGTGACCGACGCCCCGGAGCGACGCCTCACCCTGACCGGGAGGGCGTCGGTGAGCCTGGTCGATGTCCTCATGGGCCGGGATCAGCTCTGTGATGTGCTCGATCGGTCACACGAGGTCAGCGAATACATCCTCGATCGAGTCGGCGGCTGGATGGAGCTTCCCAGCTAGCTGTGCCCGGTGAATGGGCTACCCACGGCGCGTAGTCAGAACAGGGAGAGGGCGCCCCAGACCCCGAGGGCTGCGGTGATGGCGGCCAGGACCCAGAACCCGACCAGCGTGAGCGGCCGGGGTGGTGGCCCGATCCGGACCTCCCAGCCATCACCGGGTCGCCGCTCTGGTGTCGTGTCGCCCTGGAGACGCTCGGCGAATCGGTCGGGGTCGTCCGGGAGGAACGGGATCGAGTCTTTCTCGGACTCTATGACGAACTCACCCGATCCGAGATCGATCACCTGATAATCGCCGGCGAGCCATTCTCGGATCGACACCTCACCGGATACCAGGGTGATCTTCTCGTCGTCGACATCCACCCTGATCGGCACATGGTCGTTCTCGACGGTGGCCACACCCGCATATGTCGTCATCGGTTGGTCCCCCCGTACGCGCTCACGGTCTGCTGCTTCACCCGGATCTCCGATATTAGAACGGGAGATCGAGTGCGTTGCAGAGGAAGCGGGTGAATCCACTCGCCTTGCCATACATCCCGGCGAGCATCTCGTCGAAGCCGGAGCCGGTCACCTGCTTCTGATTGAGCGTGGCCCCCGCGATGAACGACTTCATACGCAGGTCGTCGGCATGAGGGTGGGTCGGATCGAAGCCGTACGGGACGCGCTTGAGCATCTCGTCGTCGTCCTGGTCCAGGGACCAGGTGTCCCGGAAGCCGGCGCTCTTGGTGGCAGATGCCCAGCCGTCGACATCGTCGTGGATGGCTTGACGAAGGGCCCGGGCCACAACCGACTCGGGGTGCCACAGACCTACTCCGGCGAAACAGGACCCCGGCTCCAGATGAACGTAATAGCCGGGGGCGTGGATGTCCTTGCCGGCCTCATGTCTGAACTGGATGCCGACGTTAGTCTTATAAGGCGTCTTGTCCATCGAGAACCGGATGTCGCGATAGGGGCGCATCAACGACCCGCCCGTCGTCTTCGCCTCGGCGACGAAATGGGGTGAGATCTTCTCGAGCCGGGCCCCGAAATCGATGATGAAGTCCAGCGCGGGGTCGCGCACCTGGGCCAGGTAGCGCTCCTTGTTGACGTCCCACCAGGCCTTCTCGTTGTTGGCCTCCAGCTCACGGAGGAAGACGAAGAGTGCCGGAGTGAAGTGTCGTTTGGCCATGCGATCCTCGGGTGCGGTAGACCTGAACATACGTCTCCAGGCCGACGAATTTGAAGGGGTCTGCCCTCAGACGTGCTCTTCGGCACTCAGTTCCGACCAGGGGGTGCGCAGACCGTCCTGAACGTTGGTCACGCAGGCACGGAAGTCACGTCGCAGCACCCAGGCAGCGGCGAGCAGGAAGACGATCCCCACCCCGATCCTGGCTTGATGTGATTGCTGCTCCGAGAGGTGCCCCAGCTCGGCCAGCCCGGACTCGGCCAGCTGGGCGACGAACAGGCCGAGCATGACCCAGGCTTCCCTGCGGCTCACCGAGCGGCTGGCCACGATCGCGACCGCGAAGACGGACTGCGCCGCGGTCACGAACAGCTCGACCCTCTGCTGTGCGTCGAGGGGCAGCCCGTGGATCATCCCGGCGAAGATGGAGAAGACGATGGGCAACGTCCCGACCAGCAGGGTCCACTGGTTGACCTTGGACGAGACCAGGGCGCCCAACCCGGTTCGGGCGGCCAGTCTCCAGGCGAACAAGGTGGCCACCAAGAGCTCAGGCGCCTCGGATGCGGTGGGAGCTATCCATTTGATGAGAAGGAACTCGCTGACCCCGATCGCCTCACCGAGCTCGATGATCGCCTCGGCAAAGGCCTCGGCGCAGAGCAAGATCACCCCGGCCGCGAAGACGAACATCGCGTAGTTGACGATGCGCCGCGTCCTCTTGGGCAGTGAGCCGATGTAGGCGGAGGGCCCGACGAGATGGGGGGCTCCGGGCGGAGCGCCCGAGAGACGTCTCAGATACAGGGCATAGATCCCGACGAGCACGACTGCGTCGAAGGGGGAAAGGGTCTCCTTGAGAAAGAGGGTCAACCCGTAGAGGGTGGCGATGGTGAGATAGGCGATGTCGACCGACTGTGGGCGGGAGAGGTGTATCTCCTCAGGCGTTGTGCCTTCGGCCACTTCGGCACTCACCCCTGCCTTACGCACCCGCCATGTGCCGATGAGGATCACCATCGGCCAGCCGAGGCCGATGAGGAGCTGATTCCCTCCGGTCATGTTGGCCAGGGCGAGCGGACCGAATTGAGAGGACTGCCCGGTCTCGGCGAACTCCTGTCCGGCCCGGGCAGTGAGCACGAAGTCCACCGCGTACTCGGGAAGGATGGCGATCAGGGCGAGGAGGGCGAGGGCGAGACCGGCAGCGATGTCGAGCTGGATCACTTCCGCCGCCCAGGAGAGGACGAAAGCAGACCCGACGATGGCCAGGCCGAAGGTCACAGCCCCGATGATCGGATCCGGATGGAGGCCCGTAATCCGCAGATAGATCCCGGGCAGAGTGGCCAGCACCGCTAGCGAGATGAAGAGGATCTGCTGTCGCGGATCTAGCTTTGCTGTCTCCATCGGGCTGCGGGATTGTATGGCATGGACCGCCTATTGCCGATTCCAGGGATAATCGGCCCGACTCATTCGTCCGCCCAGTCCGGATCGGTGTCCCACGCCTCGTTGCGTCGGGCCACGGTGTCCAGGGCATCCGCCGCTTGCTCGCGGGTCGGGAACGGGCCAATGCGGACCTCGGCCCGGCATCCCTCGTAGGGCTCGACGGTCTTGTGATCGAGACAGTAGAACCACCGTTCGTCGGTGCCCCGCCGACCAGTCGAGCTCATCCCAGGACCCTCCGACATGACCAGGGGCTCCAGTAGCCCTGTCCCAGCTCCGCATAACGGTTGGCCAGCCATGCCGCGGTGCCGACGTTGGCCTCAGGATCGAATGGGCTGGCACCGGAGAACCCGGCCTGGGGAGAGGTCGAGGCCCAGGTCGCAGGGAGGAACTGGAACAGACCGGAGGCGCCGGAATAGGGGTTGTAGGCGTCCGGATCGCCGAGGCTCTCGCAGTCGATGATGGCCAGGGCCTCATCCACCCGACCGGCGGGGAAATAGGCGGCGGCCAGGGAACGCCAACGCTCGACCGCAGGTGGGAAGTCCCACGTGTCACCTCCGCCGCCGTTATCGACGGTCGTGGTCGGCGCCGGCGGGGTCGTCGTGGCAGTCGTGGTGGTGGTTTCCCGGTCATCGTCTGCGGGCGGTGGCGGGCTGGTGGTGGTGGTGGTGCCTCGCTCCTCCTGACGCCGTCGCTCCGCCTCCCTGGCCTGGGCGGCGTCGACTGCGCTGAGCGCCTCCCGGTGGGCCGCGTCGGCGGCATTGGCCTCGCGGACCGCCTGCCCCACCGCCGCATCGGCCTCGTCGTAGAGCGCGGCAAGGTGCTCGACCTCGGCGTCGACTTCGGCCTTGAGGGCCGCAACCCGCTCCTCCTGCACCTCGAAGTCCGCGCGGAGATGCTCCAGGGCCTCGCGCCGGGCTACCAGCTCGTTGACTCGAGCCGCGCCGGAGGTCACGACGTCACCCACGACCTGTCCGGTGACCAGGGCCTGTTCGACGTTGTCACTGTTGACGAAGCTCATGCCGGGGCCGGCCAGGGCCGTCATGTAGGCATCGACGGCATGGACCTCGATGTCGGCCTCGATTCCGGAGAGCTCGGCGTCACCGTGGGCGATCTGCGACGCCAGCGTGTCGAGGCTCGAGGACACCGAGGACAGCTCGGCCGAGAGGTCGCTGATTCGTGAGATGCTCGTCGCGAGTTGGGCCTCGATGTCCGCTCTCCGCGCCACTGCGCCGTCGACGAGCCCGGCGGCGGCCTCGGCTCGCCGCTCCGCCGCCCTGGCCTCCTCCTCGCTCTGCTCCACGGTCTGCGCCCCGGCCCGGACGGGGTGCCCGACGGCTGCCGTCAGCGCGAACAGAACCAGGGGAATGGCGATAAGGGGGCGCAGCGCACGCATTGGAACCCGTGGAGGGTAATGAAACAGGGTGGGCACGAGAAGTGCGGATCGTTCGCCCGGCTAGCTTCCGGGACATATGGAACGGGTGAATGTCCAGTCGGGGAGCCCATTCGAGACGGCGATCGGGTTCAGTCGGGCAGTCCGTCTGGGGGATCGGGTGGTGGTCTCCGGAACCGCCCCTATCTGGCCCGACGGCTCGGTCGATCCAGACCCCAAGTCCCAGGCGGCACGATGTCTCCAAATCGCGCTCCAGGCACTCGGAGAGGCGGGCGGAAGAGCCGACGATGTGATTCGAACCAGGACTTATCTCGTCGACGCCTCGGATGCAGCGGCGGTGGGCGAGGCGCATCACGAGGTCTTCTCGGGAATCAGGCCGGCCTCCACGATGGTTGTCGTGGGTGGATTGCTCGACCCGCGATGGAAGGTCGAGATCGAGATGGAAGCAGTCCTGGGATGACCTCCCTCGGCGAGGGGGTGGGGAGCCAGTACTCCTCGGAGGTGACCGATGTTCGGACGTAACAAGAGTGAGATGCCGGAGGCGACAGCCGCCCTCCCCGGCCGGGCGGAGGCGGTTCAGGTCCCGGCCGCCCACTTCGTGAATGGAAGACCGCTGGTCGGCCCCTTCCCCGAAGACACCGAGACTGCGGTTTTCGGCATGGGTTGCTTCTGGGGCGCGGAACGGCGGTTCTGGAAGATGGATGGGGTCTACACCACGGCGGTCGGGTACGCCGGGGGCTACACCCCCAACCCGAGCTACGAAGAGGTGTGCACCGGTCGCACCGGGCACTCCGAGGTGGTGCTGGTGGTCTACACGCCCGATCAGGTCTCCTATGAGGAGCTGCTCAAGGTGTTCTGGGAGACCCACGACCCCACCCAGGGGATGCAGCAGGGCAATGACATCGGCACGCAGTACCGATCGGCGATATACACGACCACCGATGAGCAGCTGGAGACGGCAAAACGCTCCCGGGACAAGTATCAGGCCGAGCTGACCCCGCTTGGATTCGGCGACATCACCACCGAGATCGCACCACTGGGCGATTTCTATTACGCCGAGGACTACCACCAGCAGTATCTCGGCAAGAACCCACACGGGTACGACTGCCATGCCAACACCGGCATCGCGTATCCGCTGAGCTGATTCGATCGTGGCGGTTTAGCCGCCCAGGGTCACCGAGGCGGCCAGGGCCTCCTGGACCACGCTCTCGACGGGGAGCTGGGTCTCGATCTCGTTGCGGACGTCGGGGGTGACGCCTATGGACCCGAAATCATGGCCCTCCGGAGTGAGCCAGCGGGCGATGGTCAGCTTCAGGGCACCCCCGTTGGAGAGGGCGAACCGCTGCTGGACGGTGTTCTTCCCGAAGGTGTTCTCGCCCACGATCGTTGCCCGTCCCCTCTCTTGCAGCACGGCGGACACGACTTCGGAGGCCGAGGCACTGGCCCCGTTCACAACCATGACGACTCGCATCTCGGCGGGCACGAGGGTCTCACCGGACACGGGGTAAGACGTGGAGGAGTCGGGTCCCTCGGTCACGACCACCTCACCGTCGGGGAGGAAGGCCGATGCCACCTCGATAGCGGTGTCGAGGAGGCCCCCGGGGTTGTTTCGCATGTCCACGACCAGCGTCTCGACATCTCGGGCAAGCAGGTCGATGAGGGCCTCCTGGAACAGCTCGTCGGCATTGTCGGTGAACATGTTGAGGGCGAGATAGCCGGTACTGCCCACCACCTCGCTCTCCACCGCGGGCACGATGAACGCCGCCCTGGTGATATCGATGTCGAAGATCTCTCCTCCCCGATCCACGGTCAGGATCACCTCAGACCCGGCCGGCCCTCGCACCACGGCGGTGACCTCGTCCACGGTCCAGCCATGGATGTCGTCACCGTCCACGGCGAGCACCACGTCATCTGGCTCGAGCCCGGCGAGGTCGGCTGGGGTACCTTCGATGGTCGAGACGATCGACATTCGGCATTCGTCCGAGATGACGTTGCAGACATCGCCGGTGGCCGGGTCCTCGGCGGTGACCATGGCGCCGATGCCCTGGATCTCCCCGGCCTGCTCCTCTTCGACCAGCTCCAGGGCCTCCGGGTCGAAGTAGACCGAGTGGGGGTCGAGGCCGTACGTGGCCATCCCGAACACCATCGCCTCGGCTGCCTCCGAGCTGACGTCGGCCTTCTCGAGTGCCAGCTCACAGGTCTCGATGAAGTGAGTGGCCGGAGCCGGACACACCAGCTCCGAGCGAGAGACCGCGTCATCCAGTTGCTCCAACCCTCGCGCCGCGGCACGCGCCAGCTCCTCGTCGGATACCTCGTCGACGTAGTGCCGACGCACCAGGTCATACGTCTCACACACGATCTCGACGTCTGGATCGACGGGGTCACACCCGACCAGCTGGAGCTGACGGACTTCGGGAATGGTGGTCGAGCCGGCGCCGGTCACGGCGTCGGTGGTCACCGGCGAGGGCGGTTCGCCGGTCGAGGCGGTGTCGGGGGCCGGTGTGCACGCAGTCAGGACGGCGAAGACAGCGGTGACCGCTCCGAGACGTATTGGTCCGGTCGTCGAATGATCCCGCACCCGGGGCATGTCATCATTATCGGCACCGCCGGCCATTACCGTCGCACGAAATGCACTTGCGAGTGGTGTTGCGCATCCCGGGCGGAGACACCTTGACACGTGACACGCAGGACGGTCGTTGGGCCGATCCCTGGGGGGCGCCCGACGAGTCCACCCCGGTGGACACCTGGGCCCTGCCCGGCCTCATCGACGCACACGCCCATCTCGCCCGTGCCACCACGGGCTTCGGGCCGGGTGATGTCGAGGAGACAGGCGTCCGGGCCAAACAGGCCTTGGGAGCCGGAGTGGGGGTCATCCTCGACAAAGGTTGGCTGGACCTGACCGTCGTGCGCATGATGGAGCAGGTCCCGGCCGACGAACGGCCCGATGTCGAGGCGGCGGGCGTGATCCTCGCCGTCGAAGATGGGTACTGGGCCGGGCTCGGCAGGGATGTTGGACCCGGCCGCGTCGCAGACGAGGTCGCACGAGCGGCACGTGAAGGCAGAGGGTGGGTGAAGCTGATCGGCGACTGGCCCCGGAAGGGCATCGGCCCTGTGGCCAACTTCTCCGAGACGGAGTTGACGCAGGCCGTTGCGGTGGCCCGGGCGAACGGGGCTCGGGTGGCGGTGCACACCATGGCTCGGGAGGTGCCCGCCATGGCGGTCGAGGCCGGTGCGGACTCGATCGAGCACGGTCTCTTCCTCGCAGATCGCGACCTGAGGGCCCTCGGGGAGCGCGGTGGCAGCTGGGTGCCGACGGTGATCCAGATCGAGAAGGTGATCGAGCAGCTCGGCGAACGGTCGTCCGGCGGGCGTCTCCTCACGGAGGGCCTCGTCAACGTCGCCGCCAAGCTGGAACTGGCGGTCGAGGCGGGTGTCCATGTCCTGACGGGTACGGACCTGGCCCTCAGGACCCATGAGGTGGCGCATGAAGCGGTGCGGCTATGGGAGATGGGAATGGCGCCGTCGGCAGTGATCGATGCAGTCTCGTGGTCGGGCTACCGGGCGACCGGCCGGGCTACGGCTTTCGAGGTTGGGGAGCAGGCGAATGCGGTCCTCTTCGGCGAGGACCCCACCTTGGATCCGAGGGTGCTCGCTCATCCCTCGCGGGTCATCAGGATGGGCAGGCTGGTGGCATGAGGCTGGTGCTCGCCTCCGGTTCCCCGCGACGCAAGGAGCTTCTCGATCGTCTCGGGCTCGACTTCGAGATGCGGGCACCGCACGTCGACGAGACGAGACTGCCCGAAGAACAGCCCGCTTCGTATGTGGAGCGGGTGGCGCGAGCCAAGGCGGAGGCGATTGCAGAGGACGGCCTCGTCGTGGTTGCTGCCGACACCGCAGTCGTCCACGAGGGCAGAGTCATGGGCAAGCCCGGTCACCCCGAGGAGGCGCGCTCGATGTTGCGCCGGCTGCAGGGGGACTCCCACGAAGTGCTCACCGGCCTCGCCGTGGGGTGGTTGGAGGGCGGGCTCCGACTCGAGTCGCTGGTAGACGTCACCAGGGTCACGATGCTCCCGATGACCGAAGAGGAGATCGCCTGGTACGTGGGCACCGGTGAGCCGTTGGACAAGGCCGGCGGCTACGCACTACAAGGTCTGGGCGGGATGTTCGTAAGCGGGGTCGTGGGGAGCCCTTCCACCGTGGTCGGGCTCCCTATCCACCTGCTGGGCCGTCTCATCGCCGCCTCGGGCGCCGAGCTGACTCGCTTCACAATGAGGGTCGGGCGGTAAGTTGCCCGCATGAACCGCACCGCCTGGATCCTTTCCGGACTCTTCGTGGTTCTGGTCGGGACCGTCGTGTTCCTCGTGGCGAACGACGACGAGCCCGTCGTCTCCACCACCACCTCCAGTGTGGCCTCGACCACCACCACCGAGCCAGCCGACACGACCACGGTCCCGCCTGCCACGACCACCAGCACGGGCGTTTCGACGACGACCACCGCCGCTGTCACCACCACCTCGATACCCGTCACGACGACGACCTCGGCTGCCGTGGCCGGGAACTGGAGCGACACACCGCTGGTCGTAGCCGCGTTTGGCGCTCTCGGATGGTGGGACGGCACCGGGTGGGTCCAGGTCGAGCCGACGACCGCGCTCCCGGTGGTCGGGGGAGAGGATTATCAGGTCGCGTTCACCGGCCAAGAGGCCATCGTGGTTGGCGGTGCCCCGACCATCCTCTGCGAGCCGGTGAACAATCCCGGCGTCGTGCTCGAGAGCGAGGAGCTGCTCGGTGACTTCCCGGGCCCGTTGGGCGTGGCCATCTCCGCGCCCTGGGTCATCACGCCCCATCTCGTCGAACAGCTGGAGGACGACGGCACCTATTCCGCGTTCGCCAGCGAGTTGCTCGCCGAACGAGGGCTCGACGTGCCCGACCCCACCCTCAAGCAGATCATGCAGGTCGATCTCGAAGGCGATGGGGTCAATGAGGTGTTGGTGGTCACCGAGGACGTGAGCGAGGGCCTGTTCGCCCAGGACGGCGATTACTCGATCGCATTCATGCGGCAGACGGTGCAGGGTGATGTGCGGACATCGATCCTCGGCGAATCGGTGATCGTCACCGCCACCGAGCCATTCGTAGTGGCGTACTCCATCGGGGCCCTGGCCGACCTGAACGGAGACGCGGTCATGGAGATCGTGCTCAGCGGCGCCTACTACGAGGGGATCGGGGTCGAGGTGTGGGAGTTGACCGATGAGGGTCCGGGGATGCGGATCGCCTCCGGGTGTGGCGCCTGATGGAGAACCCTTTCCTGGATCGGCCCACCTACGTTGGGCACACCGGAATCGAGATAACGGACGCTTCCGGGGATGCCTGTGAGGGGAGGTTGGTGCTGAAGGACATCCATCTTCAGCCATACGGGGTGGTTCATGGCGGCGTCTATTGCACGCTCATCGAGACCCTCGCTTCCACCGGCGCGGCCCTGTGGGCGATGGAGAACGGGATGGCCGGCTGTGTCGGCGTGTCCAATCAGACAGACTTCCTGAGGGCCACGACCGATGGGGTCCTCATCGGTGCGGCCACCCCCATCCACCGTGGCCGCACCCAGCAGCTGTGGCAGGTGGCGGTCACACGCGAAGAAGACGGCAAGCTCGTGGCCCGGGGCCAGGTCCGTCTGCAGAACATCACGTCCACCCAGTTCCAGACAGGCAGCTGAGGCTCCCACCCGGTATCTGCGGCCCGACGGTGAGGGAGGCGATTCGACCTACCCTTTGCCGCCCATGCTCCGCATCGGACCAATCCCGGTCGACCCGCCGGTGGTGCTCGCCCCCATGGCGGGCATAACCAATGCCCCGTTCCGCCGTCTCTGTCGTGAATACGGAGCCGGGCTCTACGTATCGGAGATGATCGGTGCCCGGGGCCTGGTCGAAGGTGACGAGAAGACCAGGGCAATGGCCCGGTTCGCGTTCGACGAGACGCCACGCTCGATCCAGCTCTACGGGACCGACCCGGGGTCTCTCGGTGATGCGGTCGCCTATCTGGTCGATGTCGAGCGGGTCGATCACATCGACATGAACTTTGGGTGCCCCATGGGGAAGGTGACGAGACATGGCGGCGGGGCTGCCCTCCCCTGGAAGCGCGATCTGTTCCGTGCCATAGTGCGCGCTGCGGTCTCCAACGCCGGCGAGATCCCGGTGACGGTCAAGTTCCGGAAAGGCATCGATGACGACCATCTGACCTATCTGGAGACCGGGCTGGCGGCGGAGGAGGAGGGTGCCGCCGCGGTGGCGCTCCACGCCCGCACCGCCCGCCAGCTCTACTCGGGTGACGCCGACTGGCAGGCCATCGCCCGCCTGAAAGAGACGATCACCGCGATCCCGGTCCTGGGCAATGGTGACATCTGGACCGCCGCAGACGCGGTCAGGATGATGTCCGCGACCGGCTGTGACGGGGTGGTGGTGGGACGAGGGTGCCTCGGACGGCCCTGGCTGTTCCGTGACCTCGCCGATGTGATGTCCGGCCGCCCGCTCCGGACACCGCCCACATCGGGCGAAATAGCCCGGATCATGGTTCGCCACGCTCGGCTGCTCGTCGAGCAATTCGGGGAGCGGTTCGGGATCTCGCTGTTCCGCAAGCATCCCTCCTGGTACCTGAAAGGGTTCCCGGCGGGACCCCAGATGCGCGATGCCCTGGCGCGGGTGGAGTCGGTCGACCATCTCGAGGCACTCCTCGGTGGTTGGGACCAGGACATCCCGTTCCCTGAAGAGGCCAACTACATGGTCCGCGGCCATTCCCACGGCCCACGTCCCGTGCGTCTCCCCCACGGGTTTCTCGACCATCGGGACGGCGACCGCCTCGGGCTCGAGGCGGAGCAGGTCATCAGCGGGGGCTGACGTTCATTCTTTGCACAGTGCGTGGCGCGATGCGTGACGCGTTCGGCTCACAGTCGCTCTGTGTACCCGGCCACGGCGGAGAGGGCCAGGTGGGCCATGACGTCGAGGGTGAGGCCGTCCCGGTCGGAGGCCGGGTCCACCTCCACGAGATCGATGGCAGCCACCTTGGGGTTTCGGGCGCAGATGCGAACCGCCTCGGCGAGGTCGCGTAGGGCGAGCCCACCTGGTCGAGCGCCGGGACAGGCGGGGGCGAAGGCCCTATCGAGGACGTCGATGTCGACGTCGACATGAACGACGTCGGTCTTGACCGCGACCACCGTGAGAGCGTCCTCGACCACCGACTCGATTCCGCGCTGGGCGACATCGGCAACGGTCAACACGGTGACTCCCTGCTCGTCGCAATAGGCGCGGTACTCGGCCGAGTTGGCGAAGGAGTGAATCCCGACCTGCGCCACGTTCTCGCCCGGCAGGCCATCCTCCTCGATGAGGCCGCGCACCGGGGTCCCGTTGGTTGGCCCGAGCTCGAGGGTCCGGACATCGTGATGTGCATCGAAGGTGATGAGGCCCACCTTCTTGCGGTCGGCGGAAAGCGAACGGGCCAGGGGCCTGGTGATCGCGTTGTCGCCGCCCAGGTAGATCGTGAGCGGGCCCCGAGCCAGTGAGGAGGCCAAGCCCTCCACCACCTCGGGCATCCGGCGCATGTCGAGCTCGGACACCGGCCAGTTTCCCTCGTCTCTGACACTCACCTCACCGAAGTCGATTCCCCACTCCCCGTGGAAGGTGGAGAACCGGCTGAACCGATCCCGGACCTCGAGCGGCGCCAGGTCGGCCTGCGAAGGTGACAGTGACGCGCGCGATGTGGGCACACCGACGACCAGGATGTCGGGGTCGGGGTGCTCCTGGGCCAGCCAGACATCGGCGCGGGGCCAATGGGGGTCGTTGATGGGCATGGCTCGCCAGGGTAAATCCAGACGTTGCGCAGCAGTAACCGATGGTCCCAACAAGAAGGGCCGCAATACCCTGGGCAGAAGGAGCGCCCCCTTCGGACAATGACGCTGGTGCCCTCGAAGAGGGGGCCACCAGAAAGGAGGTGATCTTCGTGACAACGCTTTTGGAGCGTGACACTGCGGAGATCACCCGAGTGCCGGAGCGGTCCGGAGTTACCGAGTGGGTGCTCGGGATCCTCGGTGTGGTGGCAGCCGGTGTGGGCTTGTGGATGTACTACGTGCCCACCACCTGGTTCCTCGGCGGGTTGGCCGAGGGCTGGTACCTCGGCGCGTTCGTCGGGGCAGGCCTGCTGCTGGCCGCTGCGTTCGGGCTTTTCGCTCGTCGAATCCTCCATGAGGACGGGGTGTGGACGACCCAGTCGGTGATGGCCACCGGGCTGAGCGTTCTCGCTCTGGCCGGGGCCATAGTGTTTGGACTGGTCTGGATCCTCTGACGGCATTGGATGATGCCGGGGCCCTGCGCCACCGGGCCCCGGCATCAGCTCAGGAGGTGATGATGTACACCGGCTACGCGTTGGTGATGGGGGCTGCCTTGGGCCTGCTGATCGGGACCATGTTCTCGGCCCCGCTCTGGATCGCCCCCATCGTCGGAGCAGCGATCGGCACTCTCGTGGGAGCCATCCTCGACATGCGCCGGTCGACCGGCAAGAAGGGCTGAGCCCCACCCGCCGGACCCCGCTCACAACATCGGGATGTCCACCCCGCGCTCCCGCGCCACCCGGCGGGCGATGTCGTAACCGGCGTCGGCGTGACGCATGACGCCGGTCCCGGGGTCGTTGGTGAGGACCCGTTCCACCCGGAACGCACCCTGGTCGGTCCCGTCGGCCACCACCTGGGCGCCGGAGTGAATCGAGTTCCCGATCCCGACCCCGCCACCGTGGTGCACCGCCACCCATGCTGCCCCGGATGACACGTTCAGCATGGCGTTGAGGATCGGCCAGTCGGCGATGGCGTCGGAGCCGTCGGCCATCGACTCGGTCTCCCGATA
>JBMDXS010000080.1:0-1667 GCA_048595045.1 Acidimicrobiia bacterium
CATTTGGGTCATCGAGGATCTCATTCCAGTAGGGAGCGGTGTCCACCCAATGGGGCTGGGGCCGGCCCAGATGGGGGACGCCAGGCTCGATGGCGATGAGGGCCTCGACCCGGTCCGGATGCCCATCGGCCAGGCTGACGGCCCACCAGTTGGCGTGACAGTGCGCACCGACGACTGCCCTCTCGGTATCGGTGGCGTCGAGGACGGCGAGGACGTCCCCCACGTTGGCCTCGACGGTGTGGGCAGCGATGTCGGTGGGACGGTCGGACTTGCCGTTCCCCCGCCCATCGATGGTCACCACCTGGTAGTGACGGGCCAGATAAGGGACGAGGCCTTTCCAGATGCGGGAATGGGTGATGGGCGACGGCGGGATCATCAACAACGTCGTCTCACCGCTCCCGAAGACCTCGTAGTGAATCCCGACCCCTCCCCGGTCCACCTCCCCCTCGATAACCGGGAGTGCGGCCCTCACGACGCCAGCCGATCTACGAAATCGCGCAACAGGAGATTGACCTTGACCGGATCCCTGACATTCGGAATGTGGCCTGAGCCGGCCAGGGCGGTGAGGGTGCCACCGGTGAGACGGGCGGCCTCCTCCCCGGCGGCGTAGGGGGCGATCCGGTCACGTGTGCCGTGGATGACGAGAACCGGACAGGTCAAAGCTGCCAGTGCCACCCGGTCGCCGGGCTCGGGCTCGGGAGACCTGGACTCGGCATCGAGAACATCGGGTCCGGTCTCTGCTGCCCAACCCACTGCGTCCTCGCGCGGCTTGGTGGAGTGGGGCTCGGAGAAGCACTGAGCGAAGAAGAACTCGGTGAAGTCCGCGTAGTCGGTGTACCAGTAGTCGACGTTGTACTTATCCCAGCCCTGCGGATCCTCGACCGAGGGCTCGTAGAGGCGGGCAAACACCGCCTCCCGCTCCGGGAGGCCAATGTCGAGATGCAGTGAAGGCCCGATCATGACCAGACCCAGCGTCCGCTCCGGGAACATCCAGGCGAAACGGGCCCCGTACTTGGCGCCGAGCGAGAGACCCACCAGCACAGCGCGGTCGACGCCACATGCATCGAGGACGGCCACAGCGTCATGGGCGTATTCCTCGGCTCGATACCGCTCCGGGTCGGTGGTGCGATCCGATCGGCCGTTCCCCGGTCCGTCGTAGGTGATCACCCTGTGATGCCTGGAGAGATAGGGGGTCTGCATCTTCCAGAAACGAGAGTGGATGATGCTCCAGGTGGGGAGGAGCACGATGGTGGGATCGCCATCACCGAAGACCTCGTACCCCAGACGGATCCCTGATCGCTCGACATACCCGGATGAGATGGGCTCCACCGCCCTCATCTGGTCTCCTCCAATGTCCTCAGCACCTCGCCGAACTTGCGTAGCGCCGAACGGAGCGGGACTTCGTCCTCGGTGAACCCGATGAGGATCATTGCCTCGGCACCGAGGAAGGGGCCCCCGGCGACGAACGCAGCCTCGGCCGGGGTGAACGGGCCCAGTCCCCCGATGCGGGTCTCCGCCCTCCTCGCCACCTCGCCGAGCACGGAGAACCACTTGCCCAGCATTTCCTTGACCGCAATTGCGATCTCCCGGTTGGACCAGCCGGCGGCCATCAGCTCCTGGAGGACCCGCACATACCCGGAGTCGAGGTCGTCCTCGAGATAGTCGCA
>JBMDXS010000081.1:0-3126 GCA_048595045.1 Acidimicrobiia bacterium
AGGCGTCTCGACCCTCTGGATGCGTTGATGGCTGAGATCATCGGGCCCACCTCCCTGGCGTCGCCGGCCCAACCGTCGGCGCCCAGCCGTCGGGCACTTTCCTCGTCCTCGATCGCAGCCCCCCCTACCAGCACCGGGACTGCCCCGATCGAGCGGCGGATTCTCTCGATCGAGGAAGTGGCCGTGGCGAGACCCTCGCCGTTGACCACGCTAAGGGCGACGGCCGAGAGGTCCTCGACCGCGCGGATAGCGGAGATCAGGGCGGATGCCGGGGTGTCCGCACCCAGGTTGAGGACGCGGTAGCCGTCCGAGCGCAGGACGTCGGCCAGCATGGTGAGACCGAGATCGTGACGCTCACCGGCCGGCATCGCCAGCACCACAGTTCCCTTGGTGCGTCCCCTGCTGGCGAAGCGGGGCCCCAGACGGCCGATGATCGCCGAGGCCACGTTGCTGGCCAGATGCTCCTCCTCGACGCCTATCTCCCCGTCTTGCCACAAAGCCCCGATGGCATGGAGCACCGGGGTGAGGACGTCGCAGTAGAAGTCACGGGGCTCCATTCCGGACCCGATCGCGGCTTCGACCACACGCCAGCTCCCGGCTTCATCGCCGGCCAGCATCCGGGCCTGAAGACGGGTGTGCCAGGGGGCCGAGCGTTTGCGGGCAGGGACCGAAGGCGAGGTGTCGAGTCGTTCCAGGTCAGCCGTCTCGATGCGCCAGCCCGACCCCTCCTTCCGGGCCGGAAGCATGCCCAGCCGGATATACCGGTACACGGTCATGTAGTGCACACCCAGCCTTTGGGCAGCTTCGTTGATGGTGAGGGCTGGGTCGGGGGCCACTGGGATTATATTATCACTAAAACCGGTGGCGAGGTCTCGAGGGGGTGGTCCCGGAGTTCTGCTCAAGTGGCGAGAGTCCCGCCGAAGACCTGCCAGGCCAGCGCCGACTTGGCCACGAGGCTCAGGATGATGTAGGCGCGCTCGCCGTACAGATAGTCCTTCCAGCGGCCGACCTGCCGGTACTGCAGCCACATGTTCAGGGCGAACACGTTGAAGAAGGCAAACAGGGAGAAGAAGATCGCGTAGACGAAGCCGGGGGGTTGGGCGGTGCTGCCCGGACTGAAGAGGTAGAAGCCGATGGCCACCCAGGGGATGATGGCCGGCAGGCATCCAAGCCAGAAGGGCAGCAGTGATCCCCCGGGTTGTTCGTATTTCTCCTGGATCGCGCCGAAGAAGATCATCGAGGCGTTGACACCGAAGAGCGCGACGAGCGCGGCCACGTCGGTGATGCCGGTCAGCATGGCGATCAGGACGATCATCAGCGAAGAGGACAGCGAGTACTCCACCCACCGGAAGTTGTTGCGCCGATGGGCCAATCCGGTCTTGTAGCGCTCGAAGAAGACAGGCGCGGAGATGAGCAGGTGAAAGACGGCGGATAAGAAGAGGAAGAGCGCGACTCCCCAGGCAACCGATACCTCAGCCAACGACGTGGGTGGCCCTGGCGGGGTGCCGGGGGGCCCGGCGAGATAGGTGGCCGTCACCGGCAGCGTGAACGAGTTGGCCAGGAAGAGGACCAATCCAGCCTGGACGGCGTGAAGCACCCCCATCGTGATGTTGAATCGTCGGAGACGGGTCAGCTTCGCGGACTCGTCTCTGCTGTCGGTAGTAGTCATTTCTCCTGTCTTTCCATTGTCATGAGGGCCGGGCCCCGGCTGTTTGGGGCCCGGCCCTCATCGTTGGCGTCTGGGAGGGTCAGACGCTCAGCTGGGGACGATCACCTTGTCGATGACGTGGATAACGCCGTTGGAGGTCAGAACATCGGTGGCGATCACCTTGGCGTCGTCGACGAACACCGTTCCGTCCTCGACCCGGATGTCGACCGAGCCACCCTCGACGGTCTCTGCCGAGTCCAGCTCGACCACCTGATCGGCGGTCACCTGACCGGGCACCACGTGGTAGAGCAGCACCTGGCTCAACGCCTCGGTGTCGGCGAGAAGCTCGTCGAGGGTTCCCTCGGGGAGGGCGGCAAAGGCCTCGTCGGTGGGGGCGAACACGGTGTAGGGCCCTTCGCCCTGCAAGGTCTCGACCAGACCGGCGGCCTCGACGGCGGTGAGCAGGGTGGTGAAGTCACCAGCGGACTGAGCGGTCTCGACGATGTCACCCATCTCGGCGGCCTCGCTCATCGAGGGGGGCAGGATCACCTGGTCGATGACATGGATCACGCCATTTGACGCCATGATGTCCGTGCTCGACACGGTGGCCTCGTTCACCTTGACCGAGTCGTCTTCGACGGTGATCGCGATGTCCTCGCCCTGGACGGTCGTGGCGCTCTCCAGCTCGACCACGTCGGAGGCCATCACCTCACCCGGCACCACGTGGTAGAGCAGCACCTGGCTCAACGCCTCGGTGTCGGCGAGCAGCTCGTCGAGAGTTCCCTCGGGGAGGGCGGCGAACGCCTCGTCGGTGGGGGCGAACACGGTGTAGGGCCCTTCGCCCTGCAGGGTCTCGACCAGACCGGCGGCCTCGACCGCGGTCAGCAAGGTCGAGAAGCTCCCGGCCTCGGTGGCTACATCGACGATGTCGGCGGCCTCTTGCTCTGCGGCCGCAGTCGTGGTGGTGGCCGCGGCGACCGTGGTTGCTGTCGTCGAGTCCGTGCTGTCGGCGGCGCCACCGCAGGCTGCGATCACGCCGGCGAGCAGAGCCCACGACAGGATTCGGGTTCGTTTCATGTGCTTCTTTCCTTTCATCTTTGGGAAGCCTGGTGAGTTTTAGTACTAAATAATGAGATAGTCAAGTTGGGTCCGATGCGGGTAGCTGAATGAGCCCTCCCGTGGGGGGAAAACCGCCGATTGGGCCTGCGGGGTAGGGGCGCCACACGCACTCACCGCGTTCATTCTCGGGTGGGCCCCAGCCCAGGCTCGGGACGGTCCGGGTGGCTCGCCTCCTACTGGGAGAGGAGGGTGTCGATCATCGTGGGGTCGTCGTCACGATCACGACGGCGGAAGGATGGACGTCCGTCCGAGGAGACCAGAAGGACTAACGAAAGTGGGCCCCCGGAGCTCCGGGGGCCCACTTTCGTTAGTCCTTCTGGTCTCCTCGGACGGACGTCCATCCTTCCGCCGTCGTGATC
>JBMDXS010000082.1:0-4237 GCA_048595045.1 Acidimicrobiia bacterium
GTCGCCGGCGGCGAAGGGTCCGAACTAGAACAAGAGGCGCGTCGGGGTGTCTCCCTATCGAGGACGATCGACGGGATGGGTCGGCTCGACGGATGGACCACCCCATCGGCCTACGAGACGCTCCGCGCTGCTCTCGACGCTCTGACGCCGCCTCCGCTGCCAGGTGATACCCGTACCGCCCGGCAGCGTCGTCACGACGCCCTCGAGGACTTGGCCCGGGACTATCTGGACCGGGGCGATGCACCCCAGGTCGGTGGTGACAGACCCCACATCAATGTGATCACCGATCTGCCCGCCCTCCACGGGATAGCCGGGGGCAGACACGAGTTCGAGAACGGTGAGGTCATCACCGTCCAGAAGCTGCGAACCCTCGCCTGTGACTCCTCGGTGAGCCGGATCGTCCTCGGCCCCAAGAGCGAGATCATCGATGTGGGACGACGCAGCCGGGTCATCCCCGCCTCCCTGCGCCGGGCCATCATGGCCCGAGATCGTCATTGCGGCTGGAAGGGATGCGACCGAAGCCCACGCTGGTGCGACGTCCATCACCTCACCCATTGGGCCGACGGCGGCAGCACCGAACCCGACAACCTCATCCTCCTCTGCCGATATCACCACACGCTCACCCATCGCGCCCAAGGATCGAATCGAAGCCCACCAGTCCGGTCGTAGGCTCCCCATATGAGCCTTGGATTCGGACTCCTCAGCGCACAACTCCGGCCCGGCGAAACCGACTGGTCTCGGGTCTATCAAGAGACCATCTCCCTCGCCATGGAGGCGGAGCGCCTCGGTCTGTCCTCGATCTGGACCACCGAGCACCATTTCGTCGACGACGGATACATGCCATCCCTATCAGTCGTGAGTGGGGCGATCGCCGTCGCCACCAACACCATCGAGGTCGGGACCGGTGTGATCCTGGCTCCGCTCCATCACCCGCTACGGCTCGCCGAGGACGCCGCCACCGTCAGCCTTCTCAGCCGGGGTCGGTTCACCCTGGGGCTCGGGCTGGGCTGGAGTGAGATCGAGTTCCAAGGGCTCGGTGCCCGGATCGACCAGCGTGGTCGGGCCATGGACGAGATCCTGAGCATCCTCCCCCAGGCATGGACCGGCCAGCCCTTCACCCACGAAGGAAAGATCTATCGCCTGCCCGAACTTGCGGTCCGGCCGGCTCCCAGCACCCGCATCCCGGTCCTCATCGGTGGCGGAGCGGAGCCGGCGATCCGCAGAGCGGCGAGGATGGCCGATGGGATCTTCTCCAATGCCTCCGCCAACGGCTTCCTCCGCCAATTGGAGTGGGTGAAAGACGAGTGCGCTGTCGTCGGCCGCGACCCGGCGGAGCTGCGCATCATCCACTACTCGGTCATCCTCCCCGGATCATCCGCCGACGACGCATGGGCCCGATACACGGACCACCTGTGGCAGATGACCTGGAAATACAGCGACATGGAAGACTCGGCCAACCGAACGGGCCCTCCTCCGCCAGCCCCGGCTCTCACCGACGGCGACCGAGGGTCGATGCTGCGGCGGGCCACCATCGCCGGTAGCAGCGAGGAGATCGTCGACTCCCTATTGCAGCTGAGGGAAAAAGCGGGGATCCCTGTCGAGTTCGTCGCCCGTAGCTATTTCCCCACCCTGGATCACGGGGCCCAGGTTGAGCTGATGCAGCAGCTGGCCGAGGAGGTGGCGCCGCGGGTCTGATCAGCCTGTCAGGCGATCGGCGATCTCTCGAAGATCTGCGCCGGCCACCTCGGGCATCTCCACAGGGAGGCTCCACAACGTCCCCGGCCTGCTCACGAAGGCGGCCATGGCGCCGGCGCTCATGGCTCCGGCAACGTCCCAGTCGTGGGCCGAGATCAGCATGGTCTTGGAGACATGAAGGTCCATGACCTGGGCGGCGTGGCGGTAGGTGGCCGGGTCGGGCTTGAACCGCCCCACTTCCTCGACCGACACCACTCTTTGGATGAAGGTGTGCAACCCTGCGTTCTCGATCTGGACATTGGCCGCCTTGGTGCTCCCGTTGGTGAGGGCGGCAGTGCGAAACCCGGCGTCGAGCAGCCGCTCGAGGGCCGGGATCACATCGAGATGGGCCGGAAGAATCGCCAGACGGGTCACGATCTCGGTTGCAGTCGCCTCATCGAGGGCGATCCCCCGCCGCTCCGCCACCAACAGCAGGGCCTCGACCCCGATGACGCCAAAGGCGCGATAGTCCTCGAGGTGGTTGGCCACCAGTGACCCATGGAGAAGACGGGCGAACCACTCTCCCATCGCATCACCGGTCCCGAACACGTCCTCGAAATCGATCCTGAGAGGGGACATGTCGAGGAGCGTCTCATTCACGTCGAAGACGAGAAGCTCCGGCCTCACGACGTCGGAAGGGCCCGCACGAGGGCAGCCAGGGCATCGTAGGTCCGCTCACCCATGTGCTTCTCGTCTTCGTCGAGCAAGTTCGCCATCACCTTCAGCGTCCATTCCATCAATGAGCGGCTCCTCAGCCCGGTGTGGGCCAGCGTCCGCATCACGGGCGGATGACCGATCAACTTCACGAAGATCCGGGCCATCTTGTAGTAGAGCCCATATTCGTCTTCGAGTTGTTGTGGATATCGGCGTAGCAGCCCGAAATCTGCAGCGCCCAATGCCCGCCCGACGTGGTCCGCGGCGATCCTTCCGGTTTCATAGGCGTAGGAGATGCCCTCTCCGTTCCAGGGATTGATCGCCCCGGCCGCATCGCCGATCGTGGTCCAGTTGGCCCCAACCAGCGGCCCCTTGGAGAATGACATGGCGAGCTTTCCGCCGATCGGCTTGGTCAGACGGGACTCCTCGGACAGACCCCAGTACTCGGGAGCCGTGGTCACGTAGTCGGCCATCATGTGGGTCGTGTTGACCTGCTTCCACCTGGTGAAGGTGGAGAGCAACCCGACCCCCACGTTCACCGTCCCATCGCCCAGGGGGAACACCCATCCGTATCCCGGCATAGTGGCCCCCGACGAGTCCCTCAGATCGAGCTGGCTCTCCAGGAACCGGTCGGTCGAGCGCGGCGAGGTGTAATAGCCCCTCGCCGCCATTCCCAGCGGATAATCGCGACGTCTCTCATTCCCCAGTTCCCGCCCGAAGCGATTCATGGAACCGTCGGCGATGATCGTGATCGCCGGGGCAACCACTTCCCTGGCGCCGTTGTGGGCCAAGGTCACCCCGGTCAGGAACCCCTCTTCGATCACCGGTGCCGCGGTGGTCTTCTCCAGGATCGTCACACCCTGTTTCTGGGCGAGACCGGCCACCTGAGCGTCGAGGTCGCTACGCCGGATCACCCCGCCCCAATTGGGGAACCTCGAGTGATCCGGCCAAGCCATCTCCACGTAGTCCTCGCCGGCATATGAGCGCAGACCGGTGATGCGGTGGAACTGGGGGAGGTCGAAGTCGAATCCCATCTCCTGGAGTTGGAGGATGGCCCGTGGGGTCAGCCCGTCGCCACAGGTCTTCTCCCGTGGGTACTCCTTGGCCTCCACCAGCGTCACATCGTGGCCGTCGCGCGCCAGCCAGTAGGCGGCGGCCGAGCCGGCGGGGCCGCCACCGACGACCAGGACCGAGGGAGATGACATCGAGGTGAGGTTAGAAGCCCTACTCAGTTGCCGGGCTTGGGGTGGATCACGCCGTCCGTACCTCCCGAGGAAGCATTGTCCAGACTCGGGTCGCGCTCGTACACCGCGGCGTACCACAGTCCCCGCACACTGTCCCGCACCTTGGTCAGCCCCGCAGCGGCGAGCCGCCGGTCGATCTCGCCCACGTCGTGGACGAATCCTTTGCAGTCCGGGCGGCGTATCGCTGCCTTTCCGACGTTCTCAGCACTCCATGTCACCTTGTTGACCACACCCCGCCATCCTCTCGAGTCCGGGACTGCAAAGGCGAGTCGGCGCCGGGTCCCGGACAGCGCGTTGGTGAGAAGCAGATCCAGGTCGTCGTAGCAACAGATGACACGATCGAGCACCACCCAGTCCCGGGGTCGGAGAACCGACGATGCGACATCTCCCAGCTCGAACCGAACCCGGTCGTCGGTCATGCCGACCGCGGCGGCCCTGCGACGGGCGATGTCGATGCTCACCGCAGACAGGTCCATCCCGGTCACCGGGCCGGCGCCGGCCCGAGCCAGCCGAATCGAGGTGTTTCCCGTTCCACACCCGAGGTCGAGCACCGAAGGGCGAGCATCACTCACGTCGGACAACAGCTCCAGCAGTCGTGCTGATAT
>JBMDXS010000083.1:0-1519 GCA_048595045.1 Acidimicrobiia bacterium
CATCGAGGATGCGCTTGGCCTCAGTCGCATCCCTGGCCAGCGGCTTGGTGACCAGGACCGCTTTGCCTGCGGCGGCGGTGAGGGCGATCGCCTCCTCGTGGAGGAAGTTGGGCAGGCCGACCACCACCACGTCGGTATCGGGGTGGTTGATCGCATCCTCGAGACTCGTGGTGTGGGCCGGTATCTCCCAGCGTTCAGAGAAGGCCTGGCCGCGCTCATCGGATCGTGAGTAGACGACACCCACCGAGTCACGGCTCCTCGGTCCGTGCAGGGTCATGGTGTAGAAGTCACCGATGAGACCGGTGCCGAGCATCGTGACCTTGTGACCTTGCAAGGGAGCCTCCTCGATGTGCGACGGGTCGGAACCTAATCGCCGGAGTGTTGGGACCTCCTCAGATGCAGGCGCCCGAGGGATCCACCCCACGTCCGCACAGCGCCGTCTCCTCGACGGACTTGAGGGTGAATGCCTCATCGATCGGCTGCCCGAAGACGTGGACGCGGAGACCGCGCACCGCGTCATCGCCGAGACCGATGACGTCGTACGTGACTTCCCCCAGGTCAGCAACGGAGGGGGCGACGACGAGCACGATGTCGGACGGGGGATCTGTCGAGGCGACTGCCTCGGCCATCAGGAAGCCGAGATCGAGCATCGTCTCAGCGGCGGGCACCTGCTCTTCGGTCGCGATGTGGGTGGTGTCGTTGGTCTCCCCCAAGTACCCGATGTAGCGGAGGTTCACCCAACCCTCGCTTCCCTCGTAGTCGACGGCGATCCAGAAGGAGCCGGGCAGTTCCCGGGTGTGCCCGAGGGCGGTCAAGCCGTCATAGGTGGGTGGGATCTCACCGACGATCTGCTGGTCCGCTCCCGGGGCGGCCCGCAGGTTGAGCACGTCGTCGTGGGCCACCCCGATGACCGCCAGCGTGTCCCCGCGGGCGGGCCCGAAGTCGATTGGCTCGCCGGGGAGGTCGCCTCTCGAGTGGGTGGTGCTGGTCCCGGGGGTGGTGGTGGTGGTGACGACAGGGGTGGTCGAAGTCGTGCTGCCGACCGTGCTGCTGGTGGTCGCCGTTGTCGATGTGGTGGTGGTGGGCAGCCTGGTTGTCGTCGTCGACGACGCGGACCCGTCATCACCGGCGCAGGCCGCGACAAGGCTCATCACCAGAACGATCCACATCCGACGTGAGCGCACGGTTCCCTCTCTGTTCAGGACAGCAACGACTGTAAGACGCGCTTGGTTTCCGATCAGGTGCCCCTGAAGTCGGGCTCCCTTTTCTCGAAGAAGGCGGTGATCGCCTCCGTCAGGTCGTCGGAGATCAGATACGCCGCGTTCCACTGGGCCACGAAGTCGAGCGCCTGCTCCACTGTGCGACCCTGGTTGGCCGCCAGCACCTGCTTGATCCCCCGGATCACGAGCGGCGAGCACGCTGCCATCTCGGTCGCCAGTCCGACGGCGGCGGCAAGGGTTGCCTGGGCGTCGGCGAAGACATCGTTGACCAGACCGATCGTCAAGGCCCTATCGGCATC
>JBMDXS010000084.1:0-5181 GCA_048595045.1 Acidimicrobiia bacterium
TCCGACGAGAAGGGGTATCTCGAGCTCGGCGGGCTCGAGACCACCGTGATAGCAGTGCAGGCGCTTGTCGAACCCTGGGGGGAGGAGCACCCTGCCCGGAGGCGCGAGGAGAAGGCCGTCACCGGCGCGCCGTCGGACCTCAGGGCTGGGGTCGGGGCCGAGCAGCCCCATCGGGTCCACCAGCTCGGACCCCGTGGCCCGCGCGAGATCCTGGAGCAATGCCCGGTCCCCCCAGACCTGCACCCCGCGGGGATCACCTGCGAACCGAAGGCCGCGAAACTCCTTGTGCCGGATCACCACCTTGTCGGTCTCTGCGTAATCGATCAGACCGTGGTCGGCCGTCCCCAGCACGGTCACGTGGGCCGGGGCGGCGGAAACGATCCCCTCCCATATGCGGGATGCGAGACCCATCGAGTCCGTGAACTGGGAAGACTCGAGGCCGTGGACGTGGCCGGCGAAGTCCACCGGCCAGAAGTAGGTGAAGATGAATCGGTTCGGCTCGGCGGCCAGGGCGACTGTCGCCTCCACCAGATCGTGATCGTCCCAGGTCGCCTCGAAGCGGGCGCCTCGATAGGCAAGACGTGACAGGGGGCTCCCCTCGAACGCCGACGGCTGCACCGTCACCGGCTCGACCCCGGCGTTGCGCAACCTCTCCCATAGGTTGGGGCTGGGAAGTACCGCCGAGTAGTCGTAGCTCACCCCATGACCGGACAGGTCCACCCACTTCAGGGTGTTGACCACGCGTCCTGTCTCCTCCAGCCAGACGAGATGAGCCATGAGACCGTGGCGGGAGGCGGGAAGGCCGGTAGCGATGGTGGCCAGGGCGACGCTCGTCGTCGACGGGAAGGGGGCATGCAGGGTCGCCACGTGCGATCGACGGAGCGGTCCGGCCATGGCGTGACCCAGTTGGGCCACCCCCAAGCCGTCGAACAGGACCAACACGTAGGACCGGCCCTCGGGTATCGATTTGGCGATCCCCCGGTCGAGAGGAGGGGATGGAGAGGTCCCGATGAGCCTCGTCTCGAGCTCCGCCATGAGGTTGACCAGCCCGCGGGAGTGGTATGAGGGAGCGTCCGCCATCGATCAAGGCTAGGGCTGGCGCAGGGAGTTTTTGCCGATGGCAGTTGACGTTTCCCAACTTCGACCTGAAACCACCCGTGCGTATACTCGCCCGCGGTGGTGTCCTTTCGACCCTCACAGGCATGAGCCCGTATTTTGAGAGCTATCTGACAGTCGGCGCATTCGCCGTGTTGGGGGCCATCCTGGTGATGGTCATGCTGGGGGTGGCCGCGGTCCTCCGCCCAACCAATCCCACCACCACCAAGATGCTGACGTACGAGTGTGGGGTCGACCCGGTCGGGTCGGGCTGGAGCCAGAGCTACGTGCGCTACTACGTGTTCGGCCTTCTATTCGTCATCTTCGACGTCGAGGCCGTGTTCATCTTCCCTTGGGCCATAGTGCTGGAAGATCTCGGCACCTTCGGGCTGGTGGAGATGTTCATCTTCATCGGCGTCCTGATCCTCGGATTGGTCTACGCCGTCCGCAAGGGAGTCCTGCGGTGGGAGTAGTCCAGAAGTTCGGGGCCCCCAAGCCGGTGAGCTGGCTCCTGAACTGGTCCCGGAAGTACTCACTTTGGTTGTTCCAGTTCGGGCTCGCCTGCTGTGCCATCGAGCTGATGGCCGCCTCCGGCCCTCGTTTCGACTTCATGCGATTCGGGATCATCCCTCTGCCTGCCTCCCCGCGGCAGGCCGACCTCATGGTGGTGGCCGGGACGGTGACCGACAAGATGGCTCCTGCCATCCGTCGCCTCTACGACCAGATGCCCGACCCCAAGTACGTGATCTCGATGGGCTCTTGCGCCAACTGCGGTGGACCATATTGGGACTCCTACTCGGTGACCAAGGGCGTCGATCAGGTGATCCCGGTGGATGTCTACGTGCCGGGTTGCCCGCCCAGACCCGAGGCCCTGATGGACGGGATAGTCCTGCTTCAGAAGAAGATCCAGGGCGAGGACATCAAGGAGAAATGGAGCCGGCGTGACCTCGAGCCCGTCTGAGGCCGTGAACGGAGAGACGGGGGCCGCTGAGGCCGACGCCGAAGTCACTACCGAGGCTGCGACCCCGGAGCCTCATCCTCTCCAGGAGTTCGCCGACCACGTGGCGGCCACCGTGGGCGGGGAGGGCGCCGTCGTCTTCGACACCGTGAAGGTCGAGGTCGACTCGGGAGACTGGGTTTCCGCGCTAACCACTGCCCGGGACGAAATGGGGCTGATCTTCTTCTCCTGGCTGTCTGCGACCGATTGGTCCTCCGAGGTCCAGGTGGGGGATCCCTATCCAGAGGCGGTCGAGGATCGGATCGAGGTACTGGCGACGGTGGGTGACATCTCGGAGGGGCGACGGGTCACCTTCTCGACCACGCTCAGCAAGGACTCGCCCTCGATCTCGAGCCTGGTAGGGGTGTACGCCGGGGCCAACTGGCACGAGCGGGAGGCCCACGAGATGTTCGGCATCGACTTCGAGGGTCATCCCAACCTCGCTCATCTATATCTCCCTGATGCCTTCGTGGGGAACCCGCTCCGCAAGAGCTTTCCGCTGCTCACCCGTGAGGTGAAGCCCTGGCCGGGCACTGTTGATGTCGAGGCGATGCCAGGTGGCGGCGATGACGAAGAGGCCGCCGACGGGCCGTCGGAAGAGAACCCGGAGGCCTGAGTGGTAGTCGATCAGGACCTGGTCCGCCACCTCTCCGAATCGTCGGTCTCGGTGGAGCTCCAGACCGAGGAGATGACCCTCAACATCGGCCCGCAGCACCCTTCCACCCATGGAGTGCTGCGACTTGTGGCCAGGGTCGACGGCGAGCGGGCCTTCGACGTCCAGCCCGTCATCGGCTATATGCACCGCGGCTACGAGAAGCTGTCCGAGGTTCGTACCTATCCCCAGATCACGACCCTGATCAACCGGATCGACTGGGTGGCCGGATACGCCAATGAGATCCCGTTCGTGGTGGCGGCGGAGAAGCTGTTGGGGCTGGAGGTGCCGGAGCGGGCTCAATACATCAGGCTGATCCTCACCGAGATGGCCCGCATCTCCTCACATCTGATCTTCATGGCCTCCTACCCACTGGAGCTGGGAGCGGCCACGCCACTCTTCTTCGCACTGCGGGAGAGGGAGCGGGTGCTCGACCTCCTCGAGGGGGTGACCGGTGGCCGGTTCCACCCCAACTTCAACCGGATCGGCGGGGTCAAACCGGCGTACGGCTCGGGCTCGAGCACACGCAAGGTGATCCAGGATCTGCCCGCAGGGTTCCTCGCCGAGACGCGGGAAGCGATGGATCGAGTACTCGAGGCCGTCGAGGAGCTTGAGCTGCTGGTGGCCGACAACGAGATCATCCTCGCTCGGACCAAGGGGATAGGGGTGCTGCCCGCCGATGTGGCCGCCGCATACGGGGTCTCGGGGCCCAACCTGCGTGCATCGGGGGTCGCCTTCGACCTTCGCAAGGTGGAGGACTATCTGCCCTATCACCTGTTCGACTTCGAGATCCCCACGGGAGAGAACGGAGACTGTTGGGATCGTTGGCATGTCCGCCTGCTCGAGATCCGCCAGTCGGTCCGGATCGTCCAGCAAGCCATCGACGGGATCCCCTCCGGCCCGCTCCAGGCCAAGGTACCCAAGATCATCAAGGTCCCCCAGGGTGAGACATACGTGCGCGCCGAGAACCCGAAAGGAGAGATGGGCTACTACCTGGTGTCCAACGGCAATCAGGGCCCCTACCGGCTCAAGATTCGCTCGGCCAGCTTCTCCAATATCTCCATCCTCCCCTGGATCCTGGAGGGGGTCCTGGTTCCCGACATCATCGCGATCATGGGCAGCCTCGACTTCGTGCTCGGAGACGTGGATCGATGACATCCCGGCCGACTTCGACCCTCGGCGACTCTCCGTCGGGCACCGGGCTGTCCGGGCTCCATCCGCACCCCCTGGGTCGAACAGACGCCGGTCGGCCGGGGCTCCCGCCCCAAGACGAGGTCTGCCGATGAGCGCCTTTCTCTCCGACCTCTTCGCCAACTTCTGGGTGTCCCTGGCCGGGAAGCTGCTCCTTGTCGCCCTGATGATCCCCCTGGTCGGGATGGTGATCGGGTACGCCGAGATGAAGCTCTCGGCCAAGATGCAGGCCCGGGTGGGGCCTTACTTCGCCGGCGGGCGTTGGGGCTGGGCCCAACTCATCGCCGATGGGGTCAAGTTCTTCCAGAAGGAGGACCTGATCCCCGAGGAGGCCGACCGGCCGGTTTTCAAGATCGCCCCGGTCCTGGTGCTCATCAGCACCGTTGCCCTGTTGGTCGTTATCCCATTCGGGCCCGGGATCATCTTCAGGGATCTGTCGGTCGGTGTCTTCTATGCGCTGGCCATCTCCTCACTAAGCACCGTGGGGATCCTCATGGCCGGCTGGTCATCGGGCAACAAGTACTCGCTGATGGGCGGTCTGAGGGCTGCCGGTCAGCTCATCGCCTACGAATTGCCCCTGGTCCTGGCGGTGATCGGATCGGTGATGCTGGCCGGGACGATGAGCATGAGCGGCATCGTGGAGGCCCAGATCGAGGCCGGCTACCCGTACCTGATCATCCAGTTCATCGGTTTCGGGATCTTCATGGTCGCCGCCCTGGCCGAGTTGAGCCGGATACCCTTCGACATGCCCATCGCCGAGTCGGAGTTGGTGATGGGCTATCTCACCGAGTACTCGGGGTTCCGCTTCCTCTTCTTCTTCCTCGCCGAGTTCGCCAACATGTTCACCCTCTCCGCGATCGCGGTGACCCTCTTTCTCGGTGGCTATTGGCTACCCGGGGTACCGGAAGACGTCCTGGCCTTCGCCGGGCCGGTGATCGTCCTGGCCAAGACGTTCCTGCTGGTCTTCGCCATGATCTGGTTCCGATGGACCTTCCCCCGCTTCCGGGAAGATCAGCTGCAGAGCCTGGCCTGGAAATGGCTGATCCCCCTTGCCCTGGCCAACATCATCATCACCGGAGCGTTCAAGGTGTACCTGTGACCACCGCCACCAACAGACGAGTTCTCCCCGGGATGGGGATGGCAAAGGGTCTCTGGGTGACCATCTACACGATGTTCCGCACCATCTTCCGCCCCGGGAAGTACCTGGCCACGGTCAACTACCCCCTGGTCAAGGAGACCCCGGTCC
>JBMDXS010000085.1:0-15789 GCA_048595045.1 Acidimicrobiia bacterium
TTACGTCCCCCCGACCGCCGAGCCACCCTCGAAGAAGCCAATCCTCACCATCCTCAAACAGGCGAGGGCCCATGGGGTGGGCCTCATACTGTCCACCCAGAACCCGGTGGACCTCGACTACAAGGCCATGGCCAATGCGGCAACATGGATGGTCGGCCGTCTCCAGACCGAGAACGACAAGAAGAGGATCCTGGAGGGAATCGACAGCGCGACCGGCGAGGTCGATGTAGGCCTCGTCGACAAGCAGATCTCCGATCTGGAGAAGCGTCAGTTCGTGATGGCATCGGCCAGGGCGTCTGAGCCGACCCTGTTCGAATCGAGGTTTGCCATTTCTTATCTGGCCGGCCCGCTGACCCGGGACCGCGTCTCGACCTTGATGACAGGCAAGAAGACGAGCGCAGGAACCGAGGGGGCCACCGCGTCCTCCACCGGGCCGAAGGCAGGAGTGGAGGCTCCCATCGAGACGACGGCAGCGGTCGAAGCGGCCGCGCCCCCGGCCGAGCCGGGTACCGGCGGTGACGCCTCAGCCGGCCCGGCCAGCCCCGAGCCCGAAGCCGAGACTATGCCCATCCCACCCAGGGTGGCCGAGGGGGTGATGTCCGTCTTCCTCGATCCCGCCGCGACGTGGGCGGGCGAGGTGGGGGCGGACCCGAGCGCCTCCCACTACCGGCCAGCCGTCACAGCAACGGTCAATCTGCTCTACGACGACACCAAGGCCTCAGTCAACCATCAAGAGGTGTTCGAAGCCGTCTTGTTCCCGCTCGGGCCGGTACTCACGCCCGAGGCGATCAGGGAGGTCGACCATGATCCTCGCGACTTCCGCAGCGAATCACCGGAATCGGCGACCTTCTCCCTCCCCGAAGTCGACATCGGCACCAAGACGTACTGGACGAACCTGAGCAAGGACCTGACCAGTCATTTGCTCGGCTCGAGAAAGGTGACCCTGTACAAGAACGAAGCCCTCGATCTGTTCTCCCGTCCCGGGGAAACGAACGAGGACTTCGCGAAGAGGGTCACGGCCGCGGCGGAGCAGGCGGTCGACGAGGCCATCGCCAAGCTTCGAGACAAGCACAGCACCCGCCTGGAGCGTGCGCAGGCTGCGCTCTCCAAGGCCGAGAACCGTGTCGCCGACACGGAGGCTGCCGCCGGCTCGAAACAAACCGAAGAGGTGGTGTCGGGCGCCGGAGACCTGATCGGGATGCTGCTCGGCAAAGGCGGGAGGTCCAATCCGCTGGGTCAGGCGGCTCGGCGCCGCTCCGCCAGCAGCAAGGCGCGAGCGAGGGCCGAGAACGCGAGAGCTGTTCTCGCCGAAGAGCAGGCCGACCTCGAGGAGCTCAGGGCCGACCTGGAAGAGGAGGTGGCCGACCTGGAAGACGAGTTCGCGGCGAAGACCGGGATCGAGGAGGTGGAGATCCCACTCGAGAGGACGGACGTGAGGGTCGTGGAGCTCAAGCTGGTCTGGATACCGACCGGCTGACCTTCCGGTCGTCTCAGACGGTTTCGACCAGCGCCTTGAGCAGGTCCCGCACCGACACCACTCCGAGCAGGACACCCTCGTCATCGACGACGGGGAGGTGGCGATAGCCCGATTCCGCGATCCAGGCCGCCGCATCCCACACGTCGAGATCCGGATCGAACGTATCCGGATCTGCGCTCATTATCGACGACACGGTGGAGGCCAGGTCGACGTCTTCGGCCACCGATCGACGGATGTCACGCTCAGTGATCAAGCCGACGAGGTCACGTCCTTCGACCACGGCCAGCGAACCCAGGTCCGAGCCTTCCATGGCGACTGCCGCCTCGAGAATCGTCGTCTCCGGCCCACACACGTAGGGCGAATCGTTGACCAGGTCACCGAGTCTCATCGGGGCCCACGTTATAAGGGCTCGATCTATCAGACGAGGTCGGCTTCGCGAATCCCGAAGGAGGGGTGGCGGAGACGGCACAGGGCCAGCTTCTCCAGTTGGCGAATGCGCTCGCGTGTCAGGTTGAACTCGTCCCCGATCTCCTCGAGGGTTCGGGGCACACCGTCGTAGAACCCATAACGAAGCGCCAGAATCCTGCCCTCGCGCTCCGGCAGCCGCTCGATCGAGACCCGTAGCGAGTTGGCGACGTCCATCTCCTCGGTCATCTGCACCGGATCGGCGGCGTCCTCGTCCTCGATGAAGTCACCGAGCTGAGCCCCGTCCTCGCCAATGGGCTGTTCGAGCGAGACCGTGTCGGCGACGCTGAGGGCCAGCTCGACTTTGTCCGCGGTGACCCCCGCCTCCTCCGCGATCTCCTCCGGTCGTGGGTCGCGCCCCAATTCGGCCTTCAGCGAGGCCTGGGCGGCCCGCACCGCGGCCAGGGTGTCATGGAGGTGCACCGGGATTCGGACGGTCCGAGACTTATCTGCGATGGCACGCGTGATCGCCTGGCGAATCCACCAGGTGGCGTATGTCGAGAATTTGAACCCCTTGCGCCAGTCGAACTTCTCCACGGCGCGGATCAGACCCAGATTTCCCTCCTGGATCAAGTCGAGGAAGTCGATCCCGGAGGTGTTGGCGTAGCGTCTGGCATTGGCAACGACCAGACGGAGGTTGGCGGTCAGGAAGTCGTCCTTGGCCTGGGCCCCGCGGCGGGCCAGACGACGAAGCTCCATCTCCTCGCGCTTTCCTGTGTAGTCGCCGTTCTCCAGCTTCTCGGCTGCTTCTTCTCCGGCCTCGATCTTCTGGGCCAGCTCGACTTCCTGCTCAGCAGTGAGGAGGTCGTACTCACCGATGGCGGTCAGATACTGGGAGACCAGGTCAGTCGTGAGACGCCCGCGCTCATCCGTCAGCTTCGAATGAAGCCGGATACGAGGCTTTTCGGTTTTCTCGGTACGCGTCTCAGCAGCTGGCATGTAGTTCAAATCCTCCTGAGCCCGTAGGGCAAGGTTCTCCCGGACGCCCAACTATGACACATGGCGGGTTGTTTGTGAACCCCCCTCTTGCCCAGGGCACAGCTCAACCGGATGCTCGGGAAGGCCATCATTTTACCGTGATCGCCGGGTAATCCATCCTGCGCGCACGGTGATTCATGCGACACAACACAGACCCGTACCCTCTTGTTCCCATAACTAACCGATGAGCGAGATGACGAGACCACCCCCCGAGGTCCAGACCTTCCTCGATGACCTGCCAGAGCAGACCCGCGCTGCCTTGCTGGATCTTCGGGGGATCATCCGGTCGGTGGAGTCGGATCTCGAGGAGCGAATCGGGTACGGCGTCCCCGCCTTCTACTACAGGAAGCGGCCCCTCGTCTCCTACGGGGCGACGAGCAGGCACTGCGCCCTCTACGTCCAGAGCCCGAAAGTCATCGAGGCGCATCGGACCGCGCTGGAGGGCTATGACCTGGCCAAGGGCACGGTGCGGTTTCAAGCCGACCGGCCCCTGCCCCCCGATGTGATCGTGAGCCTTGTCCGGGCGCGTATGGCCGAGATCGACGCCCGCTAGCGGAGACGTCGCCCCCCGGCGTCGTAGTCCCGGGGCTGCAGCAGACGGGTCATCGCCCCGGACGCCCCAGGCAGTTCCGCCCACGCCGGGATATCGAGATCGACGATCGCCACTGTCGCGGTCTTCATGTCCGTTCTCTCCCCTGTCAACGCGGCGACCAGCATCGACCAAGTCGGCTGGTGCCCAACCAGCATGAGACGGGGCACGTCGGGGGCAGAGGCGCCTGCGTCGAGTACCCCGCTCGGGCCCTCGTCATAAAGGGCACGGTCGAGGACTAGCTCAGTGTCCCAGCGGCCGGACTCGATGGCGAGCTCGGCCGTGCTTCTGGCCCGTCTGGCAGTGGAACTGATCACCAGATCGGGGGTGAGCCCCAGATCGGCCAGAACCCTTCCCATCAGCCTCGCACTCTTGGTGCCCCGTTCGTTCAGCGGCCGGTCGTGGTCCGATCCGTATTCGGCTTCCCAGTCCGACTTGGCGTGCCGCATCAAGAGCAGCGTTTTCATCGCTCCATTCTCAGGCGAGGAGCCGCCCGGCGGTGGTGAAAACCCGGGGGTCGGGATAGTCGGCGCAGTAGTTATACAGATAGGCGACCCGGATCGTCCCGTTCTTGGCGACCACGAACTCCCCCGACTGCATCCAGGGATCGTCCACCAGCCGGCGGCCCTGAGTCTTTCGCTGCTGCTGGAACTGGCGCCCGGTCTCCTCCCTCAGGTCGCAGAACTCGTCAGGGGCATCGTACAAAGCCTGTTCGAGCGACCAGTGGCCGAGTCCGAATGCCTTGTGAGCGGCGTATCCGGGGTCGGCCAGAATCGGAACCGGGATTGCATTTCGCTCCTTGTAGACGGCTACCCGCTCGACCTCGGCAGGGGCAACGATCACGACATTCAGGCCCGATTCGGTGTAATCGACGTGCTCCTCTCGCAGTCTTTCCGCCCTTTCCATCCCGCACCCACATCCCAGATGCCTCCAGAGCAGGACCAGAGCCGGCTGCTCTGCCCAGGCACTGGCGAGCGAGATCGTGTTGCCTTCGGCATCGATGACTTCGACGTCGGGTGCCTTGTCACCACGGTGCAGCGGGCTCCCCTCGAGGGTCGGGCCGGCCACCCAGCCCTGCATCCAGCGCTGCTCCGCCGATAGGTAGAGGGCCTGAATGTCACCGTCTGTCATGTGTCTCCGTGATTGACTCGGCGTGTCGACCCTAATCCCGCCGACCGGTGCTGGGGCCGGAGCGTGTACGTTCGATGTGATGCCCAATCGCCTCGCCCAGGCCACATCGCCCTACCTGCTCCAGCACCAAGACAACCCGGTCGACTGGCACGAATGGGGTGGAGAGGCATTCGCCGAGGCGCGGGAACGCGACGTGCCGATTCTCCTCAGCGTCGGCTACTCGGCCTGCCATTGGTGCCATGTGATGGCACACGAGTCGTTCGAGGACGTCGAGACGGCAGAGGAGATGAATCGTCTCTACGTGAACGTCAAGGTCGACCGGGAGGAGCGGCCCGACGTCGACTCGATCTACATGGAGGCGGTCCAGACCATGACCGGCCGTGGAGGCTGGCCGATGACAGTGTGGCTGACACCGGAGGGGCGTCCTTTCTACGCCGGGACCTACTTCCCCGACACCGACCGGCACGGGATGCCGTCGTTCCGAACCGTGATGAGGGCGGTCTCGGACGCGTGGGAGAACAGGCGTGAGGAGATAGTGGGTCAGTCGCAGCGCCTCACCGAGGCCATCACTCGGACCATCCCCGGATCTGACGACCTTCCCGAAGCCGGCACACTCGGGGACGCCTACGAGGCCCTCTCCACAGCCTTCGACCCGGTCAACGGCGGTTTTGGCGGCGCCCCGAAGTTCCCACAGGCACCCGATCTCGACTTCCTCCTGCGGGTGCGGAAGGAGGAATGGGCCTCCCGCGCCGGGCACATGGCGGGGGTGACCCTGTCGGAGATGGCCTCCGGAGGCATCCACGATCATCTTGGCGGCGGGTTCTCCCGTTATTCCGTCGACGCGCAATGGTTGGTCCCCCACTTCGAGAAGATGCTCTACGACAACGCCCAGCTGGTCCGTCTCTATCTGTGGGCAGGTGTCGAGCTGGACGAGCCCGGGTTCGTCGAGGTGGCCCGGTCCACCATCGGCTACATGTTCCACCGGCTCCGCCACCCTGACGGCGGCTTCTATTCGGCCGAGGACGCAGACTCCGAAGGGGTCGAGGGAAAGTTCTACGTCTGGACCACAGCGCAGCTGAATGAGGTCCTGGGGCCGGAGGACGGAGCCGCGGCGGCCCGGTTCTTCGGGGCGACGCCCCATGGGAACTTCGAGGGATCCAACATCCTCTACCGACCGACCTCAGAGCCCTGGACCGAGAGCATCGAGGCGATCCGGGGGCGTCTGCTCGCCGCCAGGTCGGAAAGAGTGCCACCCGGGCTCGACGACAAGGTGGTCGCCTCATGGAACGGTCTGGCGATTCGCGCCCTGGCCGAGGCCGGGGCCGTCCTCGAGGACGCGACTTATCTGAATGCGGCCCGCCTCACCGCTCGGTTCGTCCTCGACGATATGGTCGTGGATGGGATCTTGCGACGGTCCTGGCGGGAAGGCAGGGCCGGAGTTCCCGGGTTCCTCGAGGACGACGCGGCAATGGCCCTTGGTCTGTTCGCCCTCTATGCCGCGACCGGTGAGGACGACTGGTACGAGGCCGCACGCGGGCTGACGATTGCGATACCGGCTCGGTTCGCCGATCCCGATGGAGGGTTCTATGACACTGCGGTCGATGGCGAGAGCCTCATCAAGAGGCCCAAGAGCCAATCCGACAACCCGCTGCCGTCGGGGAACGCCATGGCCGCCGAGGCGCTGCTCCTGCTTGCCTCATACAGCGGCGATCTCGGCCTTCGCGATTTGGCCGTGGACACGCTTCGCAGCGCCGGTCTCTTGATGGAGCGCTATCCCTCGATGGTTGGTCATCACCTCGGGGTGCTCCACTCACTACTCGACAGCAGGGAGCTTGCGATCGTCGGCGCCGGCTGGCCCGCTCTGAGCCGGGTGTTCTGGTCCGGCTATCGCCCCAACGTGGCCCTGGCCGTCTCGGCGGACGGGAACGGTCCGGCCCCACTCCTCGAGGGGAGATTCGAGGACAGCCGGACCCTGGCCTATGTCTGCCAGAACCACGTCTGCGCCCTCCCCACCTCCGACCCGGAGGTGTTGGCCGGGCAGTTGCAGCCTCACCCCTGAGATTGCCTTCTCAGGCGTGCACCTCCACGGCCCGACTCAACGCCGACTTCATGACATCCTCCGGGTACGGGCCGAGTCTCACCGCATCCTCGACTGGGAGCCCTTCATCGATGCAACGCCGGGCCGTTGCGGCCACAGCCTCGATCTCCTCGAGCTGGGTGCTCGCCGCACCCCGATCGAAGAGGTCCCCATGTCCGGGGACGATCGTGTTCGACCCGACATCGAGCGCCCGCCGCAGGGTCCCCGGCCAGGACAGCGGGTATCCGTCGTCGAAGACAGGTGGTGCGCCTTCCTCCACCAGGTCCCCGAAGAAAGCCAATTCGCCCGTCGTGACGACGATGTCGGCATCCGTATGGGCGAGGCCGTGATAGCTCATCGTCACAGTGACCCCACCCAGATCCAAGCTTGCTGCATCCTCGAACACCCTGGTCGGTGGTGTGATCACCACCTCGTCGAACTCTCTCATTCGGTCGGGGAGCCAGGCGGCAGCGTCCTCCTTCATCGAGTCACCTCGCTCGACCAGAGCCTTCCTGCACAGGTGATGGCCCCAGATCTCTGCGCCCGGGAACCGCGAGTTGCCAAATGTGTGATCCCAGTGCCAGTGGGTGTCGATGACCCACCGCACCGGCTTCTCGGTGAGCGTCGACAGATCGGCCCGGAGCTCATCGGCCTCGACGTGGGTGGCCCTCGTGTCCACGATGAGGACGCCCTCCTCTCCGATCACGACGCCAACGTTGAGATCGAGGGATTCATATCGGCGCCGATACACGCCCTCGGCCAATTGGTCGAACATCGGCCGGCAGCCTAGGACGACATGACTGCCGTCCTCGACGCGGCCGACGGGTAAGTGACGCACGACCTCACGAGCTTGGCGTCATACCGGCTGGCCCACCTCCACCGGCACTTGGAGGGCCTGGGCCGAGGCGATGACATAGGTGATCCACAGGGCGTCGGCGAGGAGGAGGTGCACCAGCTGCATCCAGACCGGAACGCCGAGGGCGACGTTGAGCACGCCGGTGAGGAGCATCAGACCGACCAAGAGCGGCAACGCACGGCCTGCCCTGGACCTCGAGGGCCCGACCCGCCCCGATGCCCACCAGCCGATGGACGCAGCCACCACCGCCAGGGTCGGATGAACGACGCGGATGTCGGTGAGGAAATGTGCCTCACCACTTCCCGGCGCTGTAGCGCCGTTCTTGGGGAAGAGGGTATCGGCCAGGGCAGTGATCGCACCCGTGGCCGCAAGTAGGACGATGGCTGCGGCCCCAACGAGCACCCAGCGCCACAACTCCGGATGGGCCTTCGGTGACAACCGGCGCCCACCTGAGAGCCAGAAAGCGGTCAGGGTGAGGGCAGCGAGAAGGAAGAGGGTGTTGACCAGATGCAGCGGCACCGCCACGACTCGGGCGATCGAGGTGTCTTCGGCCACCCACTCGGCCAGGACGATCATCGCCCCGATCAGAGCCTCGCCCACGATGGCGGCAAGAGACAGGACCGCACCGGTCCGCGCCGGCTCCCCCTTGGCCACAGCCCGCCAGGTCCAGGCAACGAGGACGGCGACCAGGGCGAGCGCGATCCCACTGGCCGCACGATGGGTGAACTCGACGGCGGTGGCGCCCGACAACTCGGGCATCACCTCCCCCTGACAGGTCGGCCACGATCTCCCACAGCCTGCTCCCGAGCCGGTCGCCCGCACCAAGGCGCCGAGGAGGATCACGCCGACATTGAAGGTCAGGGTGAACCATGCATACCGCGTGATCCGGGTCACCAGTGAAGGTTAGGAGTGGTTCGGAGGACGATCGCCCGGTGCGATAGCCTCGCCCGCTCATGGAGATCCATCCCGACGTGGTCGCCGCCATCGGCAACACTCCCATCGTCAGGCTCTCCCGGATCCACCCTCCCGGCAATCTGGTCGCCAAGCTCGAGCACATGAATCCCGGCGGCTCGGTCAAGGAGCGGATCGCGGTGTCGATGATCGACGCCGCCGAGAAAGAAGGGCTTCTCGCGCCTGGCGGGACGATCATCGAGCCGACCTCTGGCAACACCGGCGTGGGCCTGGCAATGATCGGCGCGGTGCGTGGCTACAGGGTGATCTGCACCGTGCCCGACAAGGTCTCCAAGGAGAAGCAGGACCTTCTCCGGGCCTATGGCGTGGAGGTGATCGTGACCCCGACCGAGTTGCTCCCCGAGCATCCCGATTCCTACTACGGGGTGGCCCGGCGTCTGGCTCGCGAGATCGAAGGGGCCTTCCACCCGGACCAGTACTCCAACCCAGGCAACCCGTTGGCCCACTACGAGACGACCGGGCCCGAGATCTGGCGCCAGACCGGGGGCGAGGTCGACGCTCTCGTGGTCGGAGTGGGCACCGGGGGCACCATCACTGGCGCCGGGCGCTTTCTCAAAGAGCAGAAGGCGGGGCTGCAGGTGGTCGGGGTCGACCCGGAAGGCTCCATCTTCACCGCGAACAGCGAAGAAGAGGTCCATCAGTATGCAGTCGAAGGTGTGGGTGAGGACTTCTACCCGGAGACCGTCGACCTGGACGTGATCGATCGCTGGATCAAGGTCTCGGACCCCGACTCCCTGGCCATGACGAGACGGCTGGCACAGGAGGAGGGGATCCTGGTCGGGGGATCGTGCGGCATGGCCGCACATGCTGGACGCCAGGTTGCTCGGGAGGACCCATCCGCTTTGGTGGTGGTCATCTTTCCCGACTCCGACCGTGGCTATCTGTCCAAGATCTTCAATGACGATTGGATGGCCGAGCAGGGCTTCGAGACGTAGGAGAGCCCCCGGTCCAGCCGGGGGCTCTCCCTGAAGACAGCACTGGCATTGCTTCGGCCTCGGTGGGCCGCCACGAATGGACTAGGTCCGTGGTATCCAGAGCCGGGTGGTCCGAGTTTGGAGTCGCCACCTGTCCCTGAGGGACGAGCGGCGGCTGCGGTCAGCGCCGCTCAGCGCTCGACCACCTCCAGAGTCCAAAGACTTTCATACAACTTAGGACCACCTCCTTTCTCTGGTACCGACAGTCTGCCACATGTGCGGACTTCGGCGACAGGAATTTCAAGGGCGGTTCGGTCTCCTGAAGACATCCGGGGCGATCGGGTCCTGTTCCCGGCGCCTCGACCCGAGACCGGCCAGGTACTGATTCGGGAAGACGTGCCCGGTGTAGCCCAGGTCGATGGCTGCGTTGAGCGTCCAATATGGATCGACGATGTGGGGCCGGGCCAGGAGACATAGATCCGCCCGGCCCGCCACCAGGATGTTGTGGACGTCGTCGATACTGGATACCGCTCCGACCGTCATGGTGGCGATCCCCACTTCGTTCCGGATCCGATCCGAGTAGGGAGTCTGGTAGAGACGGCCGTATTCCGGATCGGCCTCGATCGTGGTCTGGCCGGTGGAGACATCGATCAGGTCACACCCGAGCTCCTTCAGGGCACGGGCGAACACCACGGCGTCATCACCGTCGAAGCCGCCCTGCACCCAATCGGTGGCCGAGATTCGGACCGACATGGGCCTGTCGTCCGGCCAAACCTGGCGAACTGCGGCGAACACCTCGAGCGGGTAACGCATCCGGTTCTCGAGTGAGCCTCCGTAGCGGTCGCCCCGCTGGTTGGCGAGCGGGGTCAGGAAGCTGGATAGGAGATACCCGTGGGCGAAATGCAACTCCAGCATGTCGAATCCGGCCCCGGCACCGAGAAGCGCCGAGACGACGTGCTCGTCACGGACCTGGCCCATGTCGGCCACGGTCATCTCCCGAGGGACCTGACTGTCGGGCCGATAACGGATCGGGGAGGGGGCCATGAGCTCCCAGTTGCCCTCGTCGAGCGGGTCGCTGTCCCCCTCCCACATGAACTTGGTGGAACCTTTGCGTCCCGAATGACCGATCTGGAGGCCGATCTTGGAGCCGGTGTGGTCGTGGACGAAGTCGACGATACGGGCGAAGGCGGTGGCTTGCCGCTCGTCCCACAGACCGGTGCACCCCGGGCTGATCCGTCCTTCCCGGGAGACACAGGTCATCTCTGTCATGACCAGCCCCGCCCCACCCACCGCCCGACTCCCGAGATGGACCAGGTGCCATTCGTTGGGGACGCCGTCGATCGCGCTGTACTGATCCATCGGCGACACCACGATGCGATTGGGCAGCACCATGTCCCGCATCCTGAAAGGGTGGAACATGGGTGGCACCTCGGAACCCACCGGATCAGGGCAGCGATGCTCGGATGAGGCGTACCAGACGTCCACCCCACGCATATAGGTGGGGTCGCGCAGACGCAAGTTGTCGTAGGTGATGCGCTGGCTGCGCGTGAGCAGGCTGAAGACGAACTGCTCTGGGGCCATGTCACGGTAACGATCGGCCCCCTCGAACCAGTTGCGGCTGGCTCGCGCCGCGCGCTGGAGGCTCTCCACCTCTGGCCGTCGATCCTCCTCATACCCCTCGAAGGCCCTCTCGTGGTCGTCTTCGGAGACGAGCACTCGGGCCAGGGCTATGGCGTCCTCCATGGCGAGTTTGGTCCCCGAGCCGACCGAGAAGTGGGCGGTGTGGACGGCATCACCCATCAACACGACGTTGCCGTGATGCCATCTCTCGCAGGCGACGGTCGGGAACTGAAGCCATCTCGAGTTGTTGCCACGCAGACCCGAGCCCTCTAGATGGGTTGCGAAGATCTCCTCGCAGACACGCAGCGCCCGCTCGTCGCTCTGGCCGGCGGTCGATTCGTGGGCCGGTGTGGCAGCAAACCCCAACGCGGTCCACGTCTCGGGCGTCATCTCGACGATGAAGGTGCTGCCGTGATCCCCATACGGGTAGATGTGGGCCCACACCATGCCGGCAACGGTGTCCTCGAAGATGAAATTGAACTCATCGAAGACCTTGGGGGTGCCGAACCAGATGTACTTGTTCCGGGCCAGCTCGACCGATGGCTGCAGATGTGGGGCGAGCTCTCGCCGAAACATGCTGTTGGCTCCGTCGGCTGCCACCACCAAATCGGCCCAGCCCAATTCAGCGGATTCACCGACCTCGGTCGAGAAACGGAGGTCGACCCCGAGCCCCTTGGCCCGGTCGGTAAGTATCTCGAGCAAGGTGCGACGACTGATGGCCGAGAAGCCATGTCCGCCGGATACCAGCTCCCGGCCCTCCGGATGACGTACCTTGATCTCGCCCCATCGCCGAAATGCCCGCGCCATGGCGTCGTAGGACTCCGGGTCGGCCTCCTCGAAGTGGTCGATCGTCTCATCGCTGAACACGACCCCGAACCCGTAGGCATCCTGAGGCGTGTTTCGCTCGAAGACGGTGACCTCCATGTCAGGCTGGGCCTTCCTGAGAAGGATCGAGAGGTAGAGGCCCGCCGGTCCTCCTCCCACGATGGCGACACCCGGTCTACTCATGCTGGCTCGGGGCCCACGCTAGATCGGGCGGGGTCTGGGTCTAGATGCGGAGCGTGCCGAAGAAGTCGTCCCACCAGGCCCCGATGGCGTCGACGGTGTTGCTCAACGCCCACAGGAGGATGATCGCCAGTGCGACGACCAGGACCACCGTGGCCAGATGCCTGACCCGGTACATCTGACGCTGGTCGGTGTCCTCGATATAGGAAGGCTCGACCACTGGCGCCGTGGGGGCGGTGATCAGATAGGGCTCTGGCGGGCTCACGAAGGCGGGTTCGTTCGAATTGCTCATCTTGGCGGCTGCAGCGGGTTCGGGCTCGGTTGCCCGGCTCGGTGGAAGAGAGAACGTCTCCACCTCCATCACCGGTTCCCCCCGGTCCTGCGGCTCCGCATCATACGCGGGGCCCACATGCTCGTGAACCTCCGCTTCGAGCTCAGAATCGGTGTCGAGCTGAGCCTCGACAGCTGCGGCGGCGGGGATTCCGGCGATGCGCGGATCCAGCCCCACATCCTCTTCCAGCGGCTCTTCGAGCGGCAGAGGTGCGAGGCTGGCCAGTGCCTGCTCCACCGTCGGGTGGGGCTCGGCATCGGCTGCGGGCAGGACACCCGCCTTGTCGTAGAGCGCTCGCCCGTCGATGTCCAGAATGGCGGAAAGGGCGTTCAGCACCGACGGATCGGTAGGTGTGGAGATATCACGTTCCCAGCTTCTCACCGAGCTCGCCGATCGACCGACGAGCTCACCGAGCTGAGCTTGGCTCAACCCGATCCGGGTCCGGCGATAACGGAGGGTCCTTCCGAAGGAACGTTCGGGCATCGGATGTGATGGTACCGAGGTGTCGATTTACCAAGATGGGGATTCACCCTCAGGACCCTTGGCCAACGGGGCCCGCCTATGCTCATCCGCCCATCGAGGAGGCGTCCGGACGCCTGGTGGGTCCCCCGGTCTTCAAAACCGGCGAGGGGTCTGATCGGCCCCTGGCGGGTTCGATTCCCGTCCGCCTCCGCCGTCTCCCTTACTGGAAGTGGGCGCCGGGGGGTCGATCGAATCATTGAGCCCCACGAAGAGCGGCATAGCCTTTCCACTGATGGAGATCGCGATGATCGCGCTTGGTGCGGCCGGAATCGTGTTCGCCGGCATCGCCCTGAACAAGGCCAGGCCCAAGATGGTGGCCGAACGGGTGCCCGGGCATCCCGACACGTTCGAGCTCTGGAACGAGGGCCCCGGCCCGGCGGTCATCGTCCGGGCCGACGTGGTCTCACACCGATTCCCGCAAGGAGCGTCGATCTCCGACGCGAGGTCCGCCATTCCCGGTCTTTGGGTGGACGAGCGTTTGCTCCGTGACCGGGAGCCGTGGGCTAGAGGCGCATCTCTCGATCCTCTGCGTCGCTTCGAGCTTCGCCTCCCCTCGGCGACCAGCCTTCGAATCACCTACCGTGCACAGGGGGCGCTGGGGTCGATCGCCACCGAGACAATGGTCGTGGAGGGAGGTCACCGAGCCGAGCCCGGGCTCGTGTGACTTTCGGCCCTGCTCACCGAGCTCACAAGATAGGTAAGTTCTGGCATCTGCCCAGTGAAAGGTGCCAGACATGAGAAAAGCCGCTTCGATCACATCGATCGTCCTCGGGATATTGATGATCATCGGCGGGATCGCCACCTGGTTCGTCGTCGCCGACACCCTCTCCGACCAGAACATCGTGACCTCCGACGATGCCTGTCTACCCGGACGCCCGGTCGGAGATCCGTTCACCGCCTACTGCCAGGCGAAGGTGATCGAGACGCACACCCTCGAAGCCACCGGTGGCCTCTACTACGCGGAGCTCGACCGGGAAGACCCACTTCGTGAGACCGCGATGAACTCGGCCTTCCTCCAGTCGTCGCTGTTCACGTCGATCCTTGCCTTCGGGGTGTCGGCGATGGCCGTCGCCGTTGGCCTGCTGTTCGTGCTCATCGGGCTGGGGATCCGCGACGTGGCCCAGCGCACCCCCGAGCCTGTTCACACCTGATCGATCGGCGCGAAGCGAATGAAGGGGGCGGTCTGGACCCAACGGTCCAGGGCCGCCCTCGACCGCTCCGGGTCTGACCCCCAGCTCTCGGTGAGGGCGCGATAGAGGATCCGCCCTCGCTCCACGGGATCGGGCTCGAGACTTCCCCTCACAGCAACGTCGGCGCGGATGCCATGTTTGAGATGAAGGGTGAATTCGGGGTGGGCCACGATGTTGGCCACCCAGTCCCTCTTGAAGCCGGGCCTACCCGTCAGGTAATACTCGCCGTCGAACTGGTGGAAGTAGATCTCGATTCGTCGGGGCAGACCTGTCTTCCGCCCGATGGTGGTGATGTCGACAGTGCCTCCGCGGTCGAGAGCCTCCCGAATGGCGCTTTCCATGGAGGCGTGAACCCTGGCCAATGGCGCCTTGTTCCAAGGACGGATAACTTGCGTCCGAATGGGCCAATTGATCCAGGTGGAGGCGACCCCGATGGGCCGGGTCGCCCTGTTCTCGACCGACCGCTCGCTCACGGGTCAGGACGGAGTCAGCATCATCCCCGGGGAACCAGAGGGCGAAGACCCGCCGCACCATCTGGCGGCACGGCTATTCGGCGCCGACCAGGAGATCGACCATGTCCATGTCATCTCCAACACCGTGACGGTTCGACGCCTGCAGAGCTGGGACGAGGAAGCGGTGGAACGGGCTACCGGTGTCATAGCCAACCTCTTCATCCACTACGGCGAGACCGAGAGACCTGCCGAGCCCGATCGGTTCGAGCATCTGAGGTCCGTGAACTACAACGCGACCTTGAGCCACATCAGGGCGCACAACCCAGACCTGTGGGTGATGAAGGTCACCCCGGACGAGCCGATCGACCCCTTCCAACCGGGCCAGTACACGACGCTTGCGCTCGGGTATTGGGAGCCACGCGCCGATGATGCCCACGACAAGCTCAAGCCCGATCAGGATCAGAAGATGGCCCGTCGCTCGTATTCGGTGTCCAGCTCGATGATCGACGAGTCGGGTGAGCTGCTCCCGCCCCACACTCCTGATGTGGAGTTCTACATCGTGAAGGTGAAACCGGGGCAGGAGGAGATCCCGGCCCTCACTCCACGTCTCTTCATGAAGGGTGAGGGCGATCGTCTCTTCATGGGACGCAAGTTCACCGGGCACTACACCCTGGAGGGAGTCGAGCCAACCGACAACGTCGTCTTTCTCAGCACCGGGACCGGCGAGGCGCCCCAGAACGCGATGATCGCCGAGTTGTTGCGCCGGGGTCACGAGGGCCGGATCCTCAATGTCGTCTGCGTCCGGCACAAGGCCGACCTCGCCTACACGGAGCAACACGCGGTGTTGGTCGACAGGTACCCGGCGTATCGCTATCTGACCATCACCACCCGCGAGCCCGAGAACGAGGGGGAGAAGGTCTATATCCAGGACCTCATCGCCACCGGCCGAATCGAAGAGGAGCTCGGAGCCCCCCTCGACCCGCAGCAAACCCATGTCTTCCTCTGCGGCAACCCGTCCATGATCGGGCTGCCCGAGTGGGCCGAGGAAGGTCCGGTGTTCCCCGACACACTCGGCGTGTGCCAGCAGCTCCACGAGCGCGGCTTCACCATCGACCATCGCAAGGAACGCGGCAACGTCCACTACGAGGAGTATTGGACCGATCGATAGCAGCCTGTCAGGCCTGCTGTGACGCCCGCTCCCTGCGTTGGG
>JBMDXS010000086.1:0-6142 GCA_048595045.1 Acidimicrobiia bacterium
GGTGAGAGGGTGGTGTAGATCTCCGAGCGGCGGTATTGGGCAGGGAGGAGACGACCGGCGTTCTCCAGGGCATCCATCTCCCCGTGGAGGATGGGGCTGCCCTTCTGCACCCGCCGGTTGCGCCCACGTCCCACGATCTCCCCGTCGAGGACGAGGACCGATCCGATCGGAATGCCCCCCTCGGACAGACCCGCCCGAGCCTCGTCGATGGCGGCATCCAGGAACGGGTCGGACACGGGCCGATGCTACGTGTCCGACCTATGACTCTTCCATCTCGGCGACGAACTCGTCGGTGTACTGCTCCCACAGGGCGATTGCCTCCGGCGTGATCTTGACCACCAGATTCGGGTGCATCATGGTGTCGACGTCGCCAGGATGGTTCTCCTTGACCCAGGTGTTGAAAGTCCTCAATGCCTCGATGCTCCCACGCACGGAGTACCTGGTTTCGATCACGTTCGTAATGTGTCCACCTTCGATCAGCAGACGAATCTGTTTAGTCGGGTGTGCGAGCCCAAGCACACGGGTCAGGTCACTCACTTCTGTGAGGGCGCATTCCAGCACCACGCCATCTTCAGGGAGCTCGCGACAACCTCGAGGCTCAAAGTGCAAACCGAGGGCGGCGAACAACTCCCAGTCCTCCAGGCCAACTCTGTCCTCAATGAAGCTCGTTTCGGTCCCGGGAGCAAAAAGCGATGCCGCTGCCTCGAAGTCACGGTCATTCACGGCAGTCACGTAGGCCTCGGCCACTTCCACCGGGGTGGCCGGCTCTGTCTCGAAGACCCCGCGACCGATGAGCAGGGCGACGGCCGCCACCGCCACTAGGGCGGTGACCAGAACTGGTGCCCACCGGATGCGCCGTGCTTCCTTCCTGGGCCCGATAGTCTTGACTTCACTCATCTCCCTGCTCCTCTCGGATGGGTCCTTGAGGTGTCCGGGACTCACTGGTTCGATCGGGTCGACCAGGTCCAGTGAAGGCACCGGGTTCGCTTTGGCGAACAGGGCGATGACCTGGTCGTCAGTGATCACGATCCACCCCCTTTCCGAGCAGCGGGGGGTGGGTGTTCTCCAGTCAGCTTTCGGTACTCGTCAGCCAGATGGAGCCGAGCCCGGTAGGCACGTTGCTTGACGGCGGCCGGCTCGATGTCGAGGACAGCTGCCACGTCGACGTGTGAAAGCTCCTCCCACAGGGTGAGCCGGAGAATCTCCTGATCGACCGGCTTCAGACGCGCTGCGGCCGCAAGTACGACCAGGTGCTCCTCACTGCGAACCAGGAGAATGTCCGGGTCGTAGTCCGCAACCTCGGCAAGACCACGGAGCCTTTCGAAGAGCTTCCGGCTACGAGCGTTGTGACGCCACTGGTGAGAGAGCACCCGGTAGGCCACGCCGTAGAGCCAGGGCAAGGCCTCGTCAACTGCTGGTACCTGGTCGATTCTCCGCCAAGCGACCAGGAAGATGTCCGAGACGGCGTCTTCCACGTGCGGACCGGGTATGCGTCGGGCGCAATAGGCCCGGATAGGCCGGACGAAGCACCGGTAGATCTCGACGAATCGGGCTTCGTCGTCGGTGAGGGCGTCAAGGCCGGTCTTCATCACCATCACCTATGCCCTGACTTCACGTCAGGTAACACCGTCCTTTCCGGTGACCAGACGAAGGACCCGGGCATTGGACAAAGGGAGCAACCGGGGGGTTGCCGGCGGGTCCCATCGCCCGGCCTTGGGGCCCGCCACCTCTCCGGATGGATAGCCTCGGCCACGTGCGATTCGGCCTCTCCTTCCCGAATTTCGGACTGTACGCCGAGCCCACGGCGTTGGTGGACCTCGCCGTCACCGCCGAGGAAGCGGGATGGGACGGGTTCTTCGTGTGGGACCACATCGTCGTCTCGAATGGGATGCCGGTGGCCGATCCCTGGGTATTGCTGGGGGCGATCGGACAGGCAACGAGACGGATGGCCATCGGCCCAATGGTGGTCGCCATGCCCCGTCATCGCCCATGGGAGGTGGCCCGCCGGGCGGTGACGTTGGATCGGCTGACCGGCGGTGACAGGATGATCCTGGGGGTGGGGATCGGTTACCCGCCCCAAATCGAGTTCGGGACCTTCGGCGATCCCACTGACGCCCGGGTGCGCGCCGACATGATGGAGGAAGGGCTGACCATCATTCAGGCGGTGTGGTCGGGAGAGGTCTTCGACTTCGAAGGGGAGCACTACACCATCGCCGAGAACAGGTTCGCTCCCGTGCCGCTGGGCCCAATTCCGATCTGGGTGGCCGGGATGCTGCCCAACCTCCGGCCGCTACGTCGCGCCGCCCGGTTCGACGGTGTTTACCCGATCCGGGCGGACATGCAGGAGCTCGAACCTGCCGAGGTCGCCATGGTCGCCGGTTATGTCAAGATCCACCGTCAGGGGGAAGAGCCGTTCGACGTCGTGATCGGTGTCACGGAGGGGGCCGAGGTAAGTGCGTTCGAGGAATCGGGCGCCACCTGGCTCATCAACGGTCCCAACCCCGAAGGAGAGTCAATCGACCAGACGATGACTTGGGTGAGTGCCGGCCCGCCCAGGACGGACTAGGCCCCCGGCAAGGGCTGTCCGGTGGCGAAGGCGCTGAGCACTTCGGTTGCTGCCGGATCGTCCCGGACCAGATAGGAGACCCCACCCTCTTCGGCACCCACCACCGGCAGGGTCATCGACTCGGTGACATCGGCAGACCGCATGTCCCATCCTGTCCGGGCGAGATCGAAGACGGTGAGCTCCGAATCGGAGGTCAGATGTGACCCGATGGCGGTCACCACCAACGGGCTGCGGACCAGACCCGACGGGGAGGAAGCTCCGGCCATCATCTTGGTGAGCACTTCCCGTTGTCGGGCGGCGCGGGCGATGTCGCCCCCACCTTGTGGGACCCATTGGCCCTCGCGGTACTCCTCATAGCTGCGGGAGCGGGCATAGGCGAGGGCGGTGGCGCCATCCACCTTCTGCACCCCGGGCTCGAGGACAAGCCCGGATTTGTTGTCGCGAGCGGGATAGGGGATGTCGAGCTCGATGCCGCCCAGGGCGTCGATTATCCCGGCGAACCCTGCGAACTCGACCTCCAGATAATGATTGGGCCGGATCCCGGTGGCGTTGGCCACTGTTTCGGCGAGCAGGTCGGGCCCTCCGAAGGCGTATGCGGCGTTGATCTTGTCCCCACCGTGGCCGGGGATCTCGACCAGAAGGTCCCGGGGAAGGGAGAGCAGCTGTCTCCGCCCATCGACCACCTGGGCCAGGATGATCACATCCGCTCGTGCCCCACCGAAGTCGCCGAAGAAGCCCTGGTCCAGGTCGTCGGGGAGGTTCTCACGGCTATCGCTGCCGACGATCAGGTAGACGCCATCCCCGGCCGCCAATGAGGGCATCGGGCCCGCGTCCTCCATCTGGAAGTCGGCGAGGAAGGTGGCGCCGATGAGGGCGGTCGCTGCGAGCACGAGGAAGAGCAGGATTCCGATGGTCCATCGCTGACCCCGGCTGAACCGCCGCCGCCGGGTCTGCTGCGGGGCGCGACGGGCCGGAGTTGTGGTAGCAGGGTTGTGACTCATCTGGTCTCGAGGCAGAGGGTGCCAGGAGGACGGTAAACCTGATGTCAGGTTTAGTCGCGCTCTCCTCGAGACTCAGACCCCTTCCCCCGAGGCCGGCCGGCACCTACCGTCGAGGGATGTACGCAGCCGCCACGTCGGTGGCGCTGGTTGGGGGAGAGGCAAGGCCGGTCAGGGTCGAGGCTCATGTCGGGCGTCAGAGTGAGGCGTTCAAGCTGTCCGGGCTGCCCGACACCGCGGTTCGAGAGGCCAAGGATCGGGTCCGTGCCGCGGTGGCCTCGGCGGGGATTCGCTTTCCCAATCGCACAGTGACGGTCAATCTCGCCCCGGCAGACTTGCCCAAGGGTGGCACCGACTACGACCTCCCCATCGCCCTCGGCATTCTCGCCGCCAGCCGTGAGATCCCGGATCTGCGACGAGCTGTGGTTGTCGGTGAGCTGGCCCTGGACGGTACGGTGAGGGCCGGTTCCAACGCATTCGGCGCAGGTGTTCTCAGCGCCCGTGACGACGTCCCCTGCCTTCTCGCCCGGGACGATGCCGGAGAGGCGGCCTCGATACCCGGGGCCCGGGCATACGGCGTGGCCAGCCTGGCCGAGGCGGTGGATCTGCTCCGTCACGGCCTCGACCACACCGAGCCGGTGCTGCCCGCTCCCAAGATCGAAGCGGGCCCGGTGGCCGACCTTTCCGACATCCGGGGCCAGCCGATGGCGAGGCGCGCTCTCGAGGTGGCGGCTGCGGGTGGGCATCATCTCCTGATGCATGGCCCGCCGGGCTCGGGCAAGACCATGCTGGCCCGCCGCATCGTCGGGATTCTCCCGGTCCTGGAGCCGGAAGAGGCTGTGGAGACGGCGATGCTGTGGGCGGCGGCGGGACGACGCCGGGGCATGGTGGTGACGCCTCCATTTCGAGCACCCCATCACACCGCATCCAAGGCGGCCCTGGTCGGTGGCGGCACCGGCAACCCGGTCCCGGGCGAGGCGTCGTTGGCACACAACGGAGTCCTGTTCCTCGATGAGCTGGCCGAGTTCCCCCGCGGCCACCTGGACACCTTGCGCCAGCCGTTGGAGGAGGGATTGGTCTCGGTGGCGAGGCGGGGGATGTCTCTCGATTTTCCTGCATCCTTTCAGCTCATAGCCGCCACCAACCCGTGCCCATGTGGCTTCTATGGTGATCGGAGACGGCCTTGCGAGTGTCGGCCGGCCATCCTCGGCCGGTACCGGGCCCGTATCTCCGGCCCACTGCTCGATCGATTCGACCTCATCGTTCGAGTGGGTCGAGTGGAAGCCGGCGATTACTCCAGTCCGGCCGGCGAATCGAGCACGGTGGTTGCCGACCGCGTTCGCCAGGCCCGTCGCGCACAGCTGGAGCGTGGCGAGATCAACCGCCATCGGTCCCCACTCTCGGTTCTCGACGAGACAGAGCAGGCCCTGGCCCTGGTCACGGGGGCGTTGGGGGCCGGGATGTTGACGGCTCGTGGGGCGGATCGGGTGCGCCGCGTGGCCCGGACGGTCGCCGATCTCGCCGGCATGAGCCGGGTGGAGGAAGGGCACATGGCGGAGGCGATCGGTCTGCGCGGCGAATGGCGTGATGAGTGAGGTACGCCTCGTCCGGCCCGGCGAGCACGACTACCCCGATGGGCTGAACGATCTGGAGCAGCCACCTCCGTTATACGTCCTGGGAACGGCAACGAGAGCCCCCGCGGTTGCGGTGGTCGGGACCAGACGCTCCACTCGATACGGGATGGACCTGGCCACGGGGTTCGGCGAGGCGCTGTCACGGGCCGGCTGGACGACCGTGAGCGGGCTGGCGAGAGGGATAGACGGCGCCGCACATCGTGGCGCCCTCCGAGGTGATGGCATGGCGGTGGCCGTGCTCGGCTCGGGCGTAGATGTGGTCTACCCGGTGGAGAACATCGATCTCTACCGATCGATCCTCGATGGCCACGGTGCCATCGTGTCCGAGTATCCGCCCGGCACCCGACCGGACCGTTGGCGCTTTCCGGCTCGCAATCGAATCATCGCCGCCATCGCCTCGGCCGTGGTGGTCGTCGAGGCAGGGGAGAAGGGAGGTGCCCTGATCACGGCGCGGTTGGCCGCGGAGATGGGGCGACCCGTCCTCGTCGTCCCCGGAGACGTCGACCGGCGCGCCTCGATCGGATGCAACCGTCTGATCAAAGACGGGGCACATCCTGTGCTCGGAGTGGCCGATCTCATCGCTGAGCTGGAGCTGATCCTGGGACGACCGCCCGTCGAACCGACCCTGCGCGCGGAGGAGATCCCGCTCATCGGAATCGCCATCGATGATCTTCCCGAGCTCTGGGGATGTAGCCCGGCGGAGGCCCTGGCACGTCTTGCCCGGATGGAGGTGGCAGGCCGGGCAATTCGCTCGGGGGAGAGGGTGCTTCCCGCCGGTTGACCCGATGATCGACCGAACTCCCAATAGCATCGCGGGGGTGAAGATCCCCCCAATGCCGGAATGGGCGGGAGGTCCGGTCGACGACTTCCTCGACAGGATGCGCGACCAGAGGGAGCTTTCGGCAAACACTCTCGAGGCGTACCGGCGGGACCTGACCCAGTTC
>JBMDXS010000087.1:0-1592 GCA_048595045.1 Acidimicrobiia bacterium
GTCTTCCATCGACAATTCATGCGTCAACCTGATCACTTGTTGATAGTCGTCGTCAGAGCGCTCGGTTACCGTCGACGGCCTCTCGCCACTCGGGCGACGCGACGTCCCATCCACCGCTGACCGGCAAGCCAGGCCTTCCCGCTGCGCTTCTCCCCGCTGATCGGTGAGACCAGGACGGGACGAACCCTCGAGATGTGGGTGCAGACCGAACAAGGAACCCGGTTGCCCAGGCTCGCCGCGGCACCGGGATTGAGGGCCGACCGCTTCCGTTGTTGGCAAGAACCGATCGTCGTCCAGGCTCCTGACCAGAGGGACAAGCGAGGTGGTCGGAGGTGAGTCAGATGCTTCGCCTGGAGTCCGAACACCCTTCCGTGGCGTCGCTCGTGACTCCGGAGCCGCTCGGCGTGGGGCGCATCGCGGTTGCCTTCTGACCACTCTTCTTGACCAGGACCTCGCTTGGTATACTCGCGCTGGGTAGATAGAGCGGATGCCCATCCGGCACTGTAAGACCAAGGAGCTGCGGAACACCTTGGCAGGGTAAGACCGGACCTGTCCCTCGGAGCCCATATCCGGAACTCGGTGCAATGGCTCCTGGCGCATCGATTGCGCTGACTCCAAGCTAATTGGCGGAGAGGGGCATGCCGTTGGACGTTCTCAGTCAACGGGCTGCCGAGGTTGAGGCGCCCACCGCGCATTTGGGTCTCGAACGACTACTCGGCGTCCAGGAAGCCGCGGAACTCCTTGGGATCAGCGCCCGGACGGTCTTTCGACTCGCGTCTCTCCCAAGGAATCACGCCGACCGGCTAAGGACTGTTCGTATCGGGAATCGCGTCCTCTTTCGTCCTGCCGACCTCGAGCGCTACGTCCAAGGGCACCTGACGTGAGGTCGTGGGCAGGATCGAACGGGATCTTCAAGTTCGCGAAAGCGTGCCTAGTCGGCGTGAGGGCCAATCCCGAGGAAGGCGAGGAGGAGGAGCCGATGGCCGAACTAGCGAGTATGTGCCTCGCTTGTGGGGCGAAGATGGCCACCGCGGTGCATCCGTCTGGACGACCTCAAACGGTCTGCGATAGCTGCCTTCATGGTGCCAAGTCGAAACCGACGAGGTTCCACGCCGCAGTGGGATCACTCCAGGAAGGCAGCGATCCCAAGGTCCGTCGGGTTCCGGTTGGCAAGGGTAAGACCAGACTGGAGCGGGGTAGACCTAAGGAGCCATCCAAACCCCGGAACAACGCCCAGCGCCTCCAGCAGAGAAAGTGGGCAGAGCGATCCGGCAGGGTCCGGTCCCGAAAGATGACCCAAGAGGAGCGAGAGCGTTTTGGCATTCAACCTGACAGCTGGTCAAGAGAACGGCGGGCGCCCCGTGTGCCTATTGGCGAAGGACGGGCGCCCGATGGTTAAGGCGAAGAGGATGATGGCCTATACCGGGCCGGGGAGACCCTATCTCGAACGGCCTGGGCATCGGACGTCACACCCTCACAGCGTGATCGAGAGGCTGTTGGGGACGAAGCTCCCGGACCTGGAGGGTGAGGCCGTGGGGTTCCTCCTATTCGGTAAGCACCTGAGAGAGCTTCGAGAGTGGTGGGATACGGCC
>JBMDXS010000088.1:0-2394 GCA_048595045.1 Acidimicrobiia bacterium
GAGGGCGGGCGTCATCTCACCTATCTCGAACTGGCCGAGCAGCTTCCGCCCTACCTTGCCGAACTGGGCTTCACTCACGTCGAGCTGATGCCGGTGATGGAGCACCCCTTCTACGGGTCTTGGGGCTATCAGACCACCGGATACTTCGCCCCGACCAGCCGATATGGGACACCACAGGATTTCATGACCCTGATCGATGCCCTGCACCAGGCAGGCATCGGCGTGATCCTCGACTGGGTGCCCTCGCATTTCCCTACCGATGGGCATGGCCTCGGGCTGTTCGACGGCACCCACCTCTACGAGCACTCCGACCCCAGGAGCGGGTTTCACCCCGACTGGAACACCTATGTCTACAACTACGGCCGGTCGGAGGTCCCCCCATTCCTGATCAGCAACGCCCTCTTCTGGTTGGACCGTTATCACGTCGACGGGCTCAGGGTGGATGCGGTGGCCTCGATGCTCTACCTCGACTACTCGCGCGATGAGGGGGAGTGGATCCCCAACAGAGAGGGTGGCCGGGAGAACCTGGAGGCCATTACGTTCCTGCAACGGTTCAACGAGGTCGTCTACCGGGAGTACCCGGACGTCCAGACGTATGCCGAGGAGTCGACCGCATGGCCGATGGTGTCCCGACCGACTTCGGTCGGTGGCCTCGGGTTCGGGCTCAAGTGGGATATGGGGTGGATGCACGACACTCTCCAGCACCTCTCTCGGGAGACGGTGCACCGCTCCTACCACCACAACGAGCTCACCTTCAGGGCGGTCTATGCCTTCAGTGAGAACTTCATCCTCCCCATCTCCCACGACGAGGTGGTCTACGGGAAACGGTCCCTCGTCGAGAAGTTCCCGGGTGACGAGTGGCAGAGGTTCGCCACCCTTCGCCTGCTTCTCGCCTATATGTGGACCCAGCCGGGAAAGAAGCTGCTGTTCATGGGTTGTGAGATCGCCCAGCGCGCCGAATGGGACCACGACGGGGAGCTCGACTGGGGGGCGGCCGGTGACGAGGCGAATCGCGGGATCCAGCGGCTGGTCACCGACTTGAACCGGGTGTATTCGGCGCAGGCCTCACTCCATGAGCTGGACTGTGATCCAGCCGGGTTCGAGTGGGCGGTGGCTGACGACCCGGCCGGCGGGGTCCTCGCCTATTTCCGACGGTCCGGCGACAGCGACATCACCTTGATCACGGTCAATCTCACCCCGGTGCCCCGCCATGGCTATCGAATCGGCGTCCCCGGGCCGGGACGCTGGATCGAGATCCTGAACACCGATGCCGGCGTGTATGGGGGAAGCGGGCAGGGGAACCTGGGCGCTGTCGACACCGGGGCGCGAGCGGTGCCCCATCATGGGAGACCCGAGAGCATCGAAGTGACCCTGCCCCCGCTCGGTGGGGTGATTCTGCACCAGCAGTCACCCGAAGAGACCCGTTAGTACGTCCCTCTTCTTTTCGTCTTGGGTGGGTTGTAGAGTCGAACGTATGTTCGGGGAGAGAGCATGAGCGCCTTGCGTTCGGCGCTGGAGGAATGGGTGGGTCAGGATTTGGCCGAGGTCACTGCGGATCAGCTGGCCGATGACTTGGTCGAGTTGGAGCTGGCCAGTGGCATGTTGGAGGCAGAGCGGGCCAGGCGTCTCAGCAGGTTCGACACGATTCACGGCCCGCGTCGACAGGGCTATCCCTCCCTCACCGCATTCTTGATCCACCGGGCTCGGATGGCGGCGGGCAGAGCTCGACATCTGGTCGGCCTGGCCCATACCGCCACCCGTTGTCCGTCGGTTCATGGCGCCTGGAGCTCGCAACGGATATCGACCGACCAGGCCCACCGGCTACTGGAGACAGCCGACGCCGAGCCGGGTCTGTTCGGGGAATCCGAGGCGAAGCTGATCGAGATCGTCGAAACGCTGTCTGCGAGCGAGACGAGAAGGGCTCTTCAATATTGGCAGCAGAGCGTCGCCGGCGGCGAAGGGTCCGAACTAGAACAAGAGGCCCGTCGGGGTGTCTCCCTATCGAGGACGATCGACGGGATGGGTCGGCTCGACGGATGGACCACCCCATCGGCCTACGAGACGCTCCGCGCTGCTCTCGATGCTCTGATGCCGCCTCCGCTGCCAGGTGATACCCGTACCGCCCGGCAGCGTCGTCACGACGCCCTCGAGGACTTGGCCCGGGACTATCTCGACCGGGGCGATGCACCCCAGGTCGGTGGTGACAGACCCCACATCAATGTGATCACCGATCTGCCCGCCCTCCACGGGATCGCCGGGGGCAGACACGAGTTCGAGAACGGGGAGGTCATCACCGTCCAGACTCTGCGAACCCTCGCCTGTGACTCCTCGGTGAGCCGGATCGTGCTCGGCCCCAAAAGCGAGATCATCGATGTGGGACGACGCAGCCGGGTC
>JBMDXS010000089.1:0-2061 GCA_048595045.1 Acidimicrobiia bacterium
GCTTCGGTCCACTTGGCACCTTCGTCGTCTGAACGCCACACCGTGCCACCATGACCGGCGTAGGCCACGTCTTCGATGACGGCCAAGCAGTGGCTGTCCAGGTTCTCGTCGAACCACTCGGGCAGCCCGTCCCGACAGGCCTCGAACGACCCGCTGGTGATGTCACCCCTGTAGAGACGCGCCCTGTTGGTACGCGGCCCTGTCGACGCCGAGAGCAAGACAGTGTCACCCACAAGCGCCACTGCCCGGCAATACGGAGCGTGAAGGCCATCGACTCGATATTCGAATACCAGCCCGTCGGATGATTGGGCAAGACCGCGGGCGCACGCGGCCAGCACCGTCCCGGCCCGAGTTCGATCGGCGATCACCTGGTGGACATCGGCCTCCTGGTCGAGGGTCGGGTTGACCCCGTCGTCGTCATAGCGGAGGACGCCGCCGACGTGGACGTTGATGTACACGGTCCTTGCACCGTCGCCGGCCATAGACCTCACGTCGGGTGGTCCGCCCCAAGGTGTGTACCAACGCTCCCTTCCCGGGGCCGCGGCGAAGACGGTGTCTTCGACCAGACGACCGCCATCGACCTGGAAGAGCCGCGCTTCGCTCGCTCCGATCAGGACCCTGTCCTCCAGCGGTAGCACGCAGTTGAGGACGACGGCCTCCGGGCTTTCCGCCACCTGTTCGCCGTCGCGGTGAACCCTTCCCTTGCCATCCACCGCCCACCAGGAATCCCCGGCGCGGGCGGCATGATTGACCCTGGTGCCGGCCACCAGTGGCCGGTCGGGATCGTCGAGCTCGAACAGGCCGGCCGAGGTCCCGACGATGAGGTCCATGGTCTCGACACTAGGTGGCGGTTGGCCCTACTGGGTGAGGACCGAGACGATCTCCGACACGGGATAGACGATGGAGGTGGTCGTGTTGGGCACGTCGAGGTACTCCCAATCACCGCCTGTGACCCGCCACCGGGCAGTCCATGCGTATGAAATCCCCAGGTCGTATCCGCCATCGTCCTTGAGCTCGTAGATGTGGCGGGCACCGCCGTCGGGATACCCGGCCAGAAGCGTCTCATCGGCGGGAAAGGTGTCGACCCGACTGTCGCCCCAATCCACGACGACTCCACTCACCTCGATCTCGACATCGAGGGTCACGCCGCTGGCGCTGGCCAGTTGGGTCTGATGGATGGGAGGCACAGGCACCGAGACGAAGGTCTCCAGACCGGTGACGCCGTCACCCGGGGTCGGATTGACCTCCGGGCTGGGTGGCGGATGGACGAACGAGGTCACATATTCCCAGGCCTCGGCCGAGGGGTCGACGGTGGCGACCGGCTCTGAGGTGCATCGCCGGTAGTAGCCGGATGGTCCGGGCGAACCGTCCACGATGAGTGCCAGCTCAGCCCCGCCGTCGGGATTCAGCGGGATCAACTGGTAGTTGGTCTCTGCGCTGGTGACATACCAACACTCCCCGATGAGGTCGAAGCCGATGTTGGGATAGAGCCGACCCGGGACCGAGCTGTCGTTGGCGTAGTCGACAACGTCGCCACCGGCCAGGCGGCACCGGGTGATCAGAGACTCCCTGCCGAATGCATCGGTCTCGGTAGCCACCCAGCACGACCTGACGTCCTCCGCCGAGGCAGACGGTGCCACCATGATGACACCGGTCACGACAGCGGCTGCAACTGCCCTTCGCAATCTGACTCCCAAAGATCATCCGGATCACGCCAAGTCGAAGCCATTACCCACGCCTCCTCCGACCATCGCATCACCTCAACTGACATGACTGAGTTGCTCGACGCGTCGATGAATGGGGCCGCTCCATTGACCCAAAGGACCAGGCATTCACTGTCCGATCGAAGAATCTCGAGCTGTTCGATGCTCAGCGTCCCCGCACTGGGCGGAGCAGTGAATTCCATGACACCGAATTGGGCTCGCGCCGCCTCCAGCATCGCCTGAGTCCCCACCACTTCGCGGATGCGAGCCTCGTCCTGGTTGTAGATCCCCTCGAACCAGCCGAACCACAGGTCCCGCAGGATCTCTTCCGCCTCCGCCACCGTGGCAACGACATGTG
>JBMDXS010000009.1:0-37164 GCA_048595045.1 Acidimicrobiia bacterium
CCTTGTGGGCGATACTGGACTTGAACCAGTGACCTCTCGCGTGTGAGGCGAGCGCTCTAGCCGGACTGAGCTAATCGCCCTGGGTGAGCAAGGATACCGATTCGCCCTCTCTCTACACACTCGACGCGAGGCGGATGCGAAGCCCGGATCTTTAGTGTGGAGCGGATGATCGGACCGAAGAGGGCGGGAAATCCTGAGAGCCGCCGCTTTTTGCGTTCACACTCCTTGATACTCACCGAGGTTTCGGATGTCTCCCCACGAGGATCGGCACCGTGAACAGCTCGGAATTCGACGCCGCCGTCGATCGAGCCATTGAGAGCCTGCCCGAATGGGTGACGCAGCGCATGGACAATATCCATGTCGTGGTCGAGGACCGCCCAACACGCGAACAAGGAGACGTTCTTGGCATATATGAGGGCGTTTCACTCTTGGAGAGATCGGCAGACTACTGGGGAGGCTTACCGGACCGAATCATCGTGTTCCGGAGGCCACATCTAGAGCTCGACCTCAGCGATGCGGAGTTGGAGGAGGAGATACGCAGGACGGTGTTACATGAGATTGCCCATCATCTCGGCATCGATGACGAGCGTCTCCATGAGCTGGGTTGGGACTGACTCACGACCCGCGGCGTCTCGTCTGCGGTATCCCCGCCTTACGCAAGACCTCTGCTGGTACACCGAATTCACGCCAGGTCGCGTAACTGATCCCCTTCCGGGCCGAGTAGGCCTTGGCATGCTTCACGAATTCGGCAGCGAGGGCCTCCTGGTCGGGCCCGCTGCCGGCGGCACCGAGAGCCTGCTCGGCCTCGGCCCTCGACTGCATCAAATCGAGCCTCCGCAAAGGGTTGAGCTCAGCCTTCAATCTGGTGTCGATGTCCGAGATCTTCTTCTGCAGGCTGTCTTTGGTCACGGGGCGGCCGCGCTTCTTGGGTCCTAACGACGCCAGATAAGCCTTCACCGACCGGGCCTCCAATCGTCCTTGTGCCAGGGCAGCCTTGTGCTCTTTTGACATGGCCATGGGAATCACTCCTTGTTGCGACGTGTCGATCATACAACCAAAGATCATCGGAGGTTCCATGGGGAATAAGACCGAAGAAAGCGTGGCCTTCAGACTGGTTTTCCTCCGCGGCCTCAGCATTGGGAGACAAGCTCTCCAGCAGGTGGGAAGAGGTTTGTGGGCACTGGACAGACGGGTAAGTGGCGATCATGACAGCACCAAGTTGGCCGCCCCAAGAACACCGACTGGAGGAGTGGTCGGATCACGAGCTCATCGACCAGTACCGCTATGTCAAAGGCGAGCTCACCGACGAAGACCCCGAGTATCGGAAGAGCGACGAGAGCCCCCTGGCCGCCCTCGTTGAAGAGATCGCGCGACGAGGCCTCGAAGTACTGGCTGACGACTTGGAAGGCGACCCTGCCAGCGCCGGCCGCGAAGAGTCGTGAGAAACACCCCGTTGTCCCGGACGAGGGGCAGACCGCTGCCCGCGGACCAGACGGACGAGCGTTGGTTCGACCAGCCCGCCATCGCCCTCGGGATGATCGCCACGATCATCATCGTCGTGATGGTCTTCCTCTAAGGAGCATGAAACTCAACAGGCCCGGCGGGTAGCGCGTTCCCGGGGTCCACGCCGTACCCCCGATTGTTGGACATCGCATGTCTCGGTTTCAACTTCCGCCATTGCGGTAAGTGCGCGGGGACGAGAGGAGAAGAGATGCGTCGCATCGCCGTTGCCTTGATGACCGTCGCCGTCCTCGGCCTATCCGCCCCTGCGGTTGCCCAGGAAGGCTCGGTGGGAATCGTCGACACCTCGACCGGGGAGTGGTATCTCCTCGATCTTGCAGGTAACACCACCAGGTTCTTCTATGGCAGTCCGGGCGATCTCCCCTTCGTCGGTGATTGGGATTGTGATGGCGATGAGACACCCGGCCTGTACCGGCAGTCCGATGGGTTCGTCTATCTTCGCAACACGAACGACCAGGGCATCGCCGACATCAGGTTCTTCTTTGGCAACCCTGGGGACATCCCTCTCGCCGGTGACTTCGACGGCGACGGCTGCGACACGGTGAGCATCTACCGGCCATCGGAGTCACGGGTCTTCGTCATCAATGAGCTCGGCGCCAACGATGGCGGGCTCGGACCTGCCGATTTCGACTATGTGTTCGGCAACCCGGGCGACAACCCCTTCGTGGGTGACTTCGACGATGACCTGGTCGATGAGGTCGGGCTCCATCGAGAGTCCACCGGCCTCGTCTATTTCCGGCTCACCCACTCCCAGGGCAACGCCGACTCCCAATTCATCTTCGGCGATCCTGGTGACAAGATCATTGCCGCCGAGTGGGCAAGACGAGGTGGACCGGGCCCGGAGACAGTTGGCCTGTTTCGACCCTCGACCTGCAACATCTTCCTCCGCTACACCAACAGTCAGGGCATCGCCGATGAGACCCTGGAGTACGGAGTGCCCAGCGGCCTGCCGGTGGCCGGAGACTTCGGGACGCTGATCGCCGGCGGCACGCCACCACCGGGATGTCCCGCGACCACGACGCCACCCCCGCCCAATCAACCTCCGCCGCCACCTCCCCCACCGTTGTATTGACGAACCCGAGGCAGGGTGAGCCGTTTGCACCCGGTCATGTGACGGGTAAAGCGATCGTCATGGATGCACCAAGCTGGCCGTCGCGGGACGATCACCCGGTTGAGAATTGGACGGACGACGAGCTCATCGACCAGTACCGGTACATCAAAGCGGAGTTTGCCGGCGACGACTCCGAGTATCTGGACAATGACGAAAACGTCGCCGCCTTGATCCAGGAGATCATACGAAGGGGCCTCGACGACCTGGCGGAGGCCGTCGAGGACGACCCGGCGAGTGCCGGGAAGGATTAGGGCGCAAGGTTTCATTGCTACCCAGGGCGGGCGGGTTACACGTCGGGCGTTCGGGGTAATTGGCTATGTCGCCGAGGTCAAGGAGGCCCCCAATGGACGATGTGCAAGTGAACGAGCTGCTCTACCAGGCGTTGGAGACCGAGATCGGGGGAGTGCAGGTGTATCAGACCGCGCTCCGCTGCGCGGTCAATGAGGATCTGCACAAGGAGTGGGAGAAGTACCTGTCCGAGACCGAGAACCACGTCCGCATCGTCACTGATGTCTTCAACGAGCTGGATCTGGACACCGCTACCGAGACTCCGGGACGGAAGATCGTGAGAATGAAGGGTGAGGCCCTCGTGCAAGCGATGGAGACCGCCCTGTCGGAGGGAGATCCCGCTGCGGCCCAGCTGGTTGCAGCCGAATGCGTCGTCGACGCCGAGACGAAGGATCACGCCAACTGGGAGCTGATCGGCAAGGTCGCCGAGAAAGCCTCGGGTCAGACGAAGACCGTGCTCAGTGAGGCTTATGGCCAGGTGGAGGAGGAAGAGGACATGCACCTCTACCACACCATGGGCTGGGCTCGTGAACTGTGGATCGAGTCGCTGGGCCTTCCGGCTGTGCTGCCACCACCCGAGGAGGAAAAGAAGGTGACGACTGCCATCGGCGCCTCACGGGCCGAGCAGTCCCGGGACGAGATGCTCTGACGCCCGACGGCTCCCTCGCCAGGCCCCAACGGCCGGCGGAGGACACGGGCACAGCATTACGAGTGATCCCCCGGCCGCCAAGCCAGGGGATCATCTCACGCCGGTCGGGAGATTCGGCGGAGTCGCGCGAGCCCATTCCGTAGCCGGCGACTCGGGTGCCTGGTCGCCCCAAAGACACCCGAAAGAAACGGAACGCCCGGCCGTTTCCGAAGATTCGCCTTCGGCGCCTTCCCGGCACGGCTGATCGCTGCGAAGATTATGAGGAGGGGGAGGGCGGCGTTGCCAAACTGGATCAGCGCGAGAGTGTGACCGGGTGTTCCTGAACCGTCTGGCCAGGCTGGTCGTATGGGTACGTGATGGCGGGGAGGGCAACTGAACCCCGGCAGATCGTTCACCCGTTGAGCGATCAGCCGGGGTTCGCCATTCCATCCGAATGACCCATTGACCGGTTCGTCACCTCGAGGCCACAGATACCCCGATTCCGATTCGTTGCAGATTCCGAAGAAGTTCGGTGTCGACCCCGAGCCCTACTCAGCGGTTGTGATAGCGGTGCTCTGTTGCCACAATGTTGAGGTCTGACGGAGGACTCGTTGGCAGGGCGATCCTCCTGATGGTCACGAGCTGACACGAGGGATACAAAGGCTTCCCCTAATCCCCAACCGGGGGAAGGCGAGAAAATCACCCAACGCCTCTGACCCCTTTGCTTCGGGTCAGAGGCGCTCTCGCGTAGGAGTAATCGCCGGACAGGCGCCGAGGGATACGCTCTACCGAAAATCGGATCCAACCAGGCGAGGGAACCCGCTCTGAGGTTGCGAAAAACGAAGCAACACACCATTGCAGTGACAGCAACGAAATCGTGGACGGCATCTCTGGCCTCGAGGCTGATCGAGTCCGTGTGCAAACACGGTCGCATGTCGGTGGACGACCGGTTGGGACCGGTCGGCGCGCCCGTGAGATCATCACCCAATGAGAGAGGCGACTTCCAACTCGAGCAGAGCAAACGAGAAAACCCCGCTGGCAGCTGACGATATCGCCTACCAGGGGGTTCTCTCTCTCTCTTGTGGGCCCTACTGGACTTGAACCAGTGACCTCTTGCGTGTCGAGCAAGCGCTCTAGCCGGGCTGAGCTAAGGGCCCGAGGCGACGACCGGAATCGAACCGGTGTGACGGGTTTTGCAGACCCGCGCCTAACCACTCGGCCACGTCGCCGAGACCGGGCGTCGGAGCGGAAGACGGGATTCGAACCCGCGACCTCAACCTTGGCAAGGTTGCGCTCTAGCCAACTGAGCTACTTCCGCACGGGTGACACATTCTAACGGTCCCCCCATTCCAGCCAAACGGCGTCAGGATCCGGTGGAGCCGAATCCCCCATCGCCACGACTGGTGTCGTCCAGGCTCTCCACCTCGACCCAATCAACCACCGCGACCGGTACCACGGCGAGTTGGGCGATCCGCTCCCCCTTTCTGAACGCAACCTTTTCCGAGCCGTGGTTGATCAGGAGGACGGAGACTTCGCCTCTGTATCCCGAATCGATCAGCCCCGGACCGTTGACCACCCCCACGCCGAGGCGCTTGGCATGACCGCTCCTGGGCAGGACCAGCCCGGCGAAACCCTCGGGTATGGCCACCGCGAGCCCGGTGGGAACGGCGGCCCTCTCCCCGGGCTCCAGTGAAATGTCATATCGGGCCTGAAGATCGACTGCGGCGTCGCCGATATGTGATCTCGTGGGAATTGACACTTCCGGATCGAGTCTGACGAAGCTAGCTTGCATCACGGGGTCGCGGGGTTTCGGGCGGGATGACCTGACGACTGTAAATAGGTGCCTCCGATGACTGCCACCACCCCGTCCAGACGCGGTTTCATCCGCATCCCGTCGATGGAGTCCCTCGGCTTCATCGATGCGCCCTCGCGTGCCTGGACCGCCCCGCCGTCGCACGCGCTTGGATCTACCGAGTCCAGTTCTCAGGTCTCCGCACTGGTCCCGGTGCCGTTCGGTCGCCACAGCAGGAATGGGCATCCCACCGGAGAGCTGGTTACAGACATGTGGGCTACGACCGAGCTCCATGCTCCCTCGCTGGAGGACTGGGCCCCGCAAGGCTTCGGCTCGAAACACATGGGCGGTCGTCGCTTTCGCTGGCCCATGCTCACCCTCGTCGTCACGTTGACCCTGGTCCTCGCCGGCGTCGGCTACTGGCTGTACCGCCAGCCGGCAGACGAAGCGGAGGCGGCCCTCGGCGTTGTCCGGTCCGAAGCCGAAGCTCTGACCATCGCACTCGACCAGGTGGCACCACTGGTGGATGACCTCGATCTCGATCGGCTCCCCGAAGCCAACCGTGATGCATCGGCCTATCTGCAGTTGGGTGATCGGGCCCGCTCCATGTTCGCTGCCTCCGCCGACCTGCCCTCCGCGGACTCGTCAGGGCGGTCAGTGGCCGCCGAGGCCGCCGGATCCGCCATCGATGCGTCGAAGTGGCTCATGGACATCACCACGTATCGGACAGCCCTCGAACCAGCACTCATCCTGCCGCTCCTCGAGACCGACCCCGACCTCACCGACTTGACCACAGCAACCGACGCATTCACACAGTGGAGAACCGGATTCGAGTCGGTTCGTGAGGCACTTCCGGCCGACGTGGCTCCAGAGGCGTCGGCGGCGCTCGATCGGCTGAGCGCCAACCTGGAGCAGACCCAAGCGGCCTATCTCGATGCCATGGGGACCGACAATCGGACGGCCGCCGTCGAGGCGCTGGGAACGCTCCGGGCCCAGCTCCAGGAGGTGCGACACGCCATGATCACCGACCTCGGGGCAGTATCGGAGGCGGTGTCCTCCCTGATCGACCAGGCCCGGGACGACCTATCCAGGCTGCTCGGCTGAATCCAGCGCAGCGACTTCCTTCTCGAAGTCCGCAGCTCCCTGGAACTCTTTGTACACGGACGCGAAACGCAGGTAGGCAACTTCGTCGAGATTCCGGAGCCGATCGAGGACGACTCGTCCGATCTCCTCGGAGGTGACATTTGACCCCGAGCCCCGGAAGGAAGCTTCCACCTCGTCGACTAGTCGCTCGATCGCCGAGCCGGATACGGGACGGTCGGCCAGGGCTGCCGAGATGCCTGCGGACAGCTTGGACGGTGAGAAGGGCTCGAGACGACCGTTCCGCTTCCTTACCATCAGCTGCGGCTCGAGACGCTCATAGGTGGTGAAGCGCCGGCCACAGTCCTCGCATTCTCGTCGTCGCCGGATCGCCAGGCCACCTTCGGCGGGTCGGCTATCGATCACGCGTGTGCTGGGTGCGCCGCAGGCCGGGCAGAGCATCGGCGCAGGGTATACCCCGGGGCGAAACTTGGCTCAGCGGGCGGGGATGAGAAGGATCTGACCCGGCTGGAGGGAGTTGGCGTCGACCCCGCTGAGTCGGGCGATGTCGGCGATCAGACGGCGCAGGTCCTCGCCGGGGGCGGCGGTGGCCGATGCGATCGCCCAGAGGGTGTCCCCGGCCTCGACCACGTACTCGGTGGGCTCCGGCATCGGGACGTCGGCTCCGGCAGATCCGCCGATCATGAGGAAGACCACGCAGAGGGCGGCGAGAAGCAAGGACAGCCGGACGGTCAGCTGCAGTTTCGCCTTCTGCATGTGGGTCTTCCTCCTGATCGGGCCCCTTGCGGGATTGCTGGATGCTGTTCCGGATCGAACATGCGTTCGTCACTCTATCGAACATCTGTTCGCTGTCAAGCCGGAAACGAACATATGTTTGGCGGCGAACTCTTGTTCGATTAGTGTGAGCCGTGACGGAGTCGATCGAGGGACCCGGGAAGGAGTCACCGTGCTCAGCGAACGTCAGCAGCAGGTGTTGGATTACATCAGGACCACGGTGGCGGACCGGGGCTACCCGCCCTCGGTGCGTGAGATCGGGGAAGCCCTCGGCCTCTCCTCGCCCTCGACGGTGCACTCCCATCTCACGGCCTTGGTAGCCGCGGGCGCCCTGCATCGCGACCCCTCGAAGCCGAGAGCGATCGTCGTCGTCGGCGAGGCCCCGGTCGCCAGCACGTCCCATGCCACCGCCGACGCCCCCTCCCGTGCGAGTCGAGTTCGTGACGTACCGGTGCTGGGCCGGATCGCGGCCGGCACTCCGATACTCGCCGCCGAGCAGGTCGAGGAGGTCATCCCGCTGCCCGTCGACCTGGTGGGGAGCGACCCGGTGTTCCTGCTCGAGGTCAAGGGCGACTCGATGATCGAGGCCGGGATCCTCGATGGCGACCTGGTGGCCGTCCGCAGTCAGAAAGACGCCAGGGATGGTGAGATCGTGGCGGCGCTGATCGATGGAGAAGAGGCCACCGTGAAGCGACTCCGTCGGCGTGGGGGCAAGGTGATCCTCGAGGCGGAGAATCCCGCCTACGAGCCCTTGGTCTATTCCGATGGGGTCGAGCTGGTGGGCAAGGTGGTCAGCGTCCTCCGCCGCTACCCCTGATCGACCACGCCTTCGAACACATACTCGGCGGGACCGGTCAGCCAGGCGTTCTTGCTGTCGACTTCGACATGACCGACGCCACCAGGTGTCACCACCTCGATCCTCCCGTCCTTGCCATCGAGCGCTACTGCCGCCGCAGCCACCATGCCGGTGCCGCAGGCCAGGGTCTCCCCTATCCCCCGCTCCCACACCCGCATCGTGACCCGTCCATCGGCGATGGTGATGATCTCGACGTTGCACCCTGCGTCGAATCCCGCCTCCCGAGCGACCTGCGGGCCCAGCGTCACCAGATCGATTCGATCAGGGTCATCGACCACGCGCACGGCATGGGGGTTGCCGGTGTCGACCAGGTGATAGACCTCATCGCCGATCGTCTCCTGGCCCTCGATCAGCACGGGGCCGATCTCGACTTCGATCGCCTCTTTCCCAACCCTCACCTTGCGCAGCCCCATCGGCGTGTCGACTTCGAATTCCGCAGCCTCGGCCCAGCCTCTGTCACGGGCGTACCGGGCAACACAGCGAAGGCCATTGCCGCACATCTCGGCCGGGCTCCCGTCGGCGTTCCAGTAGTCCATCACCACCGGTGGGCCCGGGGACACCACCAGGACGCCGTCGGCCCCGACGCCGAAGCGCCGATCGCAGAGACGGACCACCTCGGAGCTTCCCGGCTTGTCGGGGCCCTCGAGGATGATGAAGTCGTTGCCGAGCCCCTGCATCTTGGTGAACTGGTACCGGCTCAATCGAAGGTCTCCAGGATCCGTTTCAGACGTCGGTGAGGTTCGTCGATCCACGGTATCCAGCGTATCCGCGGATCCCGCTGAAACCAGATGCGCTGTTTGCGCGCCAGCCTCTTGGTGTTCGCCAAGGCGAGATCGAAGGCGTGATCCATCGTGGTCTCTCCGTTCAGGGCGGCGAGAACCTCTCTATATCCGACCGCGCCACGGGCGGTTCGTCCCATCCTCGGAGCGAGTGAGCGCACCTCGTCGACCAGACCGGCCGCTCTCATCCCGCGAAGACGAATGTCGATTCTGGCCTCCAGACAGGGGCCCGGGTCGAGACCGACCGCCTCGAATGCGACCTCGGGGACATATCGCCTCACATCCTCCGCAGCCGCGGTGGCGGCGCGGATGCTCGGTGTCTCACCGGTCAGCTGGTAGATCTCGACAGCCCGGATGACCCGCCTCGGATTGGCGACGTCGACGAAATCCCCGGCACCCGGGTCGGCCTCGAGCAGCTCGATGACCAGCCGATCCATCTCCCGGCTCTCCAGCTCTGCCCGGAGCTGCGGGTCCGTCGGGGCAAAGCTGAGTGGGTCCATCAGCGCCCTGAAGTGGAGACCTGATCCCCCACTTATGACGATCGTCCGCGCCTCGGTCTCGCTCAGGGCCCGGCGTCCCAGACGCCGGAAGTCGGCCACGGTGAACTCCTCAGAAGGATCTGCCACATCGATGAGATGGTGAACGATCCCAGCTCGTTCCAGAAAGGTGGGCTTGGCGGTGCCGATGTCCATCCCGCGGTACACCTGCATCGAGTCGATCGAGACGATCTCGGCCCCGAAGTGCTCGGCCACCCGGATCGCCATCTCCGTCTTGCCCGAGGCGGTAGGCCCCAGCAAGGCGAGGATCCTGGTCAGACCGGGCTCCCCACCAGATGGTGTTGATGCGTCTCCTCGACCCTCACGTCGAAGAATGCTCCCGCTCGATAGGCGCCGCCGACGTGCACCACCTTCCCGGAGCGGGTCCTCGTGGTGGCGACCGTCTCGTTCTTGCGGGAGGGGCCCTCGGACAGCACTTCCACGGTGGCACCCAGCAGATCGGCGTTCTTCTCGCCCGAGATTCGGTTCTGCAGCTCGGCGAGCCGGGCAAAACGGTCTCGTATCACTTCGTCGGGCACGAAATCGCTGGTCAGCCTGGCCGCGGCCGTCCCGGGACGGGGTGAGAAGATGAACATGAAAGCGCTGTCGAACCGTGCCTCTTCCACCACCTCGAGTGTGAGTGTGAAGTCTGTTTCGGTCTCCCCGGGGAAGCCCACGATCACATCGGTGGACACCGCCAACCCGGGGATGATCTCACGGGCCATCTGCAACCGTTCGACGTACTTGCGTCGGTTGTAGCCACGATGCATGGCGGCCAGGATCCGATCGGACCCCGACTGCAGCGGGAAATGCAGCTGCTCGCAGACTGCAGGCGTCTCTGCCATCGCCCTGGCCACGTTCTCCCTGAAATCATTGGGGTGAGGGCTCGTGAACCTCACCCTTCGGACGCCCTCCACCTCCCCGACCCGGCGCAGGAGCTCGGCGAAGATGGGGCGTCGCCGCCCGTCCAGGGCGAGATCGCGGCCGTAGGTGTCGACGTTCTGCCCAAGCAGTGTCACCTCCACCACGCCGTCGGCGGCGAGCCGCTCCACTTCCCGGACGATGTCACCGGGTCGCCTCGATACCTCGACGCCCCGTACCGAGGGGACGATGCAGAAAGTGCAGGTGTTGTTGCACCCGACCTGGATGGTCACCCAGGCCGAGTGCTCCAGCTCACGTCTGGCGGGCAGGGACGACGGCATCGCCTGCAGCTCGTCGACGACCTCGGTGATGGGGCCCCAGTTCTCTGCGTGATCCAGTAGGTCGAGGATCCGATCGAGGTTGTGAGTGCCCATGACGACGTCGACCCACGGCGCCCTCTCCCGAACCAGATCCCGGTCCTTTTGGGCGGCGCATCCGCCGACGACGAGCAGCATCTCCGGGTTGAGGTCCTTTATCGCCTTCAGCTGTCCCAGATTGCCGTACATCCGGTTGTCGGCATTCTCCCGAATCGTGCAGGTGTTTACGTAGACGACGTCGGCCGACTCGAAGCCATCGGCGGGGCTCATCCCGTCGATCTCGAAGAGGCCGGCGACCCTCTCCGAGTCGTGCTCGTTCATCTGGCACCCGAACGTGCGAACGAAATAGCGCAGGCCGGTGCGGGTCGGAAGTCGACGGGCCGGCTCACGCAGCGTCGGGTTGGGGAGGAGCACGGACTGGGTCATGTGGCGAGCCTCAGCGGGCGTAGTCGGTGGCCCGGAACTCCCTGATCACTGTGACCTGGATCTGCCCCGGGTATTGGAGATCTTCCTCGAGTTTACGGGCGATGCGACGTGACAGCTCACGGGCGTCGAGATCCGACACATTTCCCGGGTCCACGACCACCCGGACCTCGCGCCCGGCCTGCAGTGCGAAGACATGGTCCACGCCCGGAAACTCCATGGCCAGGGTCTCGAGCCGCTCGAGACGCTTCACATATCCCTCCAGTGTCTCCCGGCGGGCCCCGGGACGAGCTGCCGAGACCGCATCCGCGGCCTGGACGATCACCGCCAGGACGGTCCTCGGCTCGACCTCGTTGTGATGGGCCTCGATGCCGTGCACGACGGCAGGATCCTCGTCGAAGCGCCGTGCTATCTCGGCCCCGATCAGGGCATGTGAGCCCTCCACCTCGTGAGTCACTGCCTTTCCCAGGTCGTGGAGCAATGCGGCCCGCTTGACCGGAGCGGGGTCGATGCCGAGCTCGGAGGCGAGCATCGATGCGATGTGGGCGGTCTCCACCAGATGATTGAGGACGTTCTGCCCGTAGGACGTCCGGTACTTGAGACGACCCATCAAGGTCACGATCTCGGAGTGCATACGCGAGACGCCGGCCTCGACCAGGGCCCATTCGCCGGCGTCGCGGATGCTCTGCTCCACCTCCGCCCGCGCTTTCTCATAAGCCTCCTCGATGGAAGCGGGATGTATCCGCCCATCGGCGACGAGTTTCTCCAGGGTGATCCGGGCCACCTCCCGACGCACCGGGTCGAAGGATGAGACGGACACCGCCTCGGGGGTGTCGTCGACGATCAGACTGGTCCCGGTCACGGACTCGAGATGACGGATGTTCCGGCCCTCCCGGCCGATTATCCGGCCTTTCATGTCGTCCGAGGGGAGCTGTATGACCGAGACCGTCGTCTCGGTGACCACCTCGGACGAGAGCCTCTGGATGGCGGTGGCCAGGATCCGCCTCGCCCGCCGATCGGCCTCCTCCCGGGCCTTTATCTCCAGGTCTCGCACGACGATCATCGCCTCGCGACGAGCTTCGTCCTCGACCTGGGCGAGCATCTCGGTCTTGGCCGCGGTCACATCGATACCCGCCACCTGCTCCAGGCGAAAGCGCGCCTCTTCCTTGAGCCGCTCGAGGTCGCCGCGGGATGTGTTGAGCTCCTCTTCCCGGTCGATGATCATCTTCTCCCGTTGCGCCAGGTTGGAGGCCCGCTGATCGAGCGTCTCCTCCCGTTGCCCGAGCCGGGTCTCGAGGTTGGAGAGCTCGAGACGACGATGCTCCAGGCTGGCCTCCTCACGCTCACGGTAGGTCTCGGCCTTGGCCCGTCCCTCCTCCTCCGCCTTGGAGAGGAGACGCTGTGCTTCGAGACGGGCTGTCGTCAGTGCGTCCTCGGCGGAGACCCCGTCCCGTTCCCTCTTCCGGGCCATGCCCAGCCGAGCCAGCAGGTACCCGAAGCCCAAGCCGAGGACGATCCCCAGGATCGCCAATCCGATGGCGGGGATGACATCCATCATCGGTCCCCTTTCCCGGAGTGAGAAATGAACGTGCCGAGCCCTTCGTCCCAATGGACTCAGGCCCGGCACACGAATAGAAGCTGGCTAACGACGCGGGTGGATCACCCGTCGGTTCGCTGGCTCCTTCTGTTCACGTCTTCTTCCCGGTGTTGCAGTTCAAAGGTGTATTCGTGTGAGAACCCGATCCTACACGGGGATCGCGAAAGCGGAACAACTAGTCGGCGACCTCTTCCCCCCCGGAGGTGACCTCCTCGGGTGCCTCGGCGTCTTGGGCCACCTCGCTGAGCCCGACCAGCTCGTAGACCTTGGCCTGGAGCTGCATGGCCACCTCCGGGTTCTCCCGCAGGAAGCGCTTGGCGTTCTCCCGGCCTTGACCGAGCTGGTCGTCGTCGAAGGTGAACCAGGCCCCACTCTTGTGGACCACGCCGTGGTCGACCGCCACATCGAGCAGGCTGCCCTCCCGTGAGATCCCCTGGCCGAACATTATGTCGAACTCGGCGAGGCGGAAGGGAGGCGCCACCTTGTTCTTGGCGACCTTGACCTTGACCCTGTTGCCCACGCTGTCGGTCCCGTCCTTGATGGTCTCGATGCGACGGATGTCGAGACGCACCGAGGAGTAGAACTTGAGGGCCCGACCACCAGGCGTCGTCTCCGGTGATCCGAACATCACACCGATCTTCTCCCGGAGCTGGTTGATGAAGATGGCGGTGGTCTTCGACTTGTTCAGGGTCCCGGCCAGCTTGCGCAGCGCCTGTGACATGAGCCGGGCCTGGAGACCGACATGGGCATCGCCCATCTCGCCCTCGATCTCGGCCCGAGGCACCAGGGCGGCCACCGAGTCGATCACCAGCACGTCGAGGGCGCCGGAGCGGATCAACATGTCGGCGATCTCCAGCGCCTGCTCCCCGGTGTCGGGCTGGGAGATGAGCAGCTCGTCTACGTCGACTCCGATCGCTTTGGCGTAGACCGGGTCGAGGGCGTGCTCGGCGTCGATGAAGGCGGCGATGCCCCCGTTGCGCTGGGCCTCGGCCACGATGTGAAGGGCGAGGCTGGTCTTGCCCGAGCTCTCCGGGCCATAGAGCTCGACGATGCGGCCACGAGGGACCCCGCCGACGCCCAGGGCGAGGTCGAGGGCGAGGGCGCCGGTAGAGATCACCTCCACCTTGCGATCGGCCTGCTCCCCCATCTTCATGATGGCCCCCTTGCCGAACTGACGCTCGATCTGGCTGACCGCCATGTCCAGGGCCTTGTCTCGTTCCATCTCCGGCTCCTTCCAACCTGCTCTATGACGGTCAACGTATCTGCCCGCTGGGACAGATCTCGTGATATCCGGGGGACGACCCCCGGACCCCCGGTTCTGAGATCGGATACTAGACCGAACAGGTGTTCGTCATGGACATTTACCCGACCAGCGGGAAGGTTTCAAGGGGCTCGTACCTGGCCGGCCCCCGCCCCAGATGCGATCGATACACCACGATCGAACTGCACCGCCAGCCCAGCCCGGCACCGGGAAAGGAGGCGATGAGCCGGGTGACGTCGACCGGGGGCCGGACCCGACTCAGGGTGAGATGGGGCCGGAAGGGCCGGTCCTCGGCTTCGAACCCGGCTGCCTGCACTGAGTCCTCGACCTCGACGGCGAGCTCCCCGAGACGGGCCTGACCCTTGGCCACCCCCAACCAGAGCACGGTGGCCGCCTTCGGCCTGGGGAACGCGCCCATCTCGCCCAGCTCGAGATCGAAGGCATGACCCAGGTGGGCTTCGTCGAGCGAGCCGAGCAGGCGGTCGAAGGCGACGTCGTCGGCGCGCCCGATGAAACGCAGGGTGATGTGCCAGTTGGCCGGGGGCACCACCGAGCCGGGCATGTCGATGCCGTGGAGGATGCCGGTCAGCACGACGCGGGCCTCTTCGCTGAGTGGCACCGCCACGAATATGCGCGCGGTTACCCCCTCCACCATCTGCCGACGATGGCCAGGCGGGCCAGGTGCAGTGCGGCCGTGGCACCGAAGGCGCGGATACGGTCTCGATCGCCGGTGAAGCGCATCTCCCTGGCCCGGACGTCCTCCGGCGTCGCCACGCCGATCATCACCGTGCCGACCGGCTTCTCGAGTGGGTCGGGGCCGGCCGACCCGGTGACCGATACCGCCACGTCGACGTCGAGCAGCGACCTCGCGCCGCTGGCCAGTGCCACCGCCGCTTCTTCGGTGACTACCCCGGACGCGTCCGACAAGCCGAGCAGCTTCCGCTTCAAATCCGTGTGATAGGCCACCACTCCGCCCCTGACGACCGCAGACGATCCGGGCAGGTCGGTTAGTCGCGCCGTGACCAGGCCACCGGTCATCGACTCGGCTGTGCCGATTGTCTGGCCCCGCTCCGAGAGCAAGCGGAGGAGAACACGCTCGATGGTCTCCTCGTCGGTGCCGAAAATGCTCTCCCCCAACCTCGACCTGACCTCCATCTCCATGGGCTCGATCAGGCTGCGGGCCCCGGCGGCGGTCTCGGCCTTGGCGGTCATACGTATCTTGATCTCGGAGTTGGAGGCGAGAAAGGCAAGGGAGGGATTCACCGAGCCCGTGTACAGGTCGTCCAGGATCTCGGCCACCTCGGACTCTGGCCGGCCCCAGGTGCGAAGCAGAACGCTGGCGATGACTCTTTCGGAGCCCGAAGCCGCGGCCAGACGAGGCAACACCTCCGTGGCCATCAGATGCTCCATCTCTGCCGGGACCCCCGGCACACAGAAGATGGGCTTGCCACCGTGGATAGTCATGAGGCCTGGCGCCGTCCCTCGCGGGTTGGGCAGCATCTCGGCTCCTTCCGGGTGGTACGCCTGACGCAGGTTGCTCTCTGGCATCTCACGCCCCCGTCGCGCCCACCACTCGCGGAGTTGCCCGGCGTACGCCTCGCTGAACACGAGGGCCCGACCGGTCACCTCGGCCAAGGCCTCTCTGGTCATGTCGTCCTGGGTCGGCCCGATCCCTCCGGTGATCACCACAGCGTCGGACCGGTCGAGACCCACTCTGATCGCGGCGGAGATCCGACCCAGGTTGTCTCCCACGACCTGCTGGAAATGGGCATCGAGCCCGCGCTCGGCCATGGCGGCCCCGATCGCTGCGGCATTGGTGTTGACGATCTGGCCGAGGAGGAGCTCGGTGCCTACCGCGATCACCTCGACGATCACGACGTTCTACGTTCTGCGTCGTACGTCCAGGGTTCCGGATCGAGGACGGTGGCTTCCAGGTCCGGGCCAATGACGGCGGTGTACTCCACGGTGGCCCATTCCCCAACGACCCCGCGGTCGAGACGGACCACGCCGTCGATCTCAGGGGCATGACGATGGGACCGGCCCACCGGGACACCATCCTCGATCTGGTCCACCAGCACCCTGTCCGACCGTCCCAGCCACTCGGCGTTGCGGGTCTCGGTCGCCTCCTCCTGGAGCGAGGAGAGCTGGCGGAGCCGCTCCATCATCCGATCACGGGGGACCTGACTTCCCATCATGGCCGCTGGTGTCCCGGGCTCGGCCGAATATGGGAAGAACCCGGCCCAGTCGAGCCGCACATCTGTCAAGAAGCCGGCCAAGACGTCGACATCCTCATCGGTCTCCCCCGGGAACCCCACGATGAACGACGAGCGCAGCGAGGCATCCGGGTCGAGGTAACGGATCCGCTCGACCAAAGCCGTGTGCTTCTCCAGGTTGCCGGGGCGCTTCATCTTGCGAAGCAGCGAACCCGACACGTGCTGAAGCGACAGGTCGAAATAAGGGGCCACGATCTCGTTGTCGGTCATCTCACCGAGGAGGCGCTCGCTTATCTCGCGCGGGTGGAGGTAGAGGAGGCGAAGACGATCGAGACCGGGCACGTCTCCGAGGAGCTCGATCAGCTCGGGGAGACCACCGGGGGCATCGATGTCACGCCCGTAGGCAGCCAGGTCCTGGGCGACCAGCACCACCTCCCTCACTCCGGAGGCGACGAGGGAGGCCAACTCCTCGCGGATCTCCAGCGGCCGGCGGGATCGCTGCTTGCCCCTGATGGCCGGGATGGCACAGAAGGTGCACGGCTTGTCACATCCCTCGGCCACCTTCAGATAGGCATAGGGAAGGTCTGGCTCGGGGCGGCCGGTGGCGTGGAGGATGTCCATCACCGGCCGACGGCGCATGCCCACCGGTTCCCAATCTGTCAGCCGGTCGAGGGCACCGATCAACTCGCCGTATCGATCGATGCCAAGCACGAGGTCGACCTCGGGCAGGGCCGACTCGACCTCCGAGCCGAACCGCTGGGCCATGCACCCGATCACCACGGCTCTGGCGTCGGACCGCTTCCGATCCTCGAGATCCAGGATGACTTCGACCGACTCGGCCCGGGCCTCTTCGATGAAAGCGCAGGTGTTAACCATCACCACGTCGGCCTCTTCGGGCTTGTCGGCCCAGCCATAACCGGCTCCAGAGAGCATGGCGACGATCTTCTCGGAGTCGACCTGGTTCTTGGCGCAACCGAGCGTGCTCAGCCAGATGGTGGGAGCAGGCATCCGTGGGAGATTAGAAACCCGAATCGGGAGGCACAGAGTCGGATACGACACCTCCCGATCCCGATTTCGACGTGATCATTCCCGGGAGGTCTCGACTACCACCAGGAGGGGGCCCGAGCCCACCGTGTCGGCGAGTGTGTTCCAGGTGGCGGTGCTCACCCAGCCCTCCTCCTCGATCTCGGCACAGGCCAGATGGACGGCATCGACCAGTGGGCCAAGCGCATGGTCGAGGTCATAGGCCTGAGCCACCGCGATCCGCGCCTCGGCGACGTCGTGGATGGCGACGGCGCGTATGGCCTCTTCGGCGAAGGTCTCCGCCCTGAGGTTCATCAGATCTCTCGGAACAGATAGCGCCGGAGGATGTCGATCTTCTCGTCCACAGACTCGGGCTCGAGGTACCAGAGCATCGCCGCCACGGTGGAGAGCAGGGGGTTGCCATCCTGCGGAGTGAAGGAGAACCCGAACACCTCGTTGCCGTTACGTACCGCCAGTGTGTCCAGGGCGACGACTGTCTGGCTCAGGATTCGGCCGAAGTAGCCGTGGTCCCGGCCAAAGGAGAAGACCTGGTTGGCGGACTTCTTGTGGGTCACCGCCACCCTGGTGTTGGCCATGAGACGCTCTTTGGCCTGGTCGACGGTGATCTCCTCGTCCAGCCTGATGGCGAACTGGATCGAATGCATGTATTGGGTGTTGATCTTGACCGCGGAGGAATACAGGTTCAGGTCGTAGCCCATCGTCCCGAACAGCTCATGGGCGTCACGGGCGTGGTGAGTGCCGAATCGCTCGTCCTTGTGCCCCTCGACCGTGGGGCTGGCCACGAATCCCTCGTCCTGGCTGATGTCGTTGGCACGGCGCATGCAGAGGAATCGGCCATCCTCGAGATGACTGGTGCCATCGGAGTCGAAGGCCAGGGATCGAATGAGGGCGGCGATGTTGTGCGTGTTGCACGAGACGATCTGGAGGAACCTGTCCTCATCGGCAACCAATGCGTCGTCGTTGATGCCTCGGGCGTACATCTTCCCGAACCCGAACTCCGAGCCCTGCGCCATGAATCCCCGGGGCCCCGCGGCAGCGTTGTAGAACTCCTCTTTCATCCCGTTGCCGACCGGTGTGCAATCGATCACGACAGTCGCCCGCTCGATGGCCTCTCGCGCCTCGTACTTGGGGGTATGTCCCAGCTCATGGAAGGACTCGAAACGCTCCTCATCGACCGAGAGCACTGCACCACGGCCTTCCAGGTCCGACACCTTCGCCTTCTCGGTGAGAAGGGGAGTCCGCTTGTGGAACGTCACCTCGTCGATGCCGAAGTGCTCCTTGTTGTCGGCGAGGAGGCCGATGAGCGGCTCACCGATGGTGCCCGTGCCCACCACATGGACGATGTTCATGACAGCTTCCCTCCGAGAACTGCGCGGCTGATTGCCGCCAGATTACTTGCCCCGCCCCGGCCCTTCCCAAACTCTCAGAACTGCTCGCGCTCCGTCGACCCTTCCAGGGCGAGGGTGGACGATCTACCCCCGCCCACCACCTGGCTGACCAGGTCGAAGTACCCGGCGCCGACCTCGCGTTGGTGCCGGGTGGCGGTGTATCCGTCTCCCTCCAGATCGAACTCACGGTTCTGGAGCTCCACGTAGGCGGGCATCCCTGCCTCGGCGTAACCACGGGCGAGCTCGAACATCGAGGAATTCATGGCGTGGAACCCGGCCAGGGTGATGAACTGATAGCGATACCCGAGGGTGCCGAGCTCCTTCTGGAACCCGGCGATGCCCCCGGCGTCGAGATGCTTCGACCAGTTGAACGAGGGGGAGCAGTTGTAGGCCAGCATCTTCCCCGGATACTCGGCATGGATCCCCTCGGCGAAGGCGCGGGCCTCCTCGAGATCGGGGTGCGCAGTCTCGCACCAGATGAGGTCGGCATACGGCGCATAGGCCAGTCCACGGCCTATCGCCGAGTCCAACCCACCGGTGACACGGTAGAAGCCCTCCGCGGTCCGTTCCCCGGTGAGGAATGGGCGATCGCGCTCGTCCACGTCGGATGTGAGCAGGGTCGCGCTGTTGGCGTCGGTGCGGGCAACGATGATCGTCGGCACGTCCATCACGTCAGCGGCGAGACGTGCCGCCTGCAGGGTGCGGACATGCTGTGAGGTCGGGACCAGCACCTTTCCCCCCATGTGACCGCATTTCTTCTCGGACGCCAGCTGGTCTTCGTAATGCACCCCCGCGGCGCCGGCTTCGATGAAGCGCTTGGTCAGCTCGAAGACGTTGAGCGGGCCCCCGAAACCCGCCTCTCCATCGGCGATGATGGGGACGAACCAATCGATCGATCTGTCGCCTTCGGCCCAGTGGATCTGATCAGCCCTGCGCAGGGCGTTGTTGATCCGCTCCACCAGGGCTGGAGCCGAGTTGGCGGGATACAGCGATTGATCCGGGTACACGTCCCCAGCGAGGTTCCCGTCGGCAGCCACCTGCCAGCCGGACAGATAGATCGATTTCAGGCCCGCCTTCACCATCTGGACCGCCTGGCCCCCGCTCAAGGCGCCCAGGGCGCCCACATAGTCCTCGGAGCCGAGCAGGTCCCAGAGCTCGATCGACATTCGGTTGGCCAGGGTCGACTGCTCCCGGATGCTCCCCCGCAGCCTGACCACGTCCTCCGCCGTGTAATCCCGGGTGACTCCCTCCCAGCGAGGATTGGCCTTCCAATCATCGGCCAGCCGCCCGGCCTCGTTGGCGATGTGCGACATCTCTGCTCCCTCAGTTGATCAACTCGTATGCGGAAAGCGTCAGGAACTCCACGAATTGGTCGCCGAGGGCGACATCCTCGAAGACCTTGCGGGCGGCAGCGAGCTGATCGCGATGCGGGTGCTCAGTTTCCTCGAGTGACTCGATCAGGTCTCGGGTCAATGCTCGGACCCGGTCCTCGGTGATCGCCTCACCATCGTCGGTGTTCACTCCATGATGCAGCCACTGCCATATCTGGGACCGGGATATCTCGGCGGTGGCCACATCCTCCATGAGGTTGTCGATGGCCGCAGCGCCGGTCCCTGAGAGCCAAGCGGCCAGATAGCGGACGCCCACCGAGACGTTCGTCTCCAGGCCGGTCGTGGTGATCGCTCCCGGGAAGTCGAGATCGAGCAGGTCGCCGGCATCGACCTCGACGTCCTCACGGCTTCGGTCGATCTGGTTGGGACGATCGCCCAGCACGGAGTCGAACTCGTCCATTGCCACAGGGACCAGATCGGGATGGGCGACCCAGGTTCCATCGCACCCCGCCCCCGCCTCCCGGGACTTGTCCTCCCTGACCTTGGCGATCGCCTGCTCCGTGACCTCGGGATCACGGCGGTTGGGGATGAAGGCGGCCATGCCTCCGATGGCGTGTGCCCCTCGTCGGTGACAGGTCTTGACCATGAGCTCGGTGTAAGCCCGCATGAACGGGACGGTCATCGTGACCGAGGATCGGTCGGGAAGGACGAACGATGGGTCGTTTCTGAACTTCTTGATCACCGAGAAGATGTAGTCCCATCTCCCGGCATTGAGCCCGGCGGCGTGCTCACGAAGCTCGTACAGGATCTCATCCATCTCGAAGGCGGCCAGGATCGTCTCGATCAGGACTGTGGCTTTGATCGTTCCCCGAGAGATGTCCAGCCGATCCTGCGCCCAGACGAAGACGTCGTTCCAGAGCCGCGCCTCGAGATGTGACTCCAGCTTCGGCAGATAGAGGAAGGGCCCGGTTCCGGCCTCGATGGCGGCCCGGCCACCGTGAAACAGATAGAGACCGAAGTCGAAGAGCGAGCCGGACATGGGTCTTCCGTCGACGAGGAAGTGCTTTTCGTCCAGATGCCAGCCCCGGGGGCGGACCAGGAGGGTGGCCGGGTCGTCGCCGAGTCGATAGGCCTTCTCGCCGCTCTCGAAACTCAGCTCACGTCTGTAGGCGTCGACCAGGTTGGCCTGGCCCTCGAGGAGGTTCTGCCAGGTGGGCGAGGTGGCGTCCTCGAAGTCGGCCATGAACACCTTGGCCCCGGAGTTGAGGGCGTTGATCATCATCTTGGCGTCGACCGGCCCGGTGATCTCCACCCTCCGGTCCATCAGTTCGGCGGGTATGGGGTCGATCGCCCATCCGCTGTCGCGAACCTCACGGGTCTCGGGCAGGAAGTCGGGCCGTTGCCCGGCGTCGAGACGGGTCTGTCTCCTCTGGCGTTCCGCCAGTAACCGGCCCCGTCGCCAGCCGAACTCCTGCTCCAGGTCGTTGAGGAAGGCCACCGCCTCGGGGGTCATCACCCGCCGTTCGCTCTCGGTGGCCCGAAACTGATTCATAAGATGTCAGTGTCTTGCGCAGGCACTATCATTCCAAATGGAGACGAACCTAAAGACTAGGCAATCTTTCAGTTATGGCACAAACGTCCGAATCTGCGGCACTGGACCCCCTGGTATTGGGGCGCAGACTTCGTCATCACCGGAGGGATAGGGGGATGACCCTGGACGAGTTGGGGGCGATCGTGAAACGACCGGCGCCCTACCTCTCCCTCCTCGAGAACGGCAAGAAGCAGCCTCGTCTCAACCTGGTGGTGGAGTTGGCCGCCGCGCTGGGAGTCGACATGTCCGAGCTCCTCGACCCGAATCCCCCCAGCCGGCGAGACGCCCTGGAGATCGCCCTCCTCCGTTCCCAGGACACCGCCCTCTTCGACTCATTGCACCTTCCTCCGGTGAAACCCAGTGCCAGGCTCGACAACGAGACCCTGACCCACCTCGTCGGCCTTCACGAGGCGTTGCGGGAGCGGTCGGGACTCGACACCGCCGGCTCGGAGGAGGTGAGGAGGGCCAATGGCGATGTCGCCATGTGGTTGGCGGAGCGATCGGGCTATCTGGAGGACGTCGAGGGCGAGGCCCGCCTGGCGCTGGCCTCCAGCGGCTACTCCGGGGAGGGGCCCTTCTCATCACGCAACCTCCTCGATCTCACTGCCCGAGCCGGCTTTGAGCTTCACCCGGTGGAGGACATGCCTGCCTTCGCCCGATCCATCATCGACCTCGACCATCACCGGGTCTACATCGCCCAGCGTGACTCGCTCCGTACCCGGCAGGCACGCAAGGCCGTCCTCCAGACCCTGGCCGGGTTCCTGCTCGGGCACGAGACCGACCCGGACCTCGATACGTTTCTCCGCCAGCGGGTGGAGACCGCCTACTTCGCCGCAGCAGTGCTGGTTCCAGAAGACCCGGTCCTGGCCCGGCTCAGATCGGCCATGGACAACCACGACATCGATGTCGAAGACGTCAAGGAGTTGTTCTACGTCTCGTACGAGATGGCGGCATGGAGGACGGTCAACCTCGCCACCCGGCACCTGGAAATCGACACCCACCTCGTCGTCAGCGACGAGATGGGAGTGGTGGTGAAGGGTTATGCCAACGACGGGGCTCCTATCCCGAGGGACCCATACGGGGGCATGGAGACTCAGCGGCTGTGTCGCAGATGGGGGGCCCGCATGACCTTCGAGTCGCCGGAGCGCTACGGGACCCATCATCAGTACACCGACACCCCGGACGGCACTTTCTTCTGCACCACCCATGTCGAGGCGGCGCGCGAGCCGGCCACCGCAGTCACCATCGGGGTTCCATTCTCCGAGGCTCGCTGGTTCCGGGGCCGCGATACCGAGAACCGGGAGACCTCAACCTGCCCCGACCCGACGTGTTGCCGAACGGCTCCTGCCGAGCTGCAGATGAAATGGTCGGACAAGATCATCGTCTCAGCCCGGTCCCAGGGCCGGATCCTGGGTCTCCTCGCCCCGGATCCCTACCCCGAGCTCGACATGCCCGAGGTCCTCGACCTGGTCGAGTCGCACTCGAAGGGCTGAAATCCGCCTCAGCCGGCCAGGAAGAGGGCGGGCTCCTCCAGGTTCTCGATGAGCAGAGCCATGAACCTGCGCCCCTGGGCCCCGTCGATCACCCGGTGGTCGTAGGAGAGCGACAGGGGCATGACGGGAGCGACCACCGGCTCACCATCCCGGGCGATGACCTTGTCCTGCACACGTCCCACCGAGAGGATGGCTGTGGTGCCGTAGGGGACGATCGGAGTCCCCTGTCCCCCACCGACCGCCCCGATGTTGGAGACGGTGAACGTCTGGCCGGTGAGCTCGTCTGGAGCGAGGGAACGAGCCTTCGCCGCCTCGCCGAGGCGGCGCACCTCCCCGGATACGTCGAGGACCCCTCTCGAGCCGGCGTGACGGATCACAGCCACGAGAAGACCGTCGGGGGTATCGACCGCGATGCCGATGTCGTGTCTCTGGTGAACGACGAGTTCGTCGCCATCGAGAGTCGCATTGAATTCCGGGAAGGCCTCGAGTGCCGGGATCACCGCCTTGATCACCAGGGCCTCCACGGGGATCTTCACGTCGTGCCTGGACCCGAGAGCATCTCTGACCCGGGTGAGACGATCGGCATCGACCTCGTCGAATGTGGTGACGTGCGGGATCTCGGACCAGCTCTTCGCCATGTTGGCCGCAATGGTGCGACGCAGCCGAGACAGGGGACGCCGCTGATCCTCTGCCTCTCCGGGCTCGACCGCCGGCTTCGGCTCCGCTGCGGTCGCCTGGGCCGGCTCCGCGGCCGAGGTCCCGCGGGAAGGGGCGGCCGCAAGCACATCTTCACGGGTGACCCGCCCTTCGGCGCCGGTGCCCTGGACCGAAGACAGTTCGACACCGAGGTCCCGCGCCAGCTTGCGGACGATCGGAAGCGCCTTCACCGTGCCGCTGGCTGAACCGGTCATTGTGGGGGCGGAGGCGGCGAGGACCTCTGCCTCCTCGCTCAATGTGCCGACGATGGGGGCGGCCTCGTGTGATTCCGCCCGGGTCTCGGCGGGGGCGACCGAGGGGCTCCCTTCCCTGCCTGCTTCCGTGGTCTCCGCTTCCGATCGGGCCTCCTCGCCGCCCTCGTCGCCGATCACGACCAGCACCGCACCGACCTTGATGGTCTCGCCCTCTGCTCCACCATGACGGAGGACGACCCCCGCATACGGTGACGGGATCTCGACGACGGCCTTGTCCGTCTCGACCTCGACCACTGGCTGGTCCGCAGCGACATGGCCACCCTCGGGCACAAGCCAGCGGACGATCTCGGCCTCGGTCAGGCCCTCGCCGATGTCGGGTAACAGGAACTCCCTCGCCACTAGCCCTCCAGCGTCTCTTCCGCAGCTCGAACGATCCGATCCGGACTCGGAAGGTAGTGATCCTCCGACCGTTTCAGCGGGAACACCGTGTCCCACCCGGCGACCCGCCGGACCGGCGCCAGGAGGGAGTACAGGACGCGTTCCTGGATGATCGCTGCCACCTCGGCCCCCAGACCGGCGGTCCTCGGCGCCTCATGAACCACCACCACCCTGCCTGTCTTGGCAGCCGAAGCGACGATGCCGTCCTGATCGATCGGGGACAGGGTGCGGAGGTCGAGCACCTCGACCGACGCCCCCTTCTCCTCGAGCTGGCCTGCCGCGGCCCTCGTCTCCTTGATCATCGCTCCCCACGAGATCAGGGTGATGTCCGTTCCCTCCCGCTCCACCCGCAAGGGGCCGATCTCGGTCGTGTAATAGCGCTCCGGAACCTCTTCCTTCACCGCGCGATAGAGCCTGATCGGCTCGAGGAAGAGGACGGGATCGGGGTCTGCTATGGCGGCCAGGAGCAGACCGCGGGCGTCGGAGGGAGTGGACGGCACCACCACCTTCAGACCGGGGATGTGGGCGTAGATCGCCTCGGTGGATTCCGAATGGTGCTCGGCGGCGCCGATCCCGCCACCGTAAGGGACGCGGATCACCATCGGAGCAGTGAACCTGTGGTTCGACCGGTTCCGGATCCGGGCAACGTGATTGATGATCTGGTCGTAGGCCGGGTAGGAGAACCCGAGAAACTGCAGTTCCGCCACCGGGTGCATCCCGGCTATCGCCATACCCAAAGCCGCCCCGACGATCCCCGACTCGGCGACCGGGGTGTCGAACACCCGGTCTTCGCCGTACTTGGCCCGCAGACCGTCGGTGATCCTGAACACCCCTCCGGTGCGTCCGATGTCCTCACCCAGGAGAACGACCCGCTCGTCGGTCTCGAGAGCGGTGGCCAGTGCGCCGTTCAGCGCCTGGGCCAGGGTCTGCTCGCTCATGCGCCGATCTCGCCCAGTTGCGCTCGGAGGGGCCCGGTCGGCTGCGCGTACATACGCGACAGCATCTCGGCCGCGGTGGGCTGGGGCAGTGCTTCCGCCTCGGCAACGGCCTCTTCGATCACCTCCGCCGACCGGGCCTCCAACTCTGCATGCCATTCGGGAGTCCATGCTCCCGCCCGCTCCAGGAGCGCCCGGACCCGCTCCAGGGGATCCCGTGTCCGCCACTCCCCGGTTTCGTCCTCGTCGCGGTATCGAGCGGGGTCGTCGGAGGTCGTGTGCGGGCCGAGGCGATAAGTGACCGCCTCGATGAGGGTCGGCCCCTCCCCCGAGCGGGCTCTGGCCACAGCCTCTCCGACCACGGTGAGGACCGCCGCCACGTCGTTACCGTCGACCATGACCCCCGGCATTCCGTAGGCATCCGCCTTCATGGCAATCGACTCCGAGCGTGTCTGCTCGTCCCGCGGGTACGAGATGGCGAACCCGTTGTTCTGGCAGAGGAAGATGGTGGGGGTCATGTAGACCGCGGCGAAGTTCATCGCCTCGTGAAAGTCACCCTCGGATGTGGCGCCGTCGCCGAACGAGGTGAGGGCCACCCGATCGGAGCCGTTCAACGCCTCCGCCCAGGCCAGGCCGACGGCGTGGATCATGTGCCCGCCGACGGTGATCGAGGGAGGAAGGACGTTCAGTCCATCGGGTGCCCGGCCCCCTCGCTCGTCACCTGTCCTCCCGGCGATGAGCAGGGCCCAGGGATAACCCGCCCTCCACATCAAGGCCGCGTCACGGTAGGTGGCGGCCACCCAATCGTCGGGCCGGAGCGCGGCTGCAGCGCCGATCTGTGCTGCCTCCTGACCCTCGAACGGGGCGTAGGTGGCCAGACGCCCCTGACGCTGCATGGCCATGCACTTGTGGTCGTAGGTCCTGGCCTCGACCATGTCCGCGTACAGCTCCCGGGTCTCTTCGAGAGTGATCGACAGGCGGTCGCGGACGGTCCCGTCCGGGCTGATCAGGGTGAGCATGCCGGCGATGAGCTTATCTACCGGCCGGTTTCACACAGCGGGGTCACACCGCGGCGGTCTCCGAGGCCAGTATCTCTTCCATCTCCTCGACCGTCATGAGCACCTCACGGGCCTTGCTGCCATGTGAGGGGCCGACCACCCCCCGGCTCTCCAGGATGTCCATCACCCTGCCGGCACGGGCAAAGCCAATCCGAAGCTTGCGCTGCAGCATCGAAGTGGACCCGAGCTCGCTCCGCACCACCAGGTCCATCGCCTGGCGGACCAGGGCCTCCTCCTCATCGTCGACCTGGTCCGCCTGGGCAGCCGCGGCAGCGGCGGTGGCCACGAGGACTTCTTCGTCCTCGTACCTGGCGTCCTGCTGCTTGCGGACCCAGTCGACCACGGCATGGACCTCGCCCTCACGGACCCAGGCTCCCTGGATCCGCTGTGGTCTCGGCTCCTTGGCCGTTACCACCAGCATGTCGCCCATCCCGATCAGCTTCTCGGCGCCCGCGCCGTCGATGATCACCCGGCTGTCCGTCTGCGAGGCGACGCTGAAGGCGAGGCGGCTCGGGATGTTGGCCTTGATCACGCCAGTGATCACGTCAACCGACGGCCGTTGAGTGGCGATGACGAGATGGATGCCGACGGCACGCGCCATCTGGGCGATCCTGACGATCGACTCCTCCACCTCCCGGCCGGCCACCATCATCAGATCGTTTAGCTCGTCGATGAGGATCACGATGTAGGGGAAGCGGTCGAACCCCTCCGGATCCAGGCCTCCCGCCTCCCATTTGGCCCGGTACCCCTCGATGTCGCGCACCTTGGCATCGGCCAGGAGGTCGTAGCGACGGTCCATCTCGGCCACGGCCCATTTGAGGGCGTCGTTGGCCTTCTTCGGGTTGGTGATCACCCGGGTGAGGAGATGGGGCACCCCGTTGTACTGGCCCAGCTCCACGCGTTTCGGGTCGACCATGATCACCCGGACGTCTTCTGGGTGGGTCCTCATCAACAGCGAGGTCACGATCGAGTTGATGCAAGACGACTTGCCCGCACCCGTCGCCCCGGCGATGAGGACGTGGGGCAGCTCGGACAGGTTGAGCAACTTGGGCATGCCCGAGATGTCCATCCCCAGGCCGACGGTAAGGGGGTGGGTCTCCACCGCAGCTTCGGCGCTGGAGAGGATGTCACCGAGTGAGACGAGGCGACGCTTGGTGTTGGGGACCTCCACCCCGATGGCCGACTTGCCGGGTATCGGGACCAGGATGCGCACGTCCGGTGTGGCCAGGGCATAGGCGATGTCGTGGGAGAGGCTGGAGATCCGGTTGACCTTCACCCCTGGGGCAAGCTCGATCTCGTAGCGGGTCACTGTCGGCCCGGGGACGATCTTGGTCAGGGAGGCATCCACCCCGTGCTGGGTCAATGTCTCCTCGAGCTGCCGCGCGGTGTCCTCCAGCGCCCGCTTGTTGATCTCTCCACCGGTGCCCTCGTCGAGGAGGCTCAGGGGCGGGAGTCTGTAGCCATTCGGTTGGGGGGTCACGGCGAGAGATGCGGGTTGGGGCTTGGGTTTCGCTGTGGGCGGTTCGCTCGGTCCTTCGGACTGTGACTTCTTGGTTTGGGGCCGTGCGATCTTGGGCCGCTCGTGGCGCCCGCGTCCCGAGGGTTCGGGCTTGACCACCCGGTCCGCCACGTTGCCCGCTCGTTGCATCCGGGCACCCGTCGTCGCCGTCTCCGCCAGCCTTCGTGTCGAGCGGAAGATATCGGCGATGCCCGCGGCGAGCTCACGGACACTGGTCTGGGTCATGATCAGCACACCCATGCCCATCGCCGAGGCCAGCACGACGAAGGCCCCCCAAGTGCCCAGGATGCGCCGCATCGGGAAGGCGATCAGTGAGCCGACGGCACCGCCCCGCTCCTCGACCAGCTCGATGCTCGGTGCCAGGGCCACCGCCCCGGTCATCAGATGGAAGAGAGCGAGGGACCCGATGAAGGTGATCACACCGCCGGCGATGAGTCGCTTGGCGCCATCTCGGGGCTTGCCGAGGATCATCGCCACCCCGATCCCGGCCAGTGCGATCGGAAGGGCGAATCTCCACACTCCGAACAGGAGCCGGCTGCCGCTTGCCATCCCCTCACCGACCGGGCCGGCCAGGTCGACAAACGCGAGCAAGACCAAGAGGGCCAGGACCACGAGGATCAGACCCCAGATGTCGTCGGTTTGACGCCCCAGGGTGTTGCGCACCGAGCTCCGGACCGCCACCAGCTTCTGACGGATCGTGCTCTTCGGCGCTGGTTTCTTCTTCGCTGTGGACACCCGTCTCCGCCCGGAGGAACCCTTCCGGGTGGGTGTCCTGGTTCCCATGTAGTCGGAAACACTACATGGGGTCGTGAATTGGTCGTGGAATGCTCAGAGCTCCATCACCACCGGGACAATCACCGGGCGACGTGCCGTCTCGGCCCGTATGACCCGCCCTGCTGCCTGGCGGATCGTCTTCTGTAGCTCACCGATGTCCGACCGCCCCGACGCATGCTCGACGATGGCCTCGTTGACCGCCTCCGCCGCCTTGTCGAGGACGGCACTGGGGTCATCCATCAAGCCGTGGCTGTCCATGTCGGGCCCGTAGACCACCTCGCCCGTGTCGTGGTCGATGCCGACGGTCACGACGACGACTCCCTCATCGGCCAGGTGTGATCGGTCACGCAGCACCGCCGACTGGACATCGCCCACGGAGGACCCATCCAGGTACACGAAACCGGCAGGGACCGCCCTCCGCAGCACCTGGGTCTTCTTGCCTTTCAGGATCACCCGGTCACCGTCTTCGAGGACGTCGACATGTCGCACCCCCATGCTCCGGGCCAGCTCTGCGTGGGCGTGGAGATGGCGATACTCGCCATGGACCGGGACGAAGGCCTGTGGCCGCAGCAGATTGAGGAATGTCAACAACTCGTCCCGGTTGGCGTGACCGGAGACGTGAACCGGGGCATTGGTCCCGTGGACCACCTTGGCCCCGCGCCGGGTCAGGTTGGATATCACCTTGGATACCGCTCGCTCGTTGCCGGGAATCGGCTTGGCCGAGATGAGAACGGTGTCCCCCTCCCCGACCTCGACGAACTTGTGCTGACCCTGAGACATGAGAGAGAGGGCTGCGAAGGGCTCCCCCTGGCTGCCCGTGGTGATCAACAGCTGTTGATCGACCGGCAGCTCGTCCATGTCCTTGATGTCGATCACCGATCTCTGAGGTATTTCGAGTGACTTCAAATCGGAGGCGATGGTGGTGTTCCGGTGCATGGAACGGCCGAAGAAGGCGATCTTGCGCCCATTGGCGATACCGGCGTCGGCGATCTGTTGGATGCGGTGTATGTGTGACGCGAAACAGGCCGCGATGACGCGGCCACTCGCGTCCCGGATGGCATCGGAGATGGGCTGACCCACCGAGCTCTCCGAGGGCTCGAAGCCGGGTCGCTCGGCGTTGGTCGAGTCGGCCATGAGCAGTCTCACTCCCCTCCTGCCCAATGTGGCGAAGGCGGGAAGGTCGGTGGGCACGCCGTCGATCGGGGTGGGATCGAGCTTGAAATCGCCCGAGTGGACGATGACGCCCTCCGGTGTCTCCAGAGCAACTGCGCTGGCGTCTGGCACCGAGTGGCTGACCGGGATCAGCTGGAAACGAAACGGGCCCTGATCCACCCACTTCTTGACCGGCACATGACGGAGATCGGCTTCTACACCCAATTCGTCGATTCGTGCTCGGGCCAGCTCGATGGTCAGTCGGGTGCCGAGGACCGGAACGTTCACGTCCCTGAGGAAGTAGGCCAGGGCCCCCGTGTGATCCTCGTGACCGTGGGTCAGGATCACACACTCCACGTCATTGCGCCTCTCCACCAGCCACGACCAGTCGGGAAAGACGAGGTCGACTCCGAGCATGTCCTCTTCGGGGAACATGAGCCCGCAATCGATCAGTGCAATCCGGCTGTCCACCTCGATCGCTGCGCAATTGCGGCCGATCTCACCGAGACCGCCGAGAAAGGTTATGGAGACGCTCACAGACCCTGGACGGCGCCGACGGCCTTCTCGACCGCGGCCAATGTCTCCTCTGAGGCGGGCACAAGTGGGAGGCGGACCTGACCCACAGGCTCCCAGAGCCGGTCCATCGCCCCTTTCACGGGGGTTGGGTTCGTCTCGAGGAAACATGCCTCACAAAGAGGCAAGAGGAGATGATGGAGGCGTCTCGCCTCGCCCACCTCACCGTCGAGGGCAGCCCGGACCATCGCGGACACAGCCCGGCCGGCGAGATGGGAGACGACCGATACCACCCCGACCGCACCCACCGCCATCATGGGCCAAGTGAGTGAGTCCTGTCCGCAATAGACCGCCAGGCCGGGAATCCGGTTGATGGTGTGCCCGGAGAACTCGAGGTCGAGCACGGCGTCTTTGACCGCCACGACGTTCTCGTGCTCGGCAAGACGGGCCATGGTGTCGATTTCGATCCTGGTGCCGGTCCGCCCGGGGATGTTGTAGAGCATGACCGGCAGACCGACATCGGCGATCGCAGAGAAGTGCTCTGCCAACCCGGCCTGATCCGGTCGGTTGTAGTAGGGCGTCACGGCCAGGACCCCGTGACACCCGATCTCTGCGGCTTTCTCGGTCAATTCGATCGACTCGACCGTGTTGTAAGTGCCTGTCCCGGCAATGACCCGGGTGTCCTTCTCCGCCACCGCGTCGACCACAGTCCTGTACAGCGCCACCTTCTCGACACCGTCGAGGGTCGGCGATTCACCGGTGGTCCCGGTGACTACCAGGGCGTCACTGCCGTTGTCCGAGAGGAACCGGGCCAGCCGCCAGGCCCTCTCGTGGTCGACCTCACCGGACGCGGCGAACGGCGTGATCATGGCGGTGGCGACATGGCCGAACGGGGCCGTCGACGGTGATCTCACCTGACCCAGGTTACCGACCGATCCACTAGAACACCTCACATGGAGCTACGTCTTCCCATGCCCTCCCTGGTGGTGCTGGTCGGTCCGGCGGGATCAGGCAAGAGCACCTGGGCCTCCACGATGTTCGACGAGAGCGAAATCGTCTCCTCGGATCGGATCAGGGGGATGGTTGGAGCCGGGGAGGATGATCGGCAGGCGGGCACCGCCGCCTTCTCCATTCTCGAGCAGGTGGTCTCCGAGCGAATGAGTCGTGGGCTGACCACGGTGATCGACACCCTCGGGATGGACAAAGACAACCGCCGTCGCTGGGTGGGCATCGCCCACGAAGCCCGGATCCCGGCCTATGCAGTGGTGTTCGACACACCGGCTGCTCAGATCCGTGCCCGCAATTCGGCGCGAGCCCGACCGATCCCACGGACGGTCCTGGACAAGCAGGTGAGCCGTTTTCGGGTCGTTCGCGGCGAGATCGAAGACGATGGCTTCGACCAGGTGATCACAGAGCAACCGATAGTCATGGTCACACCATCAATGGTCGCTACGGGGAATCGTCCGTCACCCGAGTCCCCGGCATCACCCGCCCGACACCGTTTCGGCCTGGTGGTCAACCGGTTCCACTGGGGCGACCCGGCCGAACTGGCCTCCAACCTCGCTTCGATCGCTCGTAGAGCGGAGGCGGCAGGGTTCCACGACCTCTGGGTGATGGACCATTTCCGCCAGATCCCCCGAGTGGGCCGGGCGTGGGAAGACATGCCCGAGGCATACGTGTCGTTGTCCTTCCTCGCCGGGCTGACCCGCACCATCGGGTTGGGGACGCTGGTGAGCTCCATCGGGCACCGTCACCCCGTCGTCCTCGGCAAGATGGTCGCCACCCTCGACGTCCTCAGCGGAGGTCGGGCCCTTCTCGGTCTCGGGATCGGCTGGCACCAGGCAGAGCAGGAAAGTTATGGGATCCCTTTCCTGCCCATGGGACAGCGCTACGACGTGCTCGAAGACACGTTGAAGATGCTGCCGCTGCTCTGGGGCAAGGGCTCACCTCCATTCGCCGGGGTGACCTTCTCCGCAGCCGACCTGACCTGTTACCCCCGGCCCATCCAGGATCACATCCCGATCTTGATCGGGGGCTCCGGCGAGAGACGGACACTGCGTCTGGTGGCGCGCTACGCCGACGCCTGCAATCTCTTCGGGAAACCCGACGTGATACGGCGCAAGGTCGAGGTTCTCCGTCGCCACTGCTCCGACATCGATCGTGACCCCGACCAGATCGAGGTCACCCATCTGGTCGATGTGATGATCGCCCCCGACCGGAGCGCACTCAGGGAAAGGGTCGAGCTTCTCCGGGGCAGGAGCACCACAGTCGAGTCCTTCATGGCCAGATACAACGCAGGTGTGGTCGAAGACCAGTTGGAGCACTTCGGTGCCTTTCACGAGGCGGGAGCCAATCATTCGATGGTCGTGCTACCCGACGCCCATCTCGAGGGGAGCATCGAGACCTTTGGCCTGGTGATCGGAGCCATGGCCCGCCCTTAGACTGGCCACATGGCTGTCAGCTCCACCATGCTCCCGCTGGGGACCAGAGCGCCCGATTTCAGCCTGGCCGACGTGGTCTCCGGGAAGGTGATCTCGCTCGATGACTTCGCCGCTTCGAGGGCGATGCTCGTGATGTTCATCTGCAATCACTGCCCCTATGTCCAACACATTCGCGCCGAACTGGCCCGGTTCGGCCGGGACTACCGGGACAGCGCCATCGGCATCGTGGCCATTTCGTCGAACGACGATGAGCTCTACCCGGAGGACGGGCCGGAGGCGATGAGAAGGGAGGCCGAGACCCACGGATACACCTTTCCCTACCTTCACGACGAGGACCAGCGGGTGGCAGCCGAGTACACCGCGATGTGCACCCCCGATTTCTTCCTGTTCGATGAAGGGCGTGAGTTGGTCTACCGGGGCCGCTTCGACGAGTCGAGACCCAACACCGGTGTCCCCGTGACCGGGGCCGACCTCCGGGCCGCGGTCGATGCGGTGCTCGCCGGCGAGCCGGTGAGCCAGGAGCAATGGCCCTCGATGGGCTGCTCGATCAAGTGGAAGCAGGGCAACACGCCCGCCTACTTTGGGGCGGCCTGACGAGAGTCCCCGTTCTCCGAGGAAGGAAACCCAGTGACCAAGCAATACGAATCACCGCCCGATATGACCATCGATCTCGACCGGGCCTACACCGCCACGCTGGACACCAATCACGGTGAGATAGTCATCGAGCTCGACCCGGCCCGGTCACCGCTGACCGTGAACAACTTCGTGTTCCTCGCCCGGGATGGCTACTACGACGGAGTCATCTTCCACCGTGTCATCGAGAACTTCATGATCCAGGGTGGCGACCCCACCGGCACGGGCACGGGTGGCCCGGGCTACAAGTTCCGTGACGAGATCGAGGGGGCCGGCGAGTACTCCAGGGGCACCGTCGCAATGGCCAATGCGGGGCCGAACACCAACGGGTCACAGTTCTTCATCTGTCACACCGACGTCGGCCTCCCCCACTCCTACACCATCTTCGGCTCGGTTCGCTCGGGGTTGGAGACCGTGGACTCGATCGCCACGACCCCGACCAGTCGCGCCGATCGCCCAGAAGCGGATGTCGTGATCAACCAGGTGACGATCACCGAGGAGTAGGAGCGGATCGGGTCAGAAAAGCGGCGCGATGCACTAGATTCCACTACCGTTCCGCCGGCTGCTTCGGCGGCGACTCGTTGGCTTCCCGTCCCGCATTGCGACCGGATAGAGGGCAGGGTCGTACCGGACACATGGCAGGGGCTGTCAAGAGGCCCTGATTGGAAAGGATGACGGGAAAGTCATGAACATCTATGTGGGGAACCTCCCCTTCAACACCACCGCTGCCGACCTCGAGACTCTGTTCGGGGAGTACGGGCCGGTCGACTCGGCCGCCATCATCAACGACCGCGAGACCGGGCGCTCCCGTGGATTCGGTTTCGTCGAGATGTCGAATGACGCAGGGACGAGGGCCATCGAGGAGCTCGACGGCAAGGACTACAACGGGCGCAATCTCAAGGTGAACGAGGCCCGTCCCCGTGAGGAGCGCGGCCCGCGTCGCTAGCGACGCCCATGTTCCCCGTTCGCTGATAGCGGCGCCGATCGCCGCCTCGTTAGAGCCGCCATCCACCCCATCGCCGGCAGGTCATCCCGATCGATCGCGGTGCACATGTCGTCCCGGGACAGGCCGATGCGCCGGATCATCGATGAACAGCCGCTCACCTTCGACATGGAGCAGATTCGGCCCATAAGCGGCGGTCAGGTTCTCCACCGTGAGCACCGATTCCGCCGGCCCGGAGGCGACCACACGACCTGAAAGCAGAATGACGTGATCGGCGACCTGGGCCTCTGCCAGGTCATGAGTCGTCATCACGATGGTGCAACCGGTGCTGGTCTCGTCGTGTATGACCTGGTCGATTGCCTGCGCCGACGGCAGGTCGAGCCCGGTCAGAGGCTCGTCCAGGAGCAAGATGTCGTGGTCCTGGGCCAGGCCTTGGGCGACAAGGGCACGCTGGCGCTGGCCCCCGGACAGCTCTCGGAGATGCAGACCGGCGAGATGGGTGATGCCCATCCTCGCCATTGCGTCGTCCACCGCAGCCTGGTCATCGGGGCCAAATCGGTGCCGGACCTTGTTGCCGGCATAACGCCCCATGGCCACGACTTCCCTCACCGTGACCGGAAGGGTGTCGTTCACCTTCGTGCTCTGTAGGACGTAGGAGATCCGGCTACGTCCCTCGTTGTTGGCAGCCTGAACCGAGATCGACCCCGAGATCGGCTCGATCAGGCCGGCGATGGCGCCCAAGAGCGTGGATTTGCCCGACCCATTCGGCCCGATCAGCACCGTGATCCCGCCCCGCGGTATCTCGAATGAGGAGGGTGCCAATGCGACTCTGGCCCCGTATCCGAGAGCGAGTCGTTCGGCGTACACCGCGGCCGGTCTCATCGGCAGTTCGCGCAACGCCCGTCGACCTCCAGTGCGTGGCCACTGGCCGAGAAAGAGGAGAGTCGGGAGACTTTTCCGACCAGACGCTCCAACTCAACTTCGAGATCCCTGGGGAGCTCGATGTCCTCGACAGCACCACAGCTCTCACAGACGAGGTGATGATGATGACCGGCCAGCCACTCCGCCATCTCATATCGGGTCAGGCCTCTCGCCCCGTGGTGTGGCTCGACTACGCCTGCCTGCTCGAGGACGGCGAGACTCCGGTAGACCGACGAGACGGGGACCTCTCCGCCCATCTCTTGGTGGAGCTCCGCGGCCGAGCGCGGCCCGTCGACAGCGGACAGGGTCGCCACCACCAGGCGACGGCCGGATGTGTATCGAGCTCCGCTGCTGGCCAATCGCTCTTCGATCTCACTATCGGAGATTGGCGCATGAGCCGGATATTGGGTAGCCTTGCTGATAATGATTCTCATTATACGTCGAACACCGAGACGGGCCAAATGACGCGGGGCCTCCTGGTCATCGGCGGGCTCACCCTGGCCCTTGCCGCCTGCGACACCGCGTCGAGTGGCCCGGACGACGGGATCGTGATCGTCGCCACCACCTCAGTCCTCGGGGACATCGTCCAATCCGTGGCCGGTGACGAAGCGCGTTTGGAGATACTGATTCCGATCGGCGTCGACGCGCACGATTTCTCCCCCTCCGCACAACAGGCCAGTGTCATCTCAGGCGCCGACCTGGTCGTCGCCAACGGTCTGGGTCTGGAGGCGGGTCTCGAGGACTTCATCACCGCTGCCGCCGCAGATGGCGTCGAGGTGCTCGAGGTGGCGCCGTTGCTGGACCCGATCCCCCTCCAGAGTGACAACGCGATCTTGGATCCACATTTCTGGATGGATCCCCTCCGGGCCGGAGAAGCGGCTCGTGTGATCGCGGAGGCCCTCGCCACTCGAACTGGTGGAGGATGGGAGGAGAGGGCCGGTGCCTATGCGTCGCAGTTGGAAGAGACCGATGTCACCGTGTCCGAGCTGCTCTCGGTGATCCCGGCTCCAGGTCGGGTGATGGTTACCAACCACGAATCGCTCGGCTACTTCGCTGACCGGTACGAATTCGACATCCTCGGAGTGGTCGTTCCCGGTGGCTCGACCCTGGCCGAGCCGTCTTCGGCGCATCTCGCCGAGCTTGTCGAGGTCATGGACCAAGCCGGAGCGAACGTGGTCTTCGCTGAGACCACCGAGGCGGCAACCCTCGCCGAGGCGATCACCTCGGAGCTCGGTGCCGACGCCCGGGTCGTCGAGCTGTACACCGAGTCACTGGGCGAGCCGGGGTCGGAGGCCGGGACCTTGTCCGGGATGCTTCTCAGCAATGCCAGGAGCATCTCGGAGGCGCTGGCATGACCCATTCCACCCCGGAGTCATGAGCTGGTTGATCGAGCCGTTCGAGCTCGCCTTCCAGCAGCGGGCCCTGCTGGCAGGGCTCCTGGCCGCGGTGGCGCTGGCCGTCGTCGGGACCTGGGTCGTGATCAGGGGGATGACCTTCCTCGGTGACGCCCTGGTCCATGGTGTCGTCCCCGGCATAGCCCTTGCGGTCATGTTCGACTTCAACGTGGTGGTCGGGGCGCTCCTGGCCTCCGTCGTGATGATCGGTGGCATCAACCTGGTGCACCGACAGACCGGGTTCAGCGAAGACACCGGGATCGGTCTTCTCTTCGTCGGGATGCTCGGCCTCGGAGTGATCCTCGTGTCGAGCACGGACTCGTTCGCCACCGATCTCACGTCGATCCTGTTCGGCGACGTGCTCGGGGTCACCGTGACCGACCTGGTCGGGCTGGCAATAGTCGTGGTCGTGGTAGCTGTGGTGTCCGCTCTGTTCTACCGGAACTTCCTGGTCCTCTCCTTCAACGAGCAGAAGGCGCATCTCTTCGGGCTCCGTCCCGGAGCCACCCATCTCGCCCTTCTGGCTCTAGTCACACTGTCGATCGTCGGCTCTTTCCAGACGGTGGG
>JBMDXS010000090.1:0-3515 GCA_048595045.1 Acidimicrobiia bacterium
AATGGGAGCTGGGGGAAACAGTGCGGGTAATCGCTCCCGTCGAGCGAGACCTTGGTGCCCCTGAGTCTCGGGGGCGATCCCAGCCCGAGGTCGACGAGCTCGACGAGGAGGCCCCGGTCGCTCCGTATCCCCCTCCAATGATCGATGAGCCCCGCCATGCCCCCGAGCCCGAGCCCGAGCACGAGCTCGAGCTCGAGCCCGACACCGTGTCGGAGCCGGCGCCGGGTGAGCCGGAGATGGAGCCGCCAACCGGGAGGGAGAAACAGCGTTTGGCCGAGCCGCCGGTGGAGGAAGCAGAACCTCAGGCCGACGACGTGGGAGCCCTGTTCGCCTCGTTGCGTGGGTCTCCGCGGCCTGTGATCACCGTCCATCGCACCCCGACGTCAGCCGAGGAAGATGCTCCGGCGGAATTGGCCGCCTCCCAAGTGCCTGCGGCTCAGCCGGTCGCCCGCAACGAGCATCTGGAGATGCGGGATGCCCGGCTTCTCCCCATCACAAACCGCGCCCTTCGGGGCGTGAAGAAGGCCGTGACCGATGCCCAGAACGTGGCCATGGACAATCTTCGAACCGACGACTCCTGGCAGCCGGAGAGTCAGGTCTTGGCCGAGATGATGCAGGCCGACCTAAAGGGCCTGTGGGCGGAGAGCTACTCGGCGGGGCATTCCGCCGCCGAGGAGATGACCGGGGAGAAGTTGAAGCGAGGGGACACACCAACGTCAAATGCTGCCAATGAGTTCGCAGAGGACCTGGCGGGAGCCGTGTCCCTTGCCTTGGTCGATGCCGGGGAGGGGCTCCGGGCGAGACAGACAGCCATCTCCCGCGTGTTCCGTGGATGGCGAACCGATGAGGCGGAGCGTCGCGTGCGCCAACTGGCTCTGACCGGTTACCACCGTGGCCTTGCCGATTCGGTCGACGAGACCGACGGTTTGGAATGGGTTCCCAGTGGCACACCGTGCAGCGCTTGCCGCAACGCTGCCGCCGAGCCCGAGACACATCTGCCCCCGATTCATGCGGGCTGCGAGTGCACCCTGGTCCTGGTCGGAGCCCAGACCTAGTCGACCCTCGAAATCAAGAACCTGGCAGGCATTAGCCTCATCGCCAATGTTCACAAGGGTCCCGACCGACTATCGGGCGGATCGAAGACGACCGATCACGCTCATCCTGATCATCGTCGCCGCGATATACCTCTTCTTCACCGCCTTGGGCACGCTGTGGACCGACTACCTGTGGCTGGGCTCGATCGGATTCGAAGAGGTATGGCGGCGCCGGTGGGGCATGTCGCTTGTGCTCGGCGCCCTGGGAATCGGCATCGCCTTCCTGGTGATCTGGGTGAGCCTCCGTCTCGTCGATCGGATGTCCCCACGCTGGGCGCCTTTCGACCTGACCGAAGAGGAGGAGATGATCGAGCGCTTCCGGGAGTGGGTGGAGCCCCGGATCCGCCAGATCCGTGCCTGGATCACCGGTGGCCTCGCGGTTCTGCTCGGCCTGAGCGTCGCATCGTGGCGAGACGAGGTGTTCCTCTTCATAAACGCCAAGGAATTCGGCACGGCGGACCCGATCTTCGGGCTCGATGTCGGGTTCTACATCTTTCGGCTGCCGTTGCTGGGCACCATCACAGACTGGGTCTTCAACCTAATGGTCTTGACCACCGTGGTGGTGGTGGTCGGCCACTACTTCAATGGTGGCCTTCGTCTCAGCGGGCGAAGGCTGACCGCCACCCGGCGGGCCAAGACCCACATCTCGATCATGCTCGCTCTGATTGCCCTGGTGCGCGCGGTGGTCTACCGCCTCGACATGTACGAGCTGTTGTTGTCCGATCGAGTGGCCGACCAGTTCTTCGGCCCGGGCTTCACCGACGTCACTGCTCGTCTCCCGGCCTATCGGTTGCTGATCCTTGTCGCGGTGATGGCCGCGATCCTGTTCATCGTCAACATCTTCAGGCCGGGGTGGAGCCTGGCCCTGGTCGCCGTGGCCTCATGGCTGGTGGTGGCTGTGGCTGCAGCGGCCATCTATCCGGTGATCATCCAACGTCTCCAGGTCAGCCCACAGCCCCTGGCCCGGGAGGCCCCCTACATCCAGAACAGCCTCACCTTCACCCGGGCGGCCTGGGGGCTCGATGAGGTGGAGGTCCGCGGCTTCCCTGCCTCGGACGACCTCGAGGCGGGCGACATCGAGGCCAACCGACTCACCATCGACAACCTGCGTCTCTGGGATCCCTCGGTGCTGCCCCGCACCTACCAGAGCTTCCAGGAGCTGCGCAACTACTACACGCTGTCGGTCGTCGACACCGATCGGTATCTCAACGAGGGAACCCCGGTCCAGGTGATGTTGTCGGTGCGTGAGCTGGAAGAGGTGAACCTGCCCCGGGAGGACTGGCTCAACCAGCGGCTTCTCTACACGCACGGGTTCGGCGCCGTGGTGAACGTCGCCAACCAGGTGGCCGACGACGGCCAGCCCAACTTCCTCCTCCGCGACGTGCCGCCAGAAGCGGCGGTGCCGGCTCTCGAGCTGGAGGAGCCCAGGGTCTACTTCGGCGAGACCTATCAGGAAGGTCGGCCGGTGATCGTCAAAACCGGTGATTCCCCCCAGGAGGTCGACTTCCCCCTGGCCGACGAGGGGACTGCCTACAACGAGTACGCCGGGGAGGCCGGGGTCACCCTGGACAACATTTGGAAGCGGATCGCCTTCGCGTTCCGCTACCGGGATCTCAACCTGCTCATCTCCGGAGAGATCCGCCCCGACAGCCGGGTGCTGGTGGAGCGGAACGTGAGCCACATCATCGACCGGGTGGCCCCTTTCCTCAGCCTCGACACGGATCCATACCCGGTGATCGACAACGGGCGGATCCTGTGGGTGGTCGACCTGTACACGACCAGTTCTTGGTATCCCTACTCACAGCCTCTGACCGGCGGCCCGGACGGCCCGATGGGGCGCCTCGATCGCTCCACCGACCTCCAGCCCGGGGTCAACTACATGCGCAACTCGGTCAAGGGCGTGGTCGACGCGCACGACGGGCATGTGACCTTGTACCTGACCGATCCCAATGATCCCGTGGCCCAGGCATGGTCCCAGGCCTACCCGGGTCTGTTCACCGACGGGTCGGATATGCCCGAGAGCCTGGTCGACCACCTCCGCTACCCGCAGGATCTGTTCCGTGTCCAGGGCCAGCTCTACCTGGAGTACCACGTCACCGATCCCAACGAGCTGTTCAGTGGCAACGACGCTTGGTCGCTGCCGGCCGACCCGGCCACCATCAGCCGTGACCCGGCTTCGCTCGGCGCCGACCTGCTTCTCGGCGACCGTTTCGACCCGACCACCAACAACTACTCATACCGGGCCCAGATCCTGCCCTACTACCTCCTCACCAGGCTGCCCGGTGAAGACGACCTGTCCTATCTCCTGCTTCAACCCTTCACCCCCAGGGAACGACGCAACATGTCGGCCTTCCTCGTTGCCGACTCCACCCCGGGTCGGTACGGGCGGCTGGTCGACTTCAGAATGCCGCAGGGTGAACT
>JBMDXS010000091.1:0-10504 GCA_048595045.1 Acidimicrobiia bacterium
ATCTCGTCTCTGACCTTCTCCGGCACATCGTCGAGGTCGGCCTCGTTGCGGCGAGGGACGATGACCTCCTTCAACCCGGCGCGATGGGCGGCCAGTACCTTCTGCTTGACCCCACCGATCGGGAGGACCTTGCCCTGCAATGTGATCTCACCGGTCATGCCCACCGTGTCCTTGACCTTGCGGCCGGTGAGCAACGAGACCAGGGCGGTGAGCATCGTGATCCCGGCCGACGGGCCATCTTTGGGGATGGCGCCGGCGGGCACGTGGACGTGGTATCGCCTGGTCAAGGCGGCGGAGTCGATCCCGAGCTCGTCGGCGTGGGCCTCGACGTAGGACAAGGCGATGCGGGCCGACTCCTTCATGACGTCACCGAGCTGACCGGTGAGGGTGAGCCCGGGCTCACCATCCATCGCGGTTGCTTCGATGAAGAGCACATCCCCGCCGGCGCCGGTCACGGCCAGACCGGTAGCCACGCCGGGCACATCCGTGCGGTCGGTGGCCTCGTCTTTCCAGATCTTGGGCTTACCCAGGTAATCCCTGACCTTCGACCCATCGATCACAACCTTGACCGAGCCATCCTTGGCGATCTCGGTGGCCACCTTCCGCGACAGCTTTCCGAGCTCCCGCTCGAGATTCCTCACTCCCGCCTCCCGGGTGTATCGGTCCACCACCGAAGCCAGGGCGTCGTCGGTCACCTCCAGCTCCTCAGGCTCGAGACCGGTAGCCCGGAGCTGACGGGGCAGGAGGTGGTCTCGAGCGATGTCCACCTTCTCTGCGTCCGTGTAGCCATCGATGTTGATGACCTCGGTCCGGTCGAGGAGCGGCCCGGGGATCGTCTCGAGGACGTTGGCGGTTGCGATGAAGAGGACCTGTGACAAGTCGAGGTCGACTTCCAGGTAGTGGTCGCGGAAGGTGTGATTCTGGGCCGGGTCGAGCACCTCGAGCAGGGCGGAGGAGGGATCACCCCGCCAGTCGGCCCCGACCTTGTCCATCTCATCGAGTAGGAACACGGGGTTCATGGTCTTCGCTTCGGTGAGGGCACGGGCAACCCGGCCCGGGCGGGCACCGACGTAGGTGCGGCGATGGCCCCTGATCTCGGCCTCGTCTCTGACCCCTCCCAGGGCGACCCGGACGAACTTGCGGCCGAGGGCACGAGCCACCGACTCGCCGAGCGAGGTCTTGCCGACCCCGGGAGGGCCGACCAGGAGGAGAATCGTCCCCGTGTTGCGCTCGTCGCCATCGGTCAGGCCGCGCTCGGATCGCAGCTTCCGCACCGCGAGGTGCTCGATGATGCGCTCCTTGACGTCGCGCAGACCGGTGTGATCGGCGTCCAGGACGGTCCAGGCCTCGTCCAGGTCGAGCCGATCCTCGGAGGTGACCCCCCAGGGCAGGTCGAACATGGTGTCGAGCCAGGTACGGATCCAGGAGTGCTCGGGTGACTGCTCACTCATGCGCTCGAGACGGCCGATTTCCCTCTCGATCGCCTCCGCCACCTTCTCGGGGAGCTCACGCTCGTCCAGCTTGGCTCGGTATTCGGTGGCGACGTCGGCGTCCTCCCCCAGCTCCTTGCGGATGGCGTCCATCTGCTGGCGGAGGATGTAATCCCTTTGGCCCTTCTCGATCTGCTCTGCGGCCTCGTCACGCACCTTGCGTCTCAGCTCCAAATCGGCCAGGACCTCTCGCATCCAAACCAGGAGCTTGCCCAGACGCTGGCGGATGTCCAGCGCCTCGAGGAGCTCCACCTTCTGCTCGAGGGAGAGATCGGGCGAGTAAACCGCCAGGTCCGCCATGTGCGACGGGTTGTCGACGTCGAGGAGGCGCTCGGCGACACCGGCCAGGCCGCGGTTCTCGAGCACTGCGCTGACGACAGCCCGGTACTCGGCGACCAGAGTGTCGAGCTCGTCGTCGATGATGTCGACCTCCGGGGACGACTCCGCGTCGACCCAGAGAGCGCCGTTCTCGTCGACGGAGCCCGCCCCGACCCGGGCGCGGGAGAGACCCGAGACGACCACGTTCCCGTCACCGTCGGACTGCTGGATGTCGGCGATGGTGCCGACCGCGGCGTACCTCCCCTCGAGACGAGGGACCAGAAGCAGTCGACCGTCGGACCTGGAGGCAGCGGCGAGGGCGGTCTTGCCCTCTTCGGTTTCGATGCGGATCGTCACCACCATGTGAGGGAAGACGACACCGTTGTGCAAAGGGAGGACCGGGAGGGTGAGTTGGGCGGTTTCGGGCATCAGCTCCGTTTTCCTTTGAATCGAGAGGAAACCCGTGCAACCCGCTCGGGCAGGGACCTATTCCCCAATTTGAGTCGATGTTGCTCAGGTTTACTCAGCAACAGGATTGATAGCGTGAGCGCGAACCCGTCCCTGCTGGCCGCCACGCTCACAGGCCGAATTGGCCCGAATCCACCCCATGCCGGTGGTGGATCGACCAGAGTCGTCTCATTTCATCGTCGGTGAGGGTGGAGCCGAAGACGTCGAGATTCTCGGCCAACCGCGGACGCTTGGACGTCTTCGGTATCGGATCAGACCGAGCTGGAGGTGCCAGCGAAGGACGATCTGGTCGGGGGTCCGCCCCCGTTGCCTGGCCAGGTCCACGAGCCCCGGGTCGCGGAAAGGCCGCCGCCTCTGCCGATCGGCGCCCACGACTCCGTAGCGATGCCGTGCTCGACGTGGAACTCCCGCTCCTCCCTCGAGACACCCACGGATCGAGCGCGATCTGATTGACGTGTGGGGCCATGCCGGCTCATCGATGAGCCGTTGCGGATGGGCCGTCTTGAAGTCGGAGACTCCCGATGGCCCGGGCCTTGCCGGTCTCTATCGCGGCAGCCACCAATCCCTCGGCCGCGCGTCCGGGATCGGCCAGGTCCCGAAACCGATCACGGGCATGGACACGCCGTTGGACAGATCGATGTCGGGATGCTCGTCATACAAGGCCGCAGTCGGGCATGCGATGGTCGCACGTAACATCGCTGCCCAGTGGCAGAGGCCCGGACCCAATACGCGGCGAGCGAGGACATTCATCTCGCCTACCAGGTGATCGGGGAGGGAACGATCGACCTCCTCCTCATCGACTCATGGGTCCACCACGTCGAGATGGTCTGGGAGATACCCGAGTACAGCCGGCTGCTTCGACGACTCGGTGCGTTCAGTCGCGTGATCCACTTCGACCGGCGGGGGACCGGTCTCTCCGACACGGTGTCCGGCGATCTTCCCGATCTCGACACTCAGGTGCAGGACGCCCTGGCCGTGCTCGATGCCGCCGGTTCCACCGAGGCGGCGGTGTTCGGAATCCAGGAGGGGACGCTGATAGCGATGCTCCTGGCCGCGCAGGTCCCGGAGCGCTGCCGCTCCCTCATCCTCTACTCCGGGAGTCTCGGTGGGCACGCCTGGCCAGAAGAGCAGATCGACGGGATGGTCGCCATGATCACCGAGGACCTGCTTCACGACGGGGGGCGTGGCCGCTGGGGTGAGGTCCCCCTCCTCGCCCCGAGCCGGGTGGGCGACGATGCGTTCGTCGAGCGATTCGCCCGGTTGCAGCGCTCGTCGGTGCGACCGGCCGTGGTCGGTCACTTCTTCAAACAGTCGATGATGGCCGACGCATCGCACGTGGCGCCATCGATCGTGTCCCGAACTCTCCTGCTGCATCGAACTGGAGACCAGATCGTGCCTGTCGACAAGGCGCGGGAGCTGGCAGCGACCATCCCAGGGGCCAGACTGGTCGAGCTGCCCGGCCTCGACCATCTCATCTTCGCCGGAACCGTCGAAGACATCGCTGACGCGATCGAGGAGTTCCTGACCGGGGAGCAGACCACTGCCGACCCTGATCGAGCCCTGCTCACCGTGATGTTCACCGACATCGTGGACTCGACGGGCCTCGCCTCCGACATGGGCGACCGTGAATGGCGGGAGCTACTCGACATGCACGATGAGGTCGTGCGGGACCAACTGGCCCGTTTCGGGGGTCGCGAAGTGGCAACGACCGGTGATGGGTTCATGGCCGTGTTCGACGGCCCGGGCAAGGCGGTGCGATGCGCATTGGCCATCGTCGAGGCGGTTGCTGGTGTGGGGGTGCAGGTCCGGGCCGGAGCCCACACCGGCGAAGTCGAGTTACGTGGCACCGAGATCGCGGGAATCTCCGTGCACATCGCGGCCCGTGTGGCCGGACTGGCTGCAGGGGGAGAGGTGCTGGTCTCCGGGACGGTCAGAGATCTCTTGGTCGGCTCCGGCATCGAGTTCGCGGCTCGTGGAGAGCACTCGTTGAAGGGTGTCCCGGATCGTTGGCGCCTCTACGCCGTCATGTCTGGATGACCTTGATACCGTGCCGCGAACTCAATCGCCCGCGCGAACGTATTGCCCTGACACGACGAAGCAAGGAGCAACTGTGAAGCGTGTCCTCATCCTGGCCACGGCCCTCATGTTGACGGTGATCGCATGCGACGGGGGTGACGACGAACCGACCACCTCGGCGCCCGCCGCAGCCGAGCAGAGGGTCGAGATCGCCGACATGGCCTTCGCCCCCGCAGAGCTCACCATCGCGGCTGGCTCTTCTGTGACCTGGGTGAGCGCCGATCCCAACCTGCCCCATACCGCGACCTCGGACGATCAGGTGTTCGACTCGGGGACCCTGAACGAGGGCGACGAGTTCTCGTTCACGTTCGACGAGGCCGGGACGTTCTCCTACTTCTGCCAGGTCCACCCCACGATGCAGGGGACCATCGTCGTCGAGTGACCCTGCCGGGCGTGACCATGGCTGCCCGGATCAGAGTGGCTGGTAGCTCTTGCCCGATCCGGTGTTCCATACCACCACCGTCTCGCCGGGCTCTATCCAGCCCGAGGCGGCCAGTTGGCGGTATGCCGCCCACGCCGCCCCACCCTCGGGGCACATGTCGAGGCCGGTGACAGCAGTCATCTCTTCCATCGTGTCGAGGATCACCGAATCGGGGACCGAAACGGCTGTTCCCTCGGTCTCATCGATGGCAGTCAGGCACAGGAATCCGCCGATCGGGGCGGGCACCCGCAGACCGTAGGCCTTGGTGACCGGGTTGGGCCAGGGTCGGGTCGAATGGGCGCCGCGCCCGTGGGCCTCGACGATGGGGGCGCATCCACTGGACTGGACGCACACCAGACGAGGCCGTGCCCCCTCGATCCACCCCATCTGCTCCATCTCGTCCCAGGCCTTCCACATCCCGACCAGCCCTGTCCCGCCACCCGTCGGGTAGATGACGACCTCGGGCAGGGTGAAGCCGAACTGCTCGAAGAGCTCATAGCCCATGGTCTTCTTGCCCTCGACGCGGTAAGGCTCCTTCAGCGTCGAGACGTCGAACTCCCCATCTTCTCTGTTCTCGGCCAGCCAGCGCCCCGCATCGGCGATGGTCCCGTCCACCAGGTGAACCTTGGCCCCGTTGGACAAGCACTCGTCGATGATGGCGGATGGCGTGTCACGTGGCATGGCGATGGTGACAGGAAGCCCGGCCTCGGCCCCATACGCGGCAAGGGCCGCTCCGGCGAAGCCGGCCGTCGGCACGGCCAGATGCTCGGCCCCGAGGAGAACGGCGGCGGATACGGCCATGCTCATGCCTCGGGACTTGAAGGAGCCCCCCGGATTGCCTGACTCGTCTTTGAGCCAGACGTCCTCCTCGACCTGGATGATCGGTGTCCAGCCCTCGCCGAGAGAGACCGAAGAAGCGCGATCCACGGGAAGCACCGCCGAATATCGCCACATCGACGCGATGTCCAGATCGATGATGGATGGCGTGGCACCTTCTGGGAGGATCACATCGACCCTCAAAGGGAGGCCGCAGCGCTGGCAGACGTTGTTGAGTCGGGTGGGGTCGTGACTCAGCCCACACGAGAAGCATGTGAGCGCGGCGACCCGCTCCTGGCCGGTCCGGGTGGGCATGGCTCAGACTATAGGAAGACCGGCTCCCGACGCCTGCTGTGTCTCTCCCGCCTCGGCATCGCTACCGGCCACCGGCTAGCCCGTCCGGACACGGAGTGTGAGCCGGGGACAATCGCTCAGCTCTCGTCGGTAGCGTCCGTTTCCACCGGTGTGACGGTCACGTCGGTCGACTCGGGGGTCGGCTCGGCCTCGATCGTGATGGGCTCCTTGGCCACGGCCTCGTCCTCGATCGGGACCTCGGATGGGGTTTCCCCGCCGCCGGCGTCTGATGCCGCCCACCGCTCCTTGGCCGCGGAGATTCCCTGGTCGATCACTTCGCCCAGCTCCTGGGCGGCCTGTTTGGCCGACTCGAGGGCACTCATTCGGGAGTCCTTGGTCGCCTCCCAGGCGGTGCGGAGAGCGTCACTGGTGCGGTCCAGGGCGCCTTGCACGTCGGCGAACCACCGTTGCCGGCTCTCGGACGTCTTGTCGGTTCCATTGTCTGTCATCTCGATTCCTCCATGGATGCGTGATGTCCATTCTCGTCTCAATCGCGAATTGATGCGTCCGGGTGTGAGATTTGTCGGGATAGGGTCGGGCCGTGCCCACTTATCCCGTGGGGCCGATCCGGGTCTCGGCCTACATCCCTGCACCTCCCGACGTGTTGTTCGCCTTCATATCCGACACCCGTAACGATGTCGAATGGTGCCAGAACGTGGAGACAGTGGAGATGGTCGAGGGAGACACCATCGGACCCGGCACCATGTTCCGCTTCCACCAGCACCTCGACCGCCCCGGAGGAGAGCGTATGCAGTTCGACGTGGACGTCGAGGTCATCGAGATGGGGGAGCGATCGGTCAAATGGCGGGCCGACGACCGGTTCCAGAGACGGGACATCACCGTGACCGTGGAGGCTGACGGCACCGGTTCTCGAATCACCCAAGAGACCCGGGCCGTGTTCAAACGTAGGCCGGGCATCGCCAAATGGATCTACCCCTTGCTGGCTCGCCGGATCTTCACCAAGCAGTTTCGGGACCTGGCTGCTCTGTTCGAGACAGGGGTCACACCGGTTGAGTGAGGTTGCCCGACCCTCGGATCCCGCCAATCATGGATGCCGAGGGGATCGGACCGGTCGAGCAGCACGACCAGCCCAGAGCGAGCCGGGACGACTCGGGCTCCGACACAGATAACGTCGCGTTCATGGAGCCTGATTCCCTCGCCTCCTACGAGTCCCTCCCCGAGCGTCTGATCCGAGAGGCCATTGAGGCGGGGCAGTTCGACGACCTACCCGGGGTGGGCAAGCCCCTTCCCGGGGCAGGTGCGCCCGATGACGACCTGTGGTGGGTCCGTGAGTGGGTGGAGAGGAACCAGGGATAGGCCTCAGGCAAGTGGAACTAGGGATAACGACCTTCGCCGAGACCTATCCGGATCCGAAGACCGGAGAGACCATCGGCCACGGCGCTCGTCTCCGCCAGGTTCTGGAGGAGGTCGTAGTCGCCGAGCAGTCCGGTCTCGACGTATACGGCGTGGGCGAGCACCATCGGCCGGATTTCGCCGCCTCCTCGCCTGCAGTCGTGCTCGCGGCCGCAGCCGGGCGGACGAAGCGAATCCGTCTGACCCCGGCAGTGGTGATCCTTTCCTCCGATGATCCTGTCCGGGTCTTCCAGGAGTACTCCACCCTCGACCTCGTCTCTTCAGGTAGGGCGGAGCTCTTGGTGGGTCGTGGCTCGTTCATCGAGTCGTTCCCGCTCTTCGGCTATTCGTTGTCCGATTACGACGAGCTGTTCACCGAGAAACTCGATCTCCTGCTGGAGATCAGGGACAGTGAGAGGGTGACCTGGTCGGGTAAGTTCCGCCCGCCGCTGGACGGCCAGACCATCTACCCGAGGCCGGAACAGGATCCGCTGCCGATCTGGGTGGGGGTGGGAGGAAGTCCCGACTCGATCGTTCGTGCCGCGTCCCGGGGGCTCCCGGTAGCGTTGGCGATCATCGGTGGCAACCCGGATCGGTTCGCCTTCTTCGCCGATCTCCATCGCAAGACGCTGGCCGAGTCGGGTCACGACCCCGCCCTGGCCCCACTTGCGGTCCACGCCCATGGGTATGTCGCCGCCAGCAACGATCGGGCCGCCGACGAGTACTACAACGCGTATGCGGTGGCCATGACCCGGCTGGGCCGGGAGCGGGGATGGGGGCCCATGACGCGTGCCCAGTTCGACATGATGAGACAGCCCGAAGGATCACTGGTGCTGGGCGATGTGGAGACCGTGGCCGAGAAGATCTTGAGGATGAAGCGGATGCTCGGGATCGACCGGTTCATGCTCCACATCAGCGTGGGTACCCTGCCTCACGAGCAGGTTCTTCAGACCATCGAGCTGCTGGGGAACGAGGTGGCTCCCTTGGTCAGGTCCTCGTATCCGGACTGATGGTGTTCAGTGGGCGGTCGGAGCGAGAGAGTCGAGTATGAGCTCGGCGTAGAAGTAGGGCCACTTGATGTCGGGCTGTTCCGAGCGATACCTCGTGTCGGCCTCCTGCAACCAAGCGGTGATCTGCTCCACTGTGGGATCGAACCCGACGAATGGCTCGAGCTTGCCCTCGAGCCAACTCGCATACCAGTCAGCCCAACTCGGGGCCGGGTCGGCGCCGTGAGCCTCGTGATGGCCTCTTGCTGCCGCCCCGAGGAGTCGTCCCAGCTGCGTGACTGTGTCTCTGTCGGCCATGTGTCGGGCAGGTTAGGGGTGACCGCTCGGTACCCCGCCGGCAGTCGCGAAGAACAGTCTTAAATCGCGAAATTCAATCAGGCATTCGATTTGCCCGGCTCGAAATCACGAGCCTATGGTGGCAAAGCCGACTTGGAGGCAACTCCAGATCGGACTTGAAGTGACCGAGAGGTGACTTTGAGACCTCGCTGGGAGACCAGTCCTTCGGGGCTGGAGTGCCAGCAAGGTCGGAAGCCCCGAGAGGGTGTCGGCTTCGGCCAGCACTCCCTCGGGGTTTTTCGCATCGGTGGGCATCCAAGATCCCCAACTGGCACCAGTTCGTCGACGCACCTGACGATCAGCCGTCAGCTTCGTTTCGATCCCGGCGAAGATGATCTCGAGTCGAATGGGCGAACTCGTCCAGCACCCAGCAGGCAAAGCAGTTATCGAATCGATGGACACCCAGGAGATACGTCGGCGTTACGACGAGATGGCCGACAACTGGAGGCTGCTCGGGATCGTCGAGTCCCTGATGCTCATCAACCGTCTGCGTAAGAAGCACCTTGGCGCTGCATCGGGGGCCGTCCTCGATGTTGCCTGCGGGACTGGCGAGAACTTCCCCTACTTGCGTTACTCGTCCTCGATCACGGCCCTCGACCTCTCGGCCGAGATGATCGATGAGGCGCGACGAAGGCAACGCCAACTGGGCATCGCGGTGGATCTGGTAGTGGGGGACGCTCAGACCCTTCCCTTCGGCGATGACACGTTCGACACCGTTGTGTCGGCGCTTTCCACCTGCACGTTCCCGGACTACGTGTCGGCGTACCGCGAGATGACCCGGGTGGTCAGGCCGGGCGGGCGCATCCTCCTTCTCGAACACGGCCGGTCGTCGGTGGGATGGGTGGCTCGTCGGCAGGACCATCACCTCGATCGGGTCTATGCGAGAAGCGCCTGTCGCAACAATCGAGATGTCGGTGCCGAGTTGGCCGAGGCCGGGCTCGCCCCCGTTTCCAGCGTGAGGTCGCACCTGGGTACTGTCAACAGGATCACGGTCCAGGGCTAAAGACCCGGTGACAGCCGACGGTATGCGCTCCGGAAATGGATCATCGGGTCCGTCAGGTCTGAGATGTCGACCCGGTCGATCCGGGCAGAAATCAACCCAGACCAGCCCGCCTCTCGTGCCGATTGGAAGGTGCAATAGGCGCGATCATGGAGGTCGTCCAGGACCGGCCCCCATTCGCTCTGGCCAATCGACGTGCCGGTGAACATCCCGCCAGGAGACGGGGCGAGGCCGGCGAAGATCTCGGCCAGCTGGTTGTCGTCGTAACGGCACACATGGACGACGAACCGGCCCGTCTCCGCCACGGTTGCCCACAGGTCGGTGGTTGGTCCCACCACCAGCTCGACGAGAGGTGGGTCGCCTTCGATCACGAGCAACGATGAGACGGTCAGACCGGTCCGCTTCGACTCGGGACCTGCGGTGACGATGGTGACTCCCGCAGCGAGTCTGCCCCGGAAACGACGAGCCTGGTCCCGATCTTCGGGAGCCGGCCTGAATGGGTGCTCGGAGTGGATCATTCACGCACCCTAGGGATATCCGGTCTTTGACCCTTTCTGCGAGAACGACGTCTTTCCCCGGACAGCCCCGCGAAAGTGTCACATCGCACCGTCACACTGTCGACCATGAGCACTGAGACCGTTGCCCTGGTCACCGCCATCATCGCGTTCCTCGCCGTGACCGGCCTGTTCGCCATGCTCGTTGCGGTCAGGCGGCAGACGGCACCAGGGGCCGAGACGCCCGACCCCGCCGAGCTGACCCGCCGTCTCGACGACTTGCAGCGAGACATCGCCGGCCGGGACGGCGCCCTGGGGGCCCAGGTCGCCCAGCTCGACTCCAAGCTCGCCGAGCTTCAGGCCTCTGTCAC
>JBMDXS010000092.1:0-20739 GCA_048595045.1 Acidimicrobiia bacterium
ACCGATCGCCATGGATGAGGGTCTCCGTTTCGCCATCCGGGAAGGCGGCCGGACCGTCGGCGCCGGCCGAGTCACCAAGATCAACAAGTAGGGCCGAACCATGCCAAGCGACAAGCGACCGCCGTTGACGCTCGCCTGCACCGAGTGCAAGCGACGCAACTACGTCACCACCAAGAACAAGACGAACACACCCGATCGTCTCGAGATGAAGAAATACTGCCGCTGGTGCCGGCAGCACACCGTCCATCGCGAGACCCGCTAGAACGTGAGAAAGGGCCCCGGCCGGGGCCCTTTCTCTTCGCTGTGATCGATGCGGCTAGGCCGCCGGCTCGAAGGGCTTGAAGTTTCCCTTGCTCTTGGTGCCGTTGATCTCCTCGGTGCTCATGGCATAGCTCAAAGTGACATAGGCGATGGCGTCCGAGTTGGTCTCCAACGCTTCGTCGCTGTTGTTGGCGAAGGTGTCACAGGCTTGGTGGTAGCAGGGGTCGTACTGCTGACCGGCGGTGCCGCCCCACAAAGCGACCTCGTCCGCGGTCTTGATGCCTTCCGCTCCGGTGAACAACCCGCCCGCCGGGATGCCGTTGAGAATGAAGGCCTGATAGTCGGACCGTCCACTGAAGTCGGTCCCCTTGTAGGGGATATCCCGAGATTCGTAGAACTCCTCGAACTTCTTCTCGATGAGGTCCGATCCGGCAGGCCCGGGCCCGGCGCCGACCGCATCGGAGTCGTCCCCGTCGTAGACGAAGAAGACGTGGTTGGGAGACCCGACCATGTCGAAGTTCAGGTAGAGGGCGATCTTGAAGAACTCCTCGTCGCTCAGGGTGTTCACGTACAGGGTGGAACCGACCAGACCCGCTTCCTCGGCACCCCACCAGGCAAAGCGCAGGGTGTTCTGCGGCTTCACCTTGGCCATCTGCTCGGCCACTTCGATGAGGGCCGCCGACCCGGATCCGTTGTCGTTGATCCCGGGACCTTCGGGGACAGAGTCGAGGTGGGCGCCGGCCATGACCACGTTGTCCGTGTTCTTCCCTTCCTTCTCGGCAAGGACGTTCGAGGTGGTGCCGGGCTCTCGCAACGTATCCGTAACGAGCCTCAAAACCAGACCGGTCGTGGCGGCCAGCTGCTGGCCCAGCGCCTGAGTTATGCCCGTCACCCCGATGTCGAGGGTGAAGGTGCTGCCCAAGGTGCCATTGAGGTCGCCGGCGATGTTGTTGTAGATGACCACCCCGACGGCCCCGGCGTTGTAGGCATTGGTCGCCTTGATCGCGAAGGTGCAGGTTCCCCGGCTGATCAGGGCGATGTTGCCGGCACTGAACCCGGCGAAGTCCGTGGTGTCGCATCCGAAGTTGGGCACCACCGACACAGGAGCGGTGACATCGCCACTGCCCGAATAGGTCATGACGATGTTGGGGAGCGGTCCCCCTGGAAGGGGCGCAACCTGCTCCAGGATCGCGGGGGTGACCTCGGTGAACCTCACGAAGTCGAAAGGCTGGATCGTCACCTCATAACCCGCAGCTTCCAACCGTTCCGCCACATAATCGGCTGATTCGTCATAACCGCTGGTGCCCGATGCCCGGGTGTCGCCGTTGGCGGCGGCTATCTCCTGAAACACGGCCTGATGCTCCCGAACGCCGTCGAGCTCGACACATTCGAGCAACTTGGCGATGGTGTTGTTGACCCGGTTGGCGCAAGCCTCCGGGGGCGCCGCCGTTGCCACGGGGACGGTCGCTCCGAGCAGGGCGAAGATGGCTGCCAGCAGGACGAGTTTTCGGAAAGAGTGTCTCATGTGCCTCCTTTTCACATTCGATACATCCGATTTGCGGGTCGGAACATATCGGATCGGCTCGGGCGATGACGGGTGGGCGGTACCGTGTCGCCCTTGAACCCGAGCGACCTCATCGATCGAGTCTTTGGTCCCCGCCTGTTCAGAGTCTGTGTGGAGAACGTGGCCGACTTCGTACGGGCCACCGGCGACGACGAGGAGCGGTGGGACCTCGCCGCGCCGCCCGGTTTCATGGCAGCAACGTTGTTCGTCGTGGCCGCCGACCTCCTACAGCAACTCGCAGACCATTCGGTCATCCACGGGGAGCAGGTCTTCAGCTGGCATCGGCGGCTGGGGATGGAGTCGGAGTTGGAGGTGACCGGCAAGGTGAGCCGGGTGCGCGAGCGGGGAGGTGTCGAGTTCGTGAGCTTCGATGTGGCGGTCATCGACGACACCGGTCCCGTCGCAGATACATCATCGCTCTTCCTCGTCTCGCCGAAGACGTCTTCCGGCACGGAGGTCGAGGAGCGTGACGAGCCGGCCCCGGAGGACGACGGGGACCCGGGCCCGGGACAGATAGGCGTCTCGCGTGCCGGTCTGGTCAGATATGCGGCGGCGACCCGTGACTGGAACCCGATCCATTGGGACCACGAGGCAGCCGTCGCCGCCGGTCTTCCCGGAGTCGTGGCCCATGGTCTGCTCCAGAGCTCCTGGGCGCTGGCGGCGGCCTCCCGGCTCAGGGAGGGAGATGCGCCCCTCCGTTCTGCGAAAGTCCGATTCCGCAATCCGCTTCCCGCCGCCACGCCCGTGACCGTCGGAAGCGAGGAGTCCGGCGAGGGCGTGATCATTGCTGTGGAAGCTGACGGGGTCGAGTATGTGAGTGCGCGAATCGAGTTGTCGGAGTAGTAACCAGATGGAGATGCCTCGGGTCGAATCGGACAAGGAAAGAGAGCTCATCGCAAGGGCGCAGGCAGGCGACCGAGCCGCCTTTGGCGCCCTGGTTCGTGAGCATGGGAATGAGGTTTACACCTTGGCTCGAAGACTGGTCGGGGACCCACATCTCGCCGCGGACGTCGCCCAAGAGGCCCTGATCCGGGCCTGGCGGGCGCTGCCCAACTTCCGGGGGGATGCCGCCCTCTCCACCTGGCTGCACCGGATCACGGTCAACGCCGCTTGGACCCAGCGCCGGCGCGCTCACCGCCACAGCGGCCCACCGCTGGACGATTTCATCGATGTGGCCGCCCCCATGGGGCCCGACCACCCCGAGGTGGCCGGTGAGATGCTCGAGCTCCGTGGACGGCTTCGTCACGCGCTCGATTCGCTTCCCGAGGCCCAGCGTCAGGTGGTGGTCCTGAAAGACGTGTACGACTGGTCACATGCCGAGATCGCCGAAGCCATGGGGATATCGGTGTCGGCGGCCAAGGTGAGGCTGCATCGGGCGCGGGCCCGGCTCGCCAGGCAGCTGGAGCAATCGGCATGAACGTGATCTGCGAGGCGGCGGCGCCGTTCGTCGCCAACAGCGCGGTCGAGGGCCGACCCGTCGCTCGACCCTTCCGGGGGCATGCCGACGAGTGTCTCAAGTGCCAAGCCCGGCATGCCGCGATGACCAGGACCGCCCGCGAGCTCGCTGCCATGTCGAGCGAGACCTTCGCCGCCCCTCTCGATCTGGAGTGGCGGGTGATGTCGGCCCTCGAAGGCGAACTGGCGGTCGCCGGCTCCTGGCGCACTCCTGTCGCCGTGACCGCCGCAGTGCTCTCCATGGCGGCTGCGGTGCTCATCTGGCGTCTCCGCCCCCGCACCCAGAGTTGAGCGGACCGCGCCTGCGGTCCCGTGTGCCACATCTGACGGCAGGGGGGACCGAGAAAGGCCATTAGGCCCTGTTTGCCTCCACACGTCAGATCTACATCTGATCTCAGGCCGAGAGAAAGTGAGACCTGATGAGAGTCCTCGTCACGACGGCCAGCAAACACGGCTCCACCGACGAGATCGGCCGGGCCATCGCCGAGGCCCTGAGCCAGAACGGCGTCGAGGTCGGTGTCCTGGCACCGGACGACGTGATCAGCGTTCACCCCTACGACGCCGTGATCATGGGCAGTGCCGTCTACGCCGGTCATTGGATGAGCTCGATGAAGAAGATGGCTCATCGGCTCGCCGCAGAGCTCAATGAACGACCCATCTGGCTGTTCTCCAGCGGGCCTCTTGGGGACCCGCCGCTTCCTGAGGAGGATCCGGTGGACGTTGCGCCGATCATGGAGGCGACCGGTGCGCGTGGCCACGTCATATTCGCCGGCAAGCTGGACAAGGGGGCACTCAACTTCGCCGAGAGGGCGATCGTGGGCGCGTTGAAGGTGTCCGAGGGTGACTATCGAGACTGGGACGAGATCCGGAAGTGGGCCACGGGTATCACCGAGGAATTGGCTTCCATGTCGGCCTAGCGCCACATCCGGCGCCGGGACCCGGGAGCAGTCTCGGTACGCTGGCTCGATGGCCCAACTGATCGACCTGTCCCACACCATCGATGCGGGGATGGTCACCTACCCGGGGTTGCCCGGGCCTGAGATCAGCGAGCATCTGTCGCGGGCCGACTCCACGGCCAACTATGCCCCAGGGACCGAGTTCCTCATCGGCAGGATCGACATGGTGGGTAACACGGGCACCTATCTGGACACACCCTTTCACCGTTACGACGGTGGGTCCGATCTCGCAGGGCTTCCGCTCGAAGATGTCGCCGACCTGCCGGGTCTGTGTATCGAGGCCGCCGGGCCCGAGATCGGGCCGGAGGCAGTGCGCGACCTGCAGCTTGGAGGCATGGCGGTCCTCTTCTTCACCGGCTGGGATCGGCACTGGGGCACCGCCACATACGGTGACCCGAGCCACCCGTTCGTCAACTCCGACTTGGTGGCGAGCCTGGTCGAGGGTGGGGCGGTGCTGGTGGGGATCGATTCGGTCAACATCGACGACACCCGGGGCGGTGACCGTCCCGCCCACAGTGGCCTCCTCGCTGCCGGGATCCAGGTGGTCGAACACCTCACCGGCCTCGCCGCGCTGGTGGGGAGGGGCTTTCATTTTTTCGCCGTCCCTCCAAAGGTGAGCGGATTCGGGACCTTCCCGGTGCGCGCCTTCGCCACAATGGGCTGATGAGACCACCCGCCCCATCGGCCCGCTCGAGCGGAGCCGTAGTCCGCCGCTCTTCCCGTCGCGGAGTTTCCACACCAACCGGCTTGCCTTATACTTGGTCATCCCGCGAACCCCCTAGGGGTGTAGCTCGAATTGGTAGAGCGCCGGTCTCCAAAACCGGAGGTTGGGGGTTCGAGTCCCTCCGCCCCTGCCAGTCTTTGACCGTGGATACGATCAGGAAGAACTGATGAACCGAGAAATGCGCCGCATGCAGGAACGCGAAGAGCGTCTGCAGAAGAAGGGTGACACCGGCCGAGACAAGGCCAGTCGCCGCGCCGCGGCCATGACCAAGACGCCTACCGCCGAGCGGAAGTCCATCTGGGTGCGTCTGCGCGAGTACCTGCACGAGGTTCGCCAGGAGCTGCGCAAAGTGACCTGGCCGACCCAAGAGCAGATGATTGCCTTCACGGCGGTGACGGTCATCACCGCAGTGGTCTTGACCGCCGTGGTGTTCGGCCTCGACGTGGTCATGAAAGAGTTCGTGTTCTGGCTCGTGGACAGATCCTGATGCCTGATCTGGAAACCGCCGAGATGGAGACTCCCGAGCTGGAGGACTCCGACCTGGAAGATTCCGAGGGCGCCACCGAGCCGGAGACTTCCGAGGCGGTCGAAGCCGAGACCGAACAGGGCTCGGCGGAGAGCGATGTCGCCATCACCGAGCTCGACACCGTGGAGCTGGCGCCGGTCGAGACCGGAACGACCGAGGCCGAGTCGGGCGGAGACGAGACGGACTCACCCGAAGGCGCCGAGGAAGACGAGGTCGCTGCGGTGTCGGCAATCCCGACCAGTCCCTACGACATGCCGGGTGACTGGTACGTGATCCACTCCTATTCGGGCTACGAGAACAAGGTAAAGGCCAACCTCGAGACCCGGATCCAGTCGATGCACATGGAGGATCGGATCTTCGAAGTCCACATCCCCATGGAGGACGTAGTCGAGTTCAAGGGCGGCAAGAAGGTGACCGTCCCCAAGAAGGTCTTCCCCGGCTACATCCTGGTCCGGATGACACTCGACGACGACTCCTGGTACGCAGTGCGCAACACACCTGGTGTCACCGGCTTCGTCGCCGGCAATGCCCAGAAGCCGACCCCTCTCTCCCGTCGTGAGGTAGAGCGATTCCTCGGCGTCCAGGAGGAAGAGGAGAAGGCCAAGCCACGCTTCAGGCCGGAGTGGGAGGTGGGCGAGCAGGTCAGGGTCGTCACCGGCCCATTTGCCGACTTCAACGGCGTCATCGAGGACATGAACGTCGACCAGCAGAAGATCGTCGTCCTCGTCAACATCTTCGGCCGAGACACACCGGTCGAGCTCGGCTTCGAGGACATTCAGAAGAGTTAGGTGCCGGGTATCGGTGCCTGGTACTGGGACAGGAAGAATCGATGGGTAGAAGAAGACTCGTAACCACGCTCAAACTGCAGTTGCCCGCCGGCCAGGCCACCCCGGCCCCGCCGGTCGGCACCGCGCTGGGCCCGCACGGCGTCAATCTCATGGACTTCGTCAAGGCATACAACGACGCCACCGCCAGCCAAAGGGGCCAGATAATCCCGGTCGAGATCTCGATCTACGAAGACCGGTCCTTCGACTTCGTGATGAAGACCCCCCCGGCCGCCGCCCTGCTCAGACAGGCCGCCCGGGTGGACAAGGGCTCGGGTGAGCCCAACAAGGAGAAGGTAGGGAGCGTCACCCGGGCTCAGGTGAAGGAGATCGCCGAGACGAAGATGCCCGATCTCAACGCCGTCGACATCGAGGGCGCGATGAAGATCGTCGAAGGCACCGCCCGGTCGATGGGCATAACGGTCACCGGCTGACGTTCGGCGACCAAGAGCACAGCAAGTGGGAGGCCGTGAGGCCGCCTGGACCACAAGGAGAGAAAATGGCCAGACATGGCAAGAAGTACCGCGAGGCCAGCATGCGGTACGACAAGCAGACCCCCTATGGGCCGCAGGAGGCCCTGGAGCTGGTCAAGACGCTGGCTCCAGCCAAATTCGACGAGACCGTCGAGGCCGTCTTCAAGCTCGGCATCGATCCCAAGAAGGCCGATCAGCTGGTGCGCGGGACCGTTTCCCTGCCCCATGGAACCGGCAAGGATGTCAAGGTGGCGGTGTTCGCCCCGGCGGACAAGGAGAAAGAGGCCACCGAGGCGGGGGCCTCTTTGGTGGGGGGCAAGGAGCTGGTCGAGAAGCTGCAGGCCGGTGGCGAGCTCGACTTCGACGTGGCCATCGCCACTCCTGACATGATGGCCGAGGTGGGCAAGCTGGGGAAGATCCTCGGCCCGCGCGGTCTCATGCCGAACCCCAAGGCCGGTACGGTGACCCCTGATGTGGCCAAGGCCGTGTCCGAATTCAAGGCGGGGCGCATCGAATACCGGAACGACCGCTACGGGAACGTGCATGTGCCGTTGGGAAAGGTGTCCTTCGGTTTGGATCAGCTGTCCTCGAACCTGGCGGCCCTCGCCTCGGAGCTGATCAGGGCCAAGCCGGCCGCCTCGCGGGGTCGCTACCTCCGTCAGATGTCGGTGTCCTCGACCATGGGCCCCGGGGTCAAGGTCGACGTCGGCGCCATCGAGGACTTCGCCAAGAACGCAAGCTGACCGTCCAGGTCACGCCTCGCGGCATCCATGCGTGACGCGGTGGACCGGGAATTGGAAGAGCCCCCATCCGGGGGCTCTTCCAGTTGAAACAGGGGGGATCTCCGCGCTCCGGTATCCCGTGGGCTTAGAGGGCTTCGGCTGCCAGGTCCACCGTCCGCACGCTTCCGACAATTCGTCTGTGGACCAGGGTAGGGGCTGGTCTCATCCGTCGGTCACGCGACCCTCGAATATTTGGGGCCCGAAGAGCGGGTGGGGGCGGTCAGGGAACCCACCCGCGGTCACGGAGACCCCCTGTTCTCAATAGTCCGTAGTGTCGCGCGACCTCTGAGGGGTGTCCAGGGAGAATCTGGAAATTCGCCATCTCCACAGCCTTGAGAGCGGGATACGGCCCCTATCCAGACCGAAAACGACCCAGAAAATCGAACAGGGCCTGGTTGAAGGCCCGTGGCTGCTCCAGGCTGGGGAGATGAGCGGCGTCGGGGATGACCACAGCAGGCCCGTCACTCAATGTGGCGGCCAGATGGTCCGCCGATTGACGCGCATCGGGGAGATCGTTCTCACCGACCATGATGAGGGCAGGCATGGCGATCTCGCCCATGCGCTCGGCCCGGGGCGGCTCGATCGCAACGACCAGCTCGTCCCGTCTTTCTTCAGTGGCGAGGATGGCGCGGTCCATCTCGATGAGCTCGGCGATCACCGACGGATCGACCGAGTCCTTCTCGCGTCCGTAACCCACCACCCAGACCTCGGCGTCGAGCTCGGCGACCCGGTCGAAATCGCCTCTCTCGTAGGACTGGAGGATCTCGGCCCACTGCGGCGGCTCGTAGTCCTCGAGATCCGCACCCGGAGCGCCGGCGCCGACCAGGACCAGTGCGGTCACCCGCGACGGTGCGGCCAGGCCGAGGTCGATCGCGGTGCCGCCACCCATGGAACAGCCGACGATCACCGCCGCATGGATGCCGAGGTGGTCCATCACGGCCAGGACGTCGTCGTGGTTGGTGAAGTTCTCATCGGCCAGCTCGGTGGCGCCGTGCCCTCTCAGATCGAGGCTGACGAAGCGAAAGCCGTCCGGCACGGCCGCGAGCTGGTGACGCCACATACGGCGATCGGCCACCCCGGCGTGGATGAACACCACAGCGGCGCCCTCACCCGCCGTTTCAAAGGCGATGCGGGCGCCTCCCGAGGGAGCAAAGCCATTGGTCGTCGACATCCGCGCACCCTACGTGCGTGGAGGCACCTGGCACAATCTCTGCGATGACCCGCGACCCCCTCGTCCAGCTGAGGGCGATCTGTCTCTTCTTCCCCGAGACCACGGAACGTCTCAGCCACGGGGAGCCCACCTGGTTCGTGCGGGAGAAGAAGGTCTTCGTCACCTACGCCCACCATCATCACGACGACCGTCTCGCATTCTGGTGCGCCGCCCCGCCGGGAGCTCAGGAGGAAAGGGTCGCCATGTCACCCGATCGCTTCTTCAGGCCGCCTTACGTCGGGCACCGGGGGTGGCTCGGGGTGTACCTGGACGTCCCGGTCGACTGGGACCAGATCGCAATCCTGGTCGAGGACGCCTACCGGATGATCGCCCCCAAGTCGCTGGTGGCTCTGCTCGAATAGGGCAGGGATCACCATCGGGCTCGAATTGCCCAGCATCCTGCGCCCGGTACAATTCCGCGTGCAACTCCATACCTCGGCCCAAGACCGTCGGTGCCCCCGGGCTCAAAGGGTTCTCCCGCCAACGCAGGTCGCTCCTCGTGAGCCCCTTGTCATGACGCCGAGGGGTTCTGTTGTCTATCGACGGAGGAGCGAATGCCGAGACCAGAAAAGGTCCAGGCTGTTGCCGACATCAAAGAGAGTCTCGAGGGATCGGAAGCGGTCTTCCTGACCGAGTACCGCGGCCTGACCGTGAAGGCGGTCCAGGAGCTGCGGGCGAGTCTTCGTGCCAGCGGCGCCGAGTACAAGGTCGTCAAGATGACCCTGGCCCGGCTGGCCGCGGACGATGCGGGGATCACCGGGCTGGACGAGCACCTGCTCGGCCCAACCGCGCTCGCTTTCGCCAAGAGCGATCCGGTGGCCACTGCCAAGGCGCTCAAGGATTTCGCCAAGACGCACGAGGTCTTCGTGATGAAGGCCGGTGTGCTCTCGGGGAACATCCTGAGCCCGGAAGAGGTCTCCCGGCTGGCCGAGATCGAGTCCCGGGAGGTCCTACTGGCCAAGATCGCAGGCGCTGCCAAGGCCCCGCTGGCGCAAGCGGCCGGGTTGTTCGCCTCGTTCAACCGCAACGCAGCATCGATGTTCAAGCAGCTCATGGACAAGAAAGAAGAGTCGGGCGACTTCGCCCCGGCAGAGGGCGAGCCAAACGCCACCCTGCCCGCGGAGGAGCCTGTTGAAACCGACACGGCCGCCAAGGCCGAGGAGGAGTGATCAATGGCCGCGAAGACCAAGCTCAGCACCGATGAGCTCATCGCGACGTTCGAGGGCATGACGGTCCTCGAGCTCAAGGAGTTCCTCGACGCTTTCGAGGAGAAATTCGAAGTGACCGCCGCCGCCCCGGTGGCCGTCGCTGCCGCCCCCGCCGCCGGTGGCGATGGTGGTGGCGGTGCTGCCGCCGCCGAGGAGAAGGACGAGTTCGACGTAGTCCTCACCGGCGCCGGCGCTCAGAAGATCCAGGTCATCAAGGAGGTCCGCGGGCTCACCAGCCTCGGGCTGAAGGAGGCGAAGGATCTCGTCGACGGCGCTCCCGCCAACGTGCTGGAAGGGGTGGACAAGGAGACTGCCGACAAGGCAAAGCAGGTCCTCGAGGCCGCCGGTGCCAGCGTCGAGCTGAAGTAGCCACCGTTTGCTTGCTTTGAAGAAGACGGCCCTCGCGGCCGTCTTCTTCTCTATGCAGCCGTCATGTATGGGTGACGCTCCGGTTCACGAACTCGGTGCGAAGTATCTGGTCACCACCGGTGTCTCTCGTTCCCGGAGGAGCACGTTGGTGTCGAGGAGCTCCAGGTTCTGGGTCAGATAACGTGAGGCTTCGGGGATGGGGTGCTCGGCGAAGAACGCCTTCACATCCACGGCCACCTCGGGTTGGGACAAGGAGGGCACACCCTCGACAACACGTCTCTTCGTCATGCCGGGCATGACCTCGAGCACGTCATCCCATCGTTCCCGTGCGTTCTGCCACACGGCGGGGCCGGCGTCGCCTGCGAGGAGCCGGGCGAATACCCAGAACCCATCCTGGGTCCGGATGTCGCCGTCGATGACCTTGTCCATGGTGGACAGGGCCAGATCCTCGACCTCCACCCCTGCGACGGAGCGCAGAAACCGCACCTTCTCGGTTGGGGCGGTCCTCTTCTGGTAGGCCTGCCACAGGGCCTCGTACTCATCGGGGCCCCCATGCCTGGAGTAGACAGACAGTGCGGCGGTGCACACTTCCGGATCGAACTCTTCGCCCTCGAGGACGGCTGTGGCGATGGCTCGCGCCTTTCCGATCGTCCCCTCGTCGTGGCCCAGGTTGCCCTGGGCTGCGATGAGATCACCTCGGAGCTTGCGGGTCAGATCGGTCTCCCCCGCCCTCGCCTCCCAACCGAGCCGGTCGAGAGCGGGGCGCACCAGGTCCCGAACGAACGTCTCGAAGGCAGGTCGGGTCTCGGGGGCCAGGGCATGATGCTCGATGGAGCGAAGCCCGCCGAGGACAACCGACCAGATGGCGTGCTCCGACTCATCTCCAAACCTCCCGACCAGATCGAGGAAGTCTGACGTCGGTACCTGTGCCGAGCGCACCATTGCCCACGTGTCGGAGACAAGGCTGTATCGCTCGATGTCGTCGAGGCCGTCGAGGTTGCCCATGAGACCGAGGAACAGCTCATCCGAGTACCGGGTGCGATAGAACCCGTGGCCGCCGGCGTTGGCCACGAGATAGTCGATGCCACCGTTGATCGGGACCACCATCTCGTCGGTGTCGAGCAGGGCCTTCCTCTCGAAGCCGACCCCGTCGACGACGCCCCGCAGGTGAACCGGCACCTTCCAGATCGTGGTGTCTGTCTCATCCGGGATGGCCAGGAACCGCCGCTGGCTCAATCGCACCCCGCCCGGCACCATTTCGACATCGATCTGGGGGAAGCCTCTCTGATTCACCCAACTATCCATGATCTCGCCCACCGGCCAGTCCGAAGCGCCGTCGAGGCCCTCCCAGAGGTCGCTCGTGACGGTGTTCGCGTACTCGTGCTTGCGCAGGTAGTTGCCGACGCCGACTCTGAACTCCTCCTCCCCGATGAACTGCTCGATCATTCGCAGCACCGCCGAGCCCTTGCCGTAGGTGATGGAGTCGAACATCTCCTCGACCTCGGCCGGGGAGTTGACCGCGAACTCGATCGGTCGGGTGCTCGCCAACTGATCGGTGCTCATCGCCCAGGGCACCTCGAGGTTGGCGAAGGCCAGCCATCTCTTCCAGTCCGGCTTCCTGGCATCGGTCGCCTTCAACTCCATGAAGCTGGCGAAAGCCTCGTTGAGCCAGGCCCCCTCCCACCATCGCATGGTGACCAGGTTTCCGAACCACTGGTGGGCGATCTCGTGCCCGATGACGTCGAGACAGGCCTGCAGCTCGCTCTGGCTCGCCCTCGCCTCGTCGAGCAGGAGGTAGGCGTCCCGGTAGGTGATCAGCCCGACGTTCTCCATCGCCCCGGCGGCGAAATCGGGGATGGCGACGTGGTCCAGCTTTCGCTCCGGGTACGGGATCCCGTAGTAGTCGGAGAGATACTCGAAGCAGAAGACCGCGTTCTCCAAGGCGAGTGCGGTGAGCTCGAGGTTGCCCTGGGGGACAATGATGCGGACCGGGGTTTCGTGGGCCAGGACCGGGTCGGTCGCCTGGAATGGCCCGACGATGAAGGCGAGGAGGTAGGTCGACATCTTCATCGTCTCGGAGAACTCGAATCGGACCCGACCGTCCTCGAGCCTGGTCCGCCCGACCTCCTCACCGTTGGAGAACGCCTCGAGACCGTCGGCGACCACCATCGTCGTCTTGAAGGTCGCCTTCAGGTCGGGCTCGTCCCAGCAGGGAAGGACCCGTCGGGCATCGGTCGCCTGACATTGCGAAGTCGCGATGACGTGCTCGTTGCCCTCTGCGTCCCGGTAAACCGACCTGTAGAGCCCGCGTAGTTGGTCGTTGATCAGCCCGGTGTAGGCGATGTCGAGTATGTAGCCGCCGGGTGCGGCCATGGTCTCCAGCTTCAGCGTCGCGCGGGCGAACTCCTTGTCGTAGGTGATTTCGGTGACCCCGATCTCGCCCTCGGCGCCTCGCAGCTTGGCGGTGCCGAGCTCGATCTCGGCGGCGTTGAGGACTACCTCGTCGATGCTCTCCGCTACTCCGACCTCGATCGATACCTGACCGTCGAAGGTGAAGGTGTCGAGATCGGGCTCCAGATGGAGTTCGTAGCGGGTCGGAAGCACGGTCCGGGGCAGTCGGAACGGGTTCTCAGGCAATTTGGGGAGCCTCTCGATCGACGGTGGACCGGCCGATGGTACCGACCTGACATTGCTCAAGACATGTGTCCCTTTACCCTGAGCACCGTGAGTGAACACTCCACGATCCTGGTTGCGGTCCACGGTCCCGACGGGCCGGGCATCTCGGCCGGATTGATGTCGGTTCTGGCCGACGCCGGGGTCGAGGTCTACGACGTCGAGCAGATCGTGGTGCGTGGCCGTCTCACGCTCAACGTCCTGATCGGCGTTTCCGGGGAGAGGGCCACTATCAGGGACCTGCTCTTTTTCGGTTGGGAGCGCGGTCTGAACGTCGAGTTCGAGAAGGTCGACGACACGCCTACTCCGACGCGGCCGATGTCGGTCGTGACAGTGATCGGCATGGCCGTCGGTCCCGATGACTTCGGGGCGGTCGCCGCTGCCATTGCCGATGCGGGCGGCAATATCGACCGGATCTTCCGGCTCTCCAGGTACCCGGTGGTGAGCTATGAGCTGCTGGTCAGCAACGGGAACCTGGATCAGATGAGGGAGAACCTGGTCCGGGCGGCGGCGGAGCGACCGATCGACATCGCCATCCAGCGCGATGGGCTGGAGCGACGGGGCAAGCGAATGGTGATCATGGACGTCGACTCGACCTTGATCCAGGAAGAAGTGGTCAACCTCTTGGCCAGGGAAGCAGGAGCGGAGGAGCATTGCGCCGAGTTGACCAACCTCGCCCTCAACGGTGAGATCGACTTCGAAGAGGCGCTCAGGGAGCGGGTGGCTCTGCTCAAGGGCCTGGACCAGACCGCCATAACCCGGGTCCATGAGAACATCACATTGACCAGTGGGGCCCGAACCTTCATCCGCACCCTCAAGCGCCTGGGCATGGTGACCGCGATCGTGTCGGCCGGGTTCACCCGGTTCACCGATGTCCTCGCCGCCGACCTGGGCATCGACTACTCACTGTCCAACACCCTCGAGATGAAAGACGGCCTCCTCACCGGCCAGCTCGCCGGCGAGCTAGTCGACGGAGCGCGAAAGGCCGCGTTCCTCAGGTCGATAGCCGAAGCAGAGGGGATCCCCCTCTCCCAGGTGGTCGCAGTCGGCGACGGAGCCAATGACCTCGACATGCTCGCCACCGCCGGGCTCGGCATCGCGTTCAACGCAAAACCGGTGGTGAGCCAGCGAGCCGACACCGCCATCTCCGTGCCCTATCTGGACGCCATCCTCTTCACCATGGGCATCCGCCGGCAGCACGTGGAAGAGGCGGACGCCGAGGATCCCACCTTCGAGGTGGGCGAGCGGATCGAGGTCCCGGGGACACCGCCCATCTGATCGGTGCGGGAGTTGGCACGGCTTGCGCCGCGGAGAATCGGCGCAGAAGGTGGATCAAGCGCTCCAGTCGTGATGGAAGAAGTCGCCCCGTGGTCGGTCGACTCGCTCGAACGTGTGGGCGCCGAAGAAGTCCCGTTGGGCCTGGATGAGGTTGGCGGGCAGCCGCTCAGAGCGGATCCCATCGAAGTAGGACAGGGCGCTCGAGTAGGCGGGGGCCGGGATCCCGGCATGGGCCGCCCCGGCCACCACCTGGCGCCACGGGGTCCTTGCCGTCTTCAACGCTTCGGCGAAGAAGCCGTCCTCGATCATGTCGGGCAGCCCCGGGTCACGACGGAAGGCGGCGGTGATGTCCTCGAGGAACACGGCTCGGATGATGCAGCCTGCCCTCCAGATGGATGCAATCGTGCCCAGGTCCAGGTCCCAGCCGAACTCGTCCGATGCGGCACGCATCAAACGGAACCCCTGGGCATAGGAGATGATCTTCGAGGCGTATAGCGCGCTCTCCACGTCGTCCGGACCGACCTCGCTCAGCCGGCCCACTGCACCGTCGTAGATCTGAGCTGCGCGCTTCCGGGCCTCGGGGTCGGAGCTGACGATGCGCGCATACACCGCCTCGCCGACCAGGGTCGTCGGCTGACCCAGGTCCATCGAGGAGACGACGGTCCACTTCCCGGTGCCTTTCTGGCCGGCCGCGTCGAGGATGACGTCCACGATCGGCCCACCGTCGAGCTCGGTGGACAGGATCTCGCTGGTGATCTCGATCAGATAGGACCGCAGGCGGCCCTCGTCCCATCGTGCGAATACCTTCGACATCTCGGCGGGCGTCATGCCCATGCCCCGGCGCATCAGGTCGTATGCCTCGGCGATCACCTGCATGTCGCCGTACTCGATCCCGTTGTGAACCATCTTCACGAAATGACCGGCTCCACCCGGGCCCATCCACTCACAGCACGGTTCGCCGTCGGGAGCCTTGGCCGCGATCGACTTCAGCATGGGCTCGACGTGCTCCCAGGCGAGGCGGCTCCCCCCGGGCATGATCGAAGGGCCATGACGGGCGCCCTCCTCGCCGCCCGACACGCCCATGCCGAGGTAGAGGAGGCCTCGTGACTCGACGAGGGCCTGACGACGCTCGGTGTCGGCGTACAGCGAGTTCCCCCCGTCGATGATGATGTCGCCCTCTTCGAGATATCCCAGAAGCGACTCGATCACCGCGTCCACCGGCCCGCCGGCGGTGACCATCACCAGGACGACGCGTGGGCGCTTCAGCAATCGCACCATGTCATCGATCGTCGCGGCCGGAGTGATCCCGAGATCACCCGCCTCTCCTGTCATGAATTCGTCGGTTACCGAGGTGGTGCGGTTGTAGGCGACGACGCGGTGACCCCGGTCGGCCAGGTTCAGGGCCAGGTTCGCTCCCATCACCCCGAGACCGGCGACAGCGATATCTGCGGTCTCAGTCATCGAAATCGAGCGTAGCCGTCGTCGCTTTTCGCACCACTCCGCCGGCCCGGTTTAGGCTCGCCCGCGGTGACGACCAGGATCGGTGTAGACGTTGGCGGGTCCGGTGTGAAGGCCGGCGTGGTCGACGTGGAGGAGGGGATCCTGGTCAGCGAGCGACTCCGGCTGGACACGCCGGAGCCGTCGACCCCCGAGGCGGTAGCGGGTGCCGTGGCCGATCTTGTCGGCCGGCTCGAGGCTCCCGGGCCCGTCGGAATCGGCTTCCCTTCGGTGATACGCCAGGGATGGGTGGCGACGGCCAACAACATCGATCCGTCCTGGATCGGTGTGAATGCGCTCGAGTTGTTCGAGGCGGCGCTCGGGAGGGAGGTCAGGCTGTTGAACGACGCCGACGCGGCCGGGCTGGCCGAGGCGCGATACGGCGCGGCCAAAGGGGTCGATGGCAAGGTGCTGGTGCTGACCTTCGGGACCGGCATCGGCAGCGCTCTGCTGGTGGACGGCGCCCTGGTCGCCAATGTCGAGCTCGGCCAGCTCGAACTGAACGGCGTTCGTCCCGCCGAGAGGCGCTACTCGGCAAAGTCGCGCAGAGCGGAGAACTTGGGGTGGGATGAGTGGGGGATACGGGCGCGTGAGTTCTTGGTCCTGGTCAACGAGGTGTTCACCCCGGACCTGATCGTGATCGGAGGCGGCGTCTCGAAGTTCTGGGAGGAGTTCTCCGAGCAGGTCACCTTCGACGATCTGAAGACGACCAGGGCGGCCCTGGTCAACAACGCCGGGATCGTCGGAGCCGCGGCCCTCGCCGCAGGCGACTGAAGCTCAGCGACTGAATTGGGTGAATCTGGATCGCGAGGTCTCGGGGACCCGCACTTCGAGGATCATCCCGTTGTCGTCGTGTTTCTCCTCGATGACTTCCCCGAACCGATGCGCCGCAGCTGCTACATCACCCCGCGCATAGGGGATCTCGAGGGTGAGGGTGACCATGGCCCGTTCCAGCAGCTCCCCGATCCGCTCGACCAGGAGCTCGAGCCCTTGGTGCTCCAGCGCAGAGACAAAGAACGCCTCCGGGTACAGGTTGGCCAGCCGGACCAGAGCTTGCTCACCGATCAGGTCGGACTTGTTGAAGACCATCAGCTCGGGCAGCTCTGCGGCCCCGATCTCCATGAGCACCTCCCTGACTGCGGCGATCTGACCTGCAGGATCGGGGTCGGAACCGTCGACGACATGGAGGAGGAGGTCTGCCTCGGCCACCTCGGAGAGCGTCGACCGAAAGGCCTCGACCAGGTGGTGAGGCAGCCGCCGCACGAAGCCGACGGTGTCGGCCAGGAGGAAGGGGCGCTGATTGGGCAGCTCGAGACGGCGCACCGTGGGGTCGAGGGTGGCGAACAACCGGTCCTCGACCAGGACATCGGCGTCGGTGAGGGCGTTGAGGAGGGTGGACTTGCCTGCGTTGGTGTACCCGACGATCGCCACCTGAGGGATCTCGGTTCGCCGCCGCGACTTCCGCTGCGTCTGACGATGCTGCACGGCTTGGGCGAGCTCGCGCTCCAACTTCGAGTTGCGTTCCAGGATCCGGCGCCGGTCAGTTTCGAGTTTGGTCTCACCGGGGCCCCGGGCGAGGACTCCGGCGCCCTGCTGCGAGAGGCTGGTCCCCTTGCCGCGCAGACGGGGGAGGTTGTAGCGATTCATGGCCAGCTCGACCTGGAGGGCGCCCACCTTGGTGTGGGCGTGCTGGGCGAAGATGTCCAGGATGAGACCCTCCCGGTCGACCACGTCACACCCGAAGAGCTTTTGGAGGTTGCGTTGCTGGGCCGGTGTCAACTGGTTGTCGAAGATCACCACGTCGATGTCGAGCGCCTGGGTCAACGTGGCCAGCTCCTCCGCCTTGCCCGACCCGATGTAGGTGGCGGGCTCGATGGAATGTCGTCGTACCAGTTCCTGGTCGACCGGCTCTGACCCGGCGGTGTCGGTGAGAAGGGCGAGCTCGTCGAGGCTCCGCTCGGCGTCGATGGTGGCCATTCCGGGCAGCTCGACACCGACCAGGAAGGCTCGCTGTACGGCGACTTCGAGGTCGGTGATCGTCGCGGTCAGGCGACGGCGGCGTCTGGAGGCGTGTTCCTGAGTCATTGGGTCGGAGCGACGAAGAGGGAATGGTGGCGGCTGCGAGCCGCGGGTGCGGGCGAATTCCCGTGAACTGGGGGCAATCGGCTCAGAGGTATTGGCCTTCGTCCCCGACGTGGTCCAGTTCCTCCTCGGCGATGATCTGTGACTCACGGACCGCGATCACCGGCTTGCCGGTCGCAGGCCAGATGAAGCGCCAGGCGCCGGTCGGGACCGCCCAGAACCGCTGGCCCGTCTTGACGTCGACCAGAGCGAGGGCGTCGTTCCCGTCTTTGGTCCCGATCGGCACCAGCAGCCCGGATCGGGTGGTCGACTCCTCGGGGGCGTGCCCAACCCTCCAACCAGCCATAACCTTGTAGCCGTTGTCCTGATATATGGGCAGGTTCGCAGACATCATCCGTGCCGTAATTGTCGCATGTGTGGATGGCAACTGGAATCTCGCCCGTTCCCGATATCTAGGCTCAGGGATCGATGTCTCGCAAATCAACCTTCTCCGAGGCCCTGGAGTATCACGAGAAGCCGACTCCGGGCAAGACCGCGATCCGCTCGACCAAGCCGACGGCTACCCAGGCCGACCTGAGCCTGGCCTACACCCCGGGTGTGGCCGAGCCCTGCATGGTCATCGCCGAGGACGCCGACGCCGCCTTCCGGTTCACCAATCGGGGGAACCTGGTGGCGGTCGTCTCCAACGGGACCGCGGTCCTGGGGCTGGGCAACATAGGCCCGCTTGCCGGCAAGCCGGTCATGGAGGGCAAGGGTGTCCTCTTCAAGCGCTTCGCCGACATCGACGTCTTCGACCTCGAGATCGACGCCACCGAGCCGGAGGACGTCATCCGGTTCTGCGAGATGCTGGCCCCGACCGTCGGAGGCATCAATCTCGAGGACATCAAGGCACCGGAGTGCTTCGTCATAGAGCAGACTCTTCGAGATCGGCTCGATATCCCGGTGTTCCACGACGATCAGCACGGGACTGCCATCATCGGGGGAGCGGCGTTCCTAAATGCGCTCGATCTGACCGGGCGCGACATTTCCAGGGTGAAGGTGGTGTTCGCCGGCGCCGGAGCGGCGGGGATAGCCACGGCACGGTTCTTCATCGAACTCGGCATGAGCCCCGAGAACATCCTGATGGTCGACTCGGTCGGAGTGGTCCACAGCGGCCGTGACGATCTCAACGAGGTCAAGCGGGAGTTCGCGGTGGACACCGATGCGCGGACTCTCGAGGACGCTCTGGTCGGTGCGGACGCCTTCATCGGCGTCTCCATCGCCGGGACCATGACCAAGGAGATGGTCCAGAGCATGGCGGAGCGGCCGATCGTGTTCGCATTGGCCAACCCCGACCCGGAGATCAGCTATGCCGATGCCCTGGCCGCCCGCCCCGACATCATCATGGCCACCGGTCGGAGTGACTATCCCAACCAGGTGAACAACGTCCTCGGTTTCCCGTTCATCTTCAGGGGCGCCCTCGATGTGAGGGCCAAGGCCGTCTCGGAGAAGATGAAGATCGCCGCTGTCCACGCACTGGCCGACCTCGCCAGGGAGCCGGTTCCCGACTCCGTCCTCCGGGCCTATGACCTGGATCGGCTCCATTTCGGGCCCGAGTATCTGATCCCCAAGCCGTTCGACCCTCGGGTGCTGTGGCGGGTGGCCCCGGCCGTGGCGAGGGCGGCGATGGACGAAGGTCTGGCCCGGGCCCCGATCACCGATTTCGACGAATACATAACCCGGCTGCAGACGAGGTTCAACGCCTCGTTCGGTCTGATCAACGCCATCACCACCAGGGCGATGGAACAGCCGAAGAAGATCGTCTATCCCCATGCCGAAGACATCCGGATGATCAGGGCCGCCCGCAGGGTCACCGACGAAGGCATCGGCAGCGTCGTCCTCCTGGGGGACAGCGGGCGGATACACGGAATGGCCGAAGAGGCGGGTATCTCGATCGACGGCATCGAGGTGGTGGACCACGTCAAAGAGGAGGGCGAGCGTGAGCGCTACGCCCTGATCCTCGAGCAGTTGCGACGGCACAAGGGTCTCTCTCTGCAGGACGCGAAGAGACAGACGGAGGACCCTGCGATGTATGCCTGCCTCATGGTCCGTGAAGGGGCGGCCGATGCCGTGATCGGCGGGCTCAGCAGGCATTACCCGGAGACCATCCGCCCGGCCCTGCAAGTGCTCCAGGTCGAGGAGGGGCGGTCCATCGTCAGCTCCGTCTATCTCGTGGTCGTGCGGGGTCGGCCGTTCTTCTTCACCGACTGCGCGGTGAACATCGAGCCGACGGCCGAGCAGCTCGCCGAGATCGCCCTGGCGGCCACCACTACCGCCGAGGAGGACTTTTCGCGAAGTCCCCGGGTCGCCTTCATCAGCTACTCCGACTTCGGCTCGGCGGGGGGCAGCGAGCCGGCGCGGGTGCGCCGGGCGGTGGAGCTGTTCCGGTTGGCCAGGCCCGACGTGCCGGCCGACGGCGAGATGCAGGCCGACACGGCGGTGATCCCGGAGCTCCTCTCCGACCGCCGGCCCAAGGGCCCATTGAGCAGGGCGGCCAACGTCCTCGTCTTCCCCAACCTGACCTCTGCCAACGCCTCATACAAGCTGCTGAACCGGCTCGGTGACGCGGAGGTGATCGGCCCCATCCTCAGCGGGCTCTCCAAGACGGTCCATGTCATGCAACGCGACGCCTCCGTCACCGATGTGGTCAACATGACCGCCATAGCCGTAGCCGAGGCCCAACGCAGGGAGCGGGCGTCACAGCAGGCCTGACAGGCTGCTATCGATCGGTCCAATACTCCTCGTAGTGGACGTTGCCGCGTTCCTTGCGATGGTCGATGGTGAAGCCGCGCTCGTGGAGCTGCTGGCACACGCCGAG
>JBMDXS010000093.1:0-20275 GCA_048595045.1 Acidimicrobiia bacterium
AGGTGGAGGCTGATGTCGGGGTTGATGAAGGCGTGCACCGTGGGATCCAGGGCCTGTGAATTGCCGTTGGCCATGTCGGCGATCGTGGCGAGGCGAGCTAGATCGCTGGTGTCCTCACCCTCCACCAGAGGGACGAGAAGACGGAACCACGACGTACCGGGTCCCGGAGTGGCGAACGATCCGCCCAGGGTCCTTATCTCGACTGCGTCGTAGTGGAACCGCTTCCGGTCATCATCCTCACCGAAATGGCCCCGCCAATCGAGCATTTCGGCGTGGTCGGGGGACGTCGGCATCACGTCGCCCGCCGCGGCTGTGATGTCGAGATCCCCAACCCGTATCTTCAGGCCCCGGGCCCGGCCCAACTCCACCCCGTCCGCTCTCAGCCATGCGTCGACCAGCTGGATTCGGCGCCCCTCCTTCACCACCGAGGTCTCGAGATGCAACGTCTCCAGTGGCACCGGTCTGGTGAGGTCGACGGTGAGTCGCACCATCTGCATCGGGACCGGAGCCGGCACATTCTCGATGGCCCGGGCCAGGATGCCGCACGGTGGGCCCCCGTGCTGCGAGTCATTCGACCAGCCTCCCCGAGTCAGCTCCGAGGGGACCACGGCGTCGCCGTCGATGGTGAAGAGTGCCGACATGGGCCGGGCAGGGTATATGGATCAGGCAACACCGGCTGGTGGCAGGTGGCGTGATCGAGCCGGCTCGAGAGGATCAGTAGTAGTAGCGGCTGACTGTCTCGGCGACCATCGCCGGCTTTTCGCTCCCTTCCACCTCGATGGTGACCTGGCGATTGACCTGGAGCCCACCGTCGACATCGATGGCCGAAACCAGCCCGACGCGAGCGCGGATCCTCGACCCCACCGGGACCGGTGCCGGAAAGCGGACCTTCTCCAGCCCGTAGTTGATCGCCATTCGGGGCGAGCCCACCTCGAGCTCGATCTGGGAGGTGAGAGCGACGGTCAGGGAGAGGGTGAGAAAACCGTGGGCGATGGTCCCCCCGAACGGCCCGGCAGCCGCCTTCTCCCTGTCGACGTGGATCCACTGGTGGTCATCGGTGGCATCGGCGAAGGCATCGACCCGCTCCTGGGTCATCTCCATCCAGTCGCTGACCCCGATCTCGGTCCCGACCCGGTCCTGGAAGTCCTCCGCTCTCATTCTCCAATCACTCCGTGAGGTATACGTGACGCCGTACATTAGGAATGCCTACTCTCGCCGACGTGCAGGTTCTCCCCACCAAGCTGGACCCGCGGTCCGAGGAGTATCGGGTCAATCGGGCCGCCATGGAGGACAAGCTGGTCGAGTTCGAGCAGCTCATGGAGCAGGCTCGACAGGGCGGTGGGGAGAAGTACATCGAGCGTCACCGGAGCCGAGGCAAACTGCTCGCCCGGGAGCGTATCGAGCTGCTTCTCGATCGGGACGCCCCCTTCCTCGAGCTCTCCACACTGGCCGCATGGGGGACCGACAAGAATCTCGGAGCCAACGTCGTCACCGGAATCGGGGTAGTCGAGGGAGTGGAGTGCGCAATCCTGGCCCACGACCCGACCAGCCAAGCCGGTTCGATGAACCGCTACTCGGTGGCAAAGACCCTTCGCATCATGGATATCGCCATGGGGAACCGGCTCCCCCTCATCAATCTGGTCGAGTCGGGGGGAGCCGACCTCCCCGACCAGGCAGAGGTGTTCATCGTCGGAGGGAAATGGTTCCGGAACCTGACCCGGCTCTCGAAGATGGGCATCCCCACCATCGCCATCGTCTTCGGCAGCTCGACGGCCGGGGGCGCCTACTTCCCGGCGATGTGTGACTACGCCATCATGGTCAAGGAGCAGGCCAAGGTGTTCCTGGGCGGTCCCCCACTGGTCAAGATGGCGACAGGCGAGGAATCTACCGACGAGGAGTTGGGGGGAGCGGAGATGCACTCGCGGGTCTCCGGTCTCTCCGACTATTTCGCTCGGGACGAGCACGAGGCGATCCGGATGGGTCGGGACATCGTGTCGCATCTCAACTGGCGCAAGCTGGGATATGGGCCGACCAAAGAGGCCGACCCGCCGGTTCACGATATCGACGACATACTCGGCGTGATCCCCTCTGACCTCCGGGTCCCTTTCGACATGCGGGAGATCCTCGCCCGGTCCCTCGACGGTTCTCGTTTCGAGGAGTACAAGACGATGTACGGGACCTCGATCCTGACCGGATGGGGCTCGATCCATGGCTTTCCGGTCGGGATCATCGCCAACCAGCGGGGAGTGATCTTCTCGGCGGAGGCACAGAAGGCGACCGAGTTCATACTCCTGAGCAACCGGTACGACACCCCGCTCATCTTCATCCACAACACGACCGGCTACATGGTGGGGAAGGATTACGAGCAGCGAGGCATCATCAAGGATGGGGCGAAGATGGTCAACGCCGTCGCCAACTCCGAGGTGCCCCACATCGCGCTCATGGCCGGTGTCTCCTATGGCGCCGGCAACTACGGCATGTCGGGCCGCTCGTATGACCCGCGCTTCGTCTTCGGCTACCCCAGCCACAAGGTGGCGGTGATGGGCCCCACCCAGCTGGCCGGCGTCATGTCGATCATCGCCCGCCAGGCCGCCGAGTCACGGGGCGAGCCGTTCGATGAGGAGGGCGACGAGAAACGTCGCAAGGAGATCGAGGCGCAGATCGAGGCCGAGGAGCAGGCCTATTTCTCGACGGCCCGGGTCCGGGACGACGGCTTGATCGACCCCCGTGACACCAGGCACGTCCTCGGCATCGCCCTCTCGGCCACTCACTCCGGCGAGGTGAAGGGGACCGCCCGCTTTGGTGTCTTCCGTATGTGATCAGCCCTCGATGAAGGAGAGGCGGACCTTCCTCGTCTGATTGTCGACGTTGGTGTCCACCAGCACGACCGACTGCCAGGTGCCCAGCGCAGGGCGCCCGGCGATGACCGGAATGATGAGGCTGGGAGAGAGGAAGGCGGGGAGAACATGGTCGCGCCCATGGCCCGGGCTGCCGTGCTGATGACGCCAGCGCCCCCGCTCGGCTGGGAGGACCTGATCGATGACGCTGAGCAGGTCGTCATCGCTCCCCGCCCCGACCTCGATGACGGCGACACCGGCCGTGGCGTGAGGGACGAACACCGAGAGCAGCCCATCGCCACGGGCGGCGGCGAATCTCGCCACGTTCGATGTGATGTCGACGAGGCCGGCACTGCCCCCGGTGTGGATCACGATCTCTTCGCTGATCACCCGGGGGAGAATAAGACCTCAGCCCGCCCGCTCCGCCGCCTCATCGAGCCACGCGGTCACCTCTTCGTCGATGTCGGTCACCTGGCGAATCTCCAGGTGATGGATCCAGTGCCGCGAGGAGGGATGGGCGACCTCCTTGAAACGGGGCGAATGGTCGTGACGACCGAGTGCGATGGATAGGACCACCTCTGCCTCGGGATTGTCCAGATACTTTCCCGGGGCCCAGAGATAGGCGAAACCGGTCCTTCTTCGGAATGCAATCTGACTCTTCGTCACTCGCGCCTCGGAGTCGGGCCCAAGATGCGCCTTGACCCTCTCGAAGACTTGGAGGCCGAGGTCGTTTCCGACGAAGAAGTCTCTTGGTTCCAAGCCCTGACCCCGGGCCCCCGTCTACCCGGCGAAATCGACTACGACGTCGCGATAGCCCAGACCGAGGAGGAAGTTGGTGAGCACCTGACGGGCATTGGCCTCGGCATCCTCGAGGATGCCATCGGCCAGTGCCCCCTCGACGAGGACCTCCTGGGCGACCTGGCGGGCATCGCTCTCCAGACGAGGGTCACCCTTGGTGAACAGGCCCGTCTCGCGATCGAGGATCTGGGTTGCCTCGTTGTCCACCGAGACGTACTGGATCTCGGCGGCAGGGACGGTTATCTCGACGACACCCTGGTCGTCCAGCGAGACGTTCCTGACGGTGATCCCGTTCAGGTCGATGCCTGCGCCGATCTTGGCCACCGCGAAGAGCTGCAAGCTGTCGCCCCGGGCCCAATCCAACCAGCCGCGATCGGTCCCCTTGTCGACGATGGTGTACTGAACCGACTCCACCGTGGTCAGGTTGGACAGGTCGCGGATCGAACTGATAACGACCGGGCCGATCTCCTCGTAAGGCTCCGGCTCGAACACGGCAGCGATGTCGCTCGGGGTGGGTACGGCATCGGCCAGGTCCTGGAGGCTGGAGACGATCCATATGCCGATCACGACGAACAGGGCGACGACTCCGAGCACGATGGCGATCGGGATGATCCCCGACCTCTTCCTGGGGTGTGGTGCGACCGGCTGAGCGGTCTGCTCCTCCCTCTCCAACAGCTTTGTGTCGTTCATTGGGCGCGACTCCTCGACTCAGTTGTTTTACGACAGCTCTATGACGCTCGGGAGGCGGAAATGGTTTCCGCCGGTACTCTCATCGGGCCGATGATCCGGAGACTCCTGGTGGCCAACCGCGGCGAGATCGCCCGCCGGATCCTCCGCACCTGTCGCCTGATGGCGATAGAGACGGTTGCGGTCTTCTCGGACCCCGATGGGGCTGAGCCGCACGTGTCGGAGGCGGATCATTCGGTAAACCTTCCCGGCGCCACCGCCCCCGAAACCTATCTGGACATCGACGCCGTTCTGGCGGCGGCAAAACAATCGGGTGCCGACGGGATACATCCCGGCTACGGGTTTCTGGCCGAAAATGCCGAGTTCGCTCGTCGGGTGATCGAAGAGGGCATCACCTGGGTCGGCCCCACCCCTGAATCCATCGAGGTGATGGGCTCCAAGCTGCGGTCGAAGGAGGTGGTGGATCGAGTCGGCGTGCCGATCCTCCCTGCACTCGACCTGACCGGGATGTCAGCCGGTGAAGCGGAGGCCGCCGCCGATGGTCTCGGGTACCCCGTCCTGGTCAAGGCGTCCGCCGGGGGCGGAGGCAAGGGAATGAGGATCGTGGCCGATCCCGGAGATCTGCCCGATTCGATCGCGGCAGCCCGACGCGAGGCGGCGTCGTCATTCGGCGACGACACCGTCTTCCTCGAGAAGTACCTGAAGGCCCCGCGTCACGTCGAGATCCAGGTGCTGGGGGATCACCATGGCCGGATCATCTCGCTCTTCGAGAGGGACTGCTCGATCCAGCGTCGGCATCAGAAGATCATCGAAGAGTCCCCCTCCCCCGCCGTGGACGGGGCGCTGCAGGAGATCATGGGGTCGACCGCGGTCGCTGCGGCATCCGCAGTCGGCTACGTCGGGGCAGGGACCGTCGAGTTCCTCCTCGAGGACGAGCGGTTCTTCTTCCTGGAGATGAACACCCGACTCCAGGTCGAGCATCCGGTCACCGAGATGACTACGGGCCTCGATCTCGTCCAACTTCAGATCGAAATCGCGGGAGGTGCCCCCATCGAGGTGACGCCCCAGGTCTCCGGGCACGCCATCGAAGCGCGTCTATACGCAGAGGATCCCAGAAGTGGGTTTCTCCCTGCCACCGGGAAGATCCATGCCTTTGCCTTCCCGGTGATGCCCGGCCTTCGGGTCGACTCCGGAGTGGAGGCCGGCTCGTTCGTCACCGTGTTCTATGACCCGATGGTGGCCAAGGTCATCGCCCACGCCCCGACCCGGGATCTGGCGGCCGACATGCTCGCCCGGTCGCTACGCGAGGCCAAGATCCACGGCCCGACCACCAACCGCGATCTGCTGGTGCGGATCCTGGAGCACGAGGAGTTCAGGGCGGGGCAGGCCGACACGCACTTCCTGGAGCGTCACGACCCGTCGGAGTTGGGCAGGCCCCTGGTCGATGCCGAGGGCGAGCGGCTGTCGGCCGTGGCGGCGGCGCTGGCCGACCAAGCGCATGAACGTGCGCGCAGCCGGGTTCTGGCCACGATCCCATCCGGATGGCGCAACCTGGCCGGCCATGTCCAGGAGCGGGGCTATCGGGGAGAGCACGGCGTCCACCAGATCGGCTACTCGATGTCCGAGTCACCGACGGTGCAAGGGTTGGGCGCCATCGAACTCACCACCTGCACTCCCGAGTTGGTCGAGATCGGGGTCAACGGGATGGAGTACTCGTTCCGGGTGGCCCGTTATGGCGAGGTTCGCCACGTCGATTCCGGCTTGGGCCCGGCTCGACTCGAGATCATCCCCCGATACCCCACCACCGACCGGCCGGAGGCGCCCGGCTCGCTCCATGCCCCGATGCCGGGCCGGGTGATCAGGGTGGAGGTGGAGCCTGGCGACCGAGTCGAGACGGGCCAGGCGCTCCTCGTGATGGAGGCGATGAAGATGGAGCACACCCTTCGGGCTCCCCACCCCGGGACCATCACCGAAGTCGATTGTCGGCCCGGGGATCAGGTAGAGGCAGGGGCCGTCCTGGTGGTCGTGGGTTCCACTGCCGCGTCAACCCCAGGTTGACATCGAGATATCGTCAACCTAAGGTTGACGTATGCAGACACCGCTGGAGCTGGCGCACCTGGTCGCACTCATCGAGGAAGAGGGCGCCGAAGAGGCATCCCTGGAGCGACTCACCCGATCGGTCATCCTCGCCGAGCAGCTCGCCGTCGTCGGTGACCAGCTCGTGGGTCACTTCGTCGACGCGGCCCGGCAGGATGGAGCCTCCTGGGCCGACATCGGGACGGCCCTCGGAGTCTCCAAGCAGGCAGTGCAGCAGAGGTTCGCGTCGAGGCGAGTGCCAGGAGACAGCAGAGCCCTGTTCACGAGGTTCGACGACGAGGCCAGGTCCATCGTCGTCGCCGCGATGAGCCTGGCCCGGAAGCGAGGCCATGCCCAGGTCAACACCGGGCACATCGTGCTGGCGCTCATCGCCGATGCCGACGGGCCTGCCGCGTGCACCCTCGAGAGCAGCGGCGTCCCCATCGACCGGGTTCGTGCCGCAATCGTCGATTCACTGGGGCCGGGGCAGGACGACCTGCCTGACCATCTGCCGTGGGCCCCGGATTCGAAGAAAGCTCTCGAGCTGTCCCTGCGCGAGGCATTTCGGAGACGGGCCGGGATGATCCGTCCCGAGCACATCCTCCTCGGAGTCCTCAGGGACACGACATCGCTCGGCGGAAAGACCCTGGCCGATCATGGAGCCGACCGACGCAAGATCGCCGCGTCAGTCGGTGAATGATCGGAGGATCTCCAACACTTCGTCGATATCGGCCTCGGAGTGGTCGGCGTTGACCTGGAATCGGATCTCCTCGTCACCCTTCGGCACCACCGGGTAGTTGAGACCCGTGGCGAGGACGCCCTTTTCGTAGAGATAGCGGACCAGGGTCCCGGTGCGATCGGTGTCTCGAATCATCAGCGGCACAACGGGGTGCGGCCCAGGGATGGTCTCCAGACCGCGATCGACCAGACCCGACTCGAACCTGGCGGTCATGGCGCCGAGATGGGCCAGCATCGACCGGCCCTCACCGGAATCCACGACGGACAGCGCGGCTACAGCCGCAGCCGCCTCGCCCACCGTGATCGGGTTGGAGTAGATGTACATCGGAGCCTTCTCCCTCAGGAAGTCGGCCAGTGCCTTGCTTCCGGCGACATAGCCACCATTGACCCCGAATGCCTTGCCCAGGGTGCCGATCAGGATGTCGACCGCCCCGGCGCCCGTGATCTCCTCGGTCCCACGCCCGGTCCGGCCGAATGCACCCACCCCGTGGGAGTCGTCGACCACCAGAACGACTCCCTCCTCGAAATCGGAGTCATGGGCGCGGGCGAGATCCATCAGTGCGGCCAGGTCGGCGTAGTCGCCGCGCATGGAGAAGACGCCGTCGCTGACGATGATTGCCCGCTGGGCGGTCTCCCGCCCGTCGTCGAGGAGCGAGTCGAGCGCCGCATGGTCGAGGTGGGGATATACCTCTCTGGCCGCGGGGCGGGCCATGCGGAGTGCGTTGATGATGCAGTTGTGGTTGAGCTCGTCGCTCAAGACCAGGGTGTCGGGAGTGATGAGCGAGTTCAGTGTCGAGACCACGGCCGCGTACGCCGAGGAGAAGATGACCGCCGCGGGGCGTGCGTGGAAGTCGGCCAGCCTCGCCTCCAACTCGACATGGGCCCGGTAGGTACCGGAGATGAAGCGGACCGCGCCGGGGCCCGCCCCGAACTCCCTGGTCGCGGTCTCCTCGGCATCGACGACCAGTGGATGACCGGCCAGACCCAGATATCCGTTCGAGTTCATCCTGATATACAGCCGGTCACTGCCCTCGAGCAGATAACGAGGGCCCCTCCCCTCGCGGGCCGGCTCGATGCCGACGATCACCTCCTCAAAGCCCTTGGCGGTGCCGGTGTGGCGCAACGACTCGACCTCGCCGGCGAGGATCGGATCCAGACGTTCGTGGGGCATGGGGCGGGGTCTAGCACACCCCTAGAGTCCCCTGCCATGACCCGTGTCGGTTTCATCGGGCTCGGCACCATGGGCCACGGCATGGCGGCCAACCTGCTCATGGCCGGGAACAGACTCACCGTGTGGAACCGGACCCCGGAGAAGGCAGTGGACCTCGTGTGCGACGTGGCAGCCAGCCCGATCGAGCTCGGAAAGACGAGCGACATCGTGTTCGTCTGTGTCTCCGACACACCAGACGTCGAAGCGGTGGTATTCGGTGAGGACGGGGTGATCCGCGGTCTCGAAAGCGGAGCTCTCGTCGTCGACCATTCCACCATCTCCCCGGGGGCGACGAAGGAGTTGGCGGCGCGCGCAGCGGAGTCGGGTGTCGCCTGGGTCGATGCCCCGGTGTCCGGCGGGGCGGAGGGGGCCGAGAACGGGACCTTGACCATCATGGTTGGCGGACTGGCTGAAGCCGTCGACCGGGCACGGCCCTACATGGAGGCATACTCGAAGACCATCACCCACATCGGCGAGGAACCCGGCTCGGGGCAGATGGCGAAGGCGGTGAACCAGGTGCTGGTGGTGCTGAACGAGCTGGCGGCCTCGGAGGCTCTCCTTCTCGCCCAGGGGGCGGGACTCGACCTCGACACCACCCTGGCCGCGGTTGAAGGCGGGGCGGGAGGCTCCTGGATGTTGTCGAACCGTGGCCTTCAGATGATCGAACGCAACTGGCAGCCGGGTTTCACCATCGACCTCCAGCAGAAGGACCTACGAATCGTGCTCGATGCCGCCGACGAGCTCGGCGTGCCCCTCCCCGGCGTCTCCCTCGTCTTCCAGCTCTACCGGGCGCTCCAGGCGCAGGGTCTCGGCTCAGAAGGGAACCACGCCCTGGTCAAGACGCTGGAGCAATTGTCGGGGATCGAACTGGGGAGCTGAGGCCACGTCGTGCATTTCCCTCGCCAGCACGCGACGCCGCACATTCGGAACGCGGATCAGGCCAGCAGGTCTGCCTTGACCAGCGCCACGTGGCCGGTGGCCTTGACGTTTCGGTAGGCCTTCTCGACCTGCCCCTCGGGACCGATGACGAATGTGGAGCGGATCAGGCCCTCCGTCTTCTTCCCGTACAGCGTCTTCTCGCCCCAGGCACCCAAAGAGGTGGCGAGCTGCTTGTCCTGATCCGAGAGCAGGTCGAAGTTCAGCCCCTCCTTCACCTTGAACTTGGCGTTCTTGGCCGGCGCATCGGGGCTGACTCCGATGACCTCGTACCCGGCCTCGGTGAACTCGTGGTAGCTGTCCCGGAAATCACACGACTCCGTGGTGCACCCGGGCGTCATCGCCGCCGGATAGAAGAACATGATCAGGCGCCTGCCGGCAAAATCCTGGAAGCTGATCATCTCCCCGTCCTGGTTGGGGAGGTTGAAGCTGACCGTGTCGGGCATGATCCGAGGCTAACTCACCTTCGGCCCTGGTAATCCACTTCGGAGGCAGCCTTTGCCTCGGGCGACCTGAGGAAGGTCATCCCGCCGGCGAAGAAGCTGAGTGCTGCCGGGAGCCAGTAGGAGATGATCCGGTAGATCAAAACCGGGGCCACCGTGGTCGCGGCCGGGAAGCCATATGCGCTGAGGATGAAGACGAGCCCTGCCTCGGTCACCCCCAACCCACCGGGTGTCCCCGGAAGGCCGCCGGCGATCTGTGCCGCACCGAACGCAGCCATGACCTGAAACACATTGACGTCCAAGCCGAACGCGATCAGGACCAGCCCGAGGGCCGTGGCCTCGAGGATCAGCCGGCACCAGATGTAGGTCTGCGACTCCGGGCCGGGTAGATGATCGATGACCGTGTTGTCCAGCCGCTTTCGTATCCGCTTGGGGAGGAACCGGGAGAGCGAGCCGAGCTTTCCCGACCCGAACATCAACAGGGCTCCGGCCAGCAGGACAAACGGGGCGAGGACCGCGAGGCTTATCGAGAAGATCTGGGCCGAATCTCGTGGCCGCGCCAACAACAGCCCTACCCCGGCCATCATGAGAAGACCCGCGTAGTTGAGGAGCACCGCTCGTACCGCCGCGCCCGTCGTTCCCGGCTCCTCGTTGCGGACCGTCCAACCCATGGCTACCGGCGTGATGGCCCCACCCGCCGGGATGAGCCGGGCTACTCCCGCCCCCACCAGGGCGGCCTTGAATGCGGAGAACGCCCGCAACGAGCCTCCCGCCTCTTCGACCGATTCCTTGTAGAGGAGCCCGTAGAACCAGCTTGCAGTTATCTGGGCCACGGCAGCCAACACGACCAGGCCCCAGGCGTAAGGGCTCATCTCCGGGAGTTCGAAGTTGTTGAGGATGAATCCGGCGAACCCGGCGTAGAGGACGGCGGCGATGACCGCGATCCATGCCACCCGCTTCGGGCTCATGGGGTCAGGGGGTCGTCCGCACCTTGCGGGAACTCATCACCGGCGATATCGGTGTCGAAGATCGCCCTTCTCATCGCAGGTCGCATGCCACGCTGGCTGTCCGGATTCCCCTGCATCCGACGGGCCATGAGAACCGCGGACAGGACCAGTAACAGGATCGACTCGGTTGCCGGCCGGCCCATGGCCGTGGAGACGAGGGGAAGGAGGCCCCAACCGAGGAATCCGGCCACCCCGCCACCGATCTTCCAGCCGGCCACCGACCAACCCGTTGTCCAGACGAGGAGAACCGGATCGACGGCGAGGAGGAGGCCAACCGATGTGGCGAGGCCGCGTCCGGACCGGCCCTTCATGAAGATCGACCAGTTGTGGCCCACGACTGCCATCAGACCCACCATTCCTGCCGCGCCCTTCCCGAAGCCCATGGCTTGGGCGATCAGCACCGGGAAGAGACCCTTCAGCCCGTCGAGGATGGCGGCAGCCGCCCCCCACGGCCAGCCGGCGACCCTGGTCAGGTTGCCCGCTCCGACGTTCCCGCTCCCGACATGACGGAGATCCAGACCGCGGACGCGGCCCAATACCTGAGCGAATGGAATCGACCCCAGGAGATAGGCCCCGACGAGCAGAAGGGGCCAATAGAGGACCCACGGTGAATCTGGCATATGCCACCCTGACGCTAGCCAGCCTCGGTTCGCTCCGGTAGCCACCGGCGCCGGGTCCCACGGTCACCGGTTGGTTATCGTCGGGCGGTCTACCCAGCACTCCAGCGAGGACGCGATGGCAATGAAGATCACCTACGCCACGATGTCGGCCGACAACGAGGAAATGAACCAGGCCTACGAAGAGGCCCTGGAGAAAGTCAAGCCCCGCCTCGGCGAGCTGCACGGGGTCATCGTCGATGGTGAGCATCGCACCGACCGCGAGCTCTTCGAGGAGGTTTCCCCCATCGACTCGGGATTAGTGATCGGCCGCTACGCCCAGGCACTGACCGGTGACGTTGACGATGCGGTGGGCGCGGCCAAGGCCTTCGCCCCCGAATGGGAGGCTTGGGGCTGGGAGCGACGCCGCGATCTAATGCTGGCCGCGGCCGACCACATGGACACACAGCTCTTCGAGTTGGGTGCCTTGCTGTCCTACGAAGTCGGGAAGAACCGGCTCGAAGCGCTCGGAGACGTAGCCGAGACGGTGGAGTTCCTCCGCTACTACTCACGCCAAATCACCGAGCACGACGGATTCGTGACGCCGCTCAGCTCACACGGGGCGACCGACGCAAATACCTCCGTCCTCCGCCCGTTCGGAGTCTGGGCGGTGATCTCACCGTTCAACTTCCCCATGGCCCTTGCCGGCGGCCCTTCGATCGGCGCCCTCATCACCGGGAACACCGTCGTGATCAAGCCGTCGAACCAGGGGGCCTTGATGGCTCTGGAATTCCATCGTGTGATGACCGAGGCAGGGCTCCCCACGGCGGCGCTGCACGTGGTGACCGGGGGCGACGAGGTCGGTGACTATATGGCTCACCATCCCACAGTCGACGGCCTCACCTTCACGGGATCCCACCCGGTGGGCATGCATCTCTACCGAACGGTCAACGAGAAGAGACCCAAGCCGGTCGTGTGTGAGATGGGTGGGAAGAACCCCGTCGTGGTGACCGCGTCCGCCGACCTCGACGTGGCCGCTCAGGGGATCACCCGGGGCGCATTCGGTCTCAGCGGACAGAAGTGCAGTGCGACCTCCCGTGTGTATGTCGAGGACGAGGTCTATGACCGGTTGGTGGAGAAGCTGGTGGAGGTCACCGAGGCGATCCGGGTCGGCAACCCGCTGGAGCAGGAGACCTACATGGGACCCGTCATCGACGAAGCCGCGGTCGACCGGTTCCAGAAGGCTGTCGACGAGGTCAGGAACAGCGGCGGGCAGGTGCACGCCGGTGGCCATGTCCTGACCGATGGCGACATGGCGAAAGGGACATTCGTCGAGCCCACCGTCGTCAGCGCCCCCCTCGACTCTTGGGTGTGGACGGAGGAGCTGTTCGTGCCACTCGTGGCGGTCACCAAGGTGCGGTCACTCGAGGAAGGGCTCGCACTCTCCAATGACACCGAATACGGCCTGACCGCAGGTCTCTTCAGCGGTGACGAAGCGGAGATCGACAAGTGGTTCCGGGAGATCCAGGCCGGGGTGACCTATGTGAACCGGGCAGCAGGGGCCACCACCGGCGCCTGGCCCGACATCAATCCATTCGGCGGTTGGAAGGGGTCGGGCACCTCCGGAACCGGCGGCGGCGGGCCCTGGTATCTACGCCAATACCTCCGGGAGCAGTCGCGAACCGTGATCAAGAGCTGAGATGGGCCCGGTCGAGCTGCGCGCCCTCGGCCCGGACGATGTGGACGGGCTGCTCGCCGCCGAGGGTCTGTTCGACCAGCCGCCCCGGCCGGACTGGGCCCGGAGGTTCCTCGAGACGGACGACCACCACATTCTGATCGCCTACCTCGACGGAGAGCCGGTGGGGTTCGTCAGCGGGGTCGAGACGACGCATCCGGACAAGGGGACAGAGATGTTCCTCTACGAGCTCGGCGTCCACGAGGACCACCGTGGCCAAGGGATCGGGCGCAACCTGGTCGAGGAGTTGGCCCGGCTGGCCGCGAGCAGGGGCTGCTACGGCATGTGGGTCGCCACCGAGCCGGGCAACGCTGCAGCGCTGGGCACGTACCGGTCCGCCGGGTCGGACGACGGTGAGACATTCATGATCCTGAGCTGGGAGTTCGCCGCGGCCGACACCGATCCCGCCCGGATCTGAGCGAATCTCCCCTAGCCCTGCTCGAATCGCAGCTTGAGCCCATCGGGGTCGACGGTCTCGAGGAGGTTGTCGCCGGCCGTCATCTCGACGTCGAGGCTGGAGAGGTGCTGTCCCCATCGCTCCAGGTCGTCGACGACGAAGGTGAGGGCGGCGGGCCGGTCCTCGCCCTCGACCAGCTCGATCCTCTGGCCCTTGGCGGATTCGATCACCTCGGCCACCACCCCCCGCTTCGGCGTACGCACATGGTTGAAGCCGAGCCGTCCGTAGAAATCGAGCGAGTCCCGGAGTGAGGTGACTCCGACACTGACCGTGGTAGCCACGACGCCGCCGGGAGCTCGAACCGGTCCCCCGCCGGCGAGGACCTGCTTCGCCTCTTCGATGCTGAACCGCCCGGCGGTCACCTCGCGGCCAACGATCACGCCGTCGAGAGTTCGCCCGGCTGCCTCCAGTCGGAGAAGATCACGGAGATCGTCCAGATTCCTGACCCCGCCGGCGGCGATCACCGGCTGCTCGACCGTGGCCAGGGCTTCGGCCATGATGTGATAGTTGGGTGGGTCTTCCAGGGCGTCACGGCCTGCCTCGGAGACGAGGAAGGCGACCACGCCGGCCGAGGACATCTCGATGAGCACCTCCTCGAGATAGCGCCCGCTGTTCTGGGTCCAACCCTTGGTCACGATCTCCTCGTCGGAGCGGACGTCGATCGAAACCGCGATCTTTCCCGGGTTCTCCCGGCACAGATCCCAGACCATGTTCTGATTCTCGATGGCGGCCGTGCCCATGACGATGCGCCATGCGCCCTGCTGGATCAGGCGTTGGGCCTCACCCTCGGCGCGAATCCCGCCCGCGACTTGGACCGGCACCGAGACCTCGGTGATGAGGCGATCGATCAGCTCCCGATTCCGATAGTCCCCGTACGCAGCCGCGTCCAAGTCGACGATGTGCATGTAATCGACGCCTTGCTCCGCCCAGTGCCGCGCTCGCCGGATCGGATCGTTGTCGAGGGCGATGGCGTCGTCGAGTCTCCCCCGAGGGAGCCGGACCGATAGACCTCCAAGGATGTTGACCCGTGCGTAGAGGTCCATCACAGGAACCTAGCAACACCTCCGCCGGCGTTCCCGACGCAGCACGCCAGGTATGTGTTGCGTGCAGAATCGGGGATTTGTCATTCCCTGTTGATTCCCAGGGCCTCCTCGGCGGCGTCGAGAGTCTGTCCGCCGGCGACCACAGGAGCGAAGAGGTCCCCATATCGCTGGAGCCGGTCCCACAGGTCGACGATGGTCACGTCTCCGTTGGCCACCTCCCCGACCTCGGACCAGGTCAACGGCGCCGAGACCGGTGCTCCCGGGCGCGGGCGCACCGAATAGGCGGAAGCCACGGTCTGGCCGGATGCGTTCCGGTTGTGGTCGACGAACACTTTCCCCTTCCGCTTCGGCTTGTCCCATTCCATCGTCAGGTCGTCCGGATCGGCGGCAGCCAGGTAATTGCCCACCTCCCCCACGAAGCGGCGCACCCGGGAGTAGTCATGCACCGGCTCCAGGGGGACATAGACATGGAGGCCCCTCGACCCGGAGAGTTTGGGGTACCCGGAGAGCCCGAGCTGACGCAACGCCACTTCGAGCAGGTGTGCTCCCGCCACCACCTGATCCCAATTCGAGCCTTCGGCCGGGTCGAAATCGAAGATTGCGTAATCCGGGAATTCGAGCCTTCCCTCACGGGAGTGGAAGGGATGGGTCTCGATGCAGCCCATGTTGGCGAACCACATCAACGCCTCGACGCTGTCGGCGACCAGGAAGTCGATGACCCCGCCCTGGCTGTCCGAGACCACTGGGGTGGTCCGCATCCATTCCGGCTGATGCCCTGGGGCCCGCTTCTCGTAGAAGGAAGGACCGTCGATCCCCTCCGGGTACCTGCTCATCGAGATGGGCCGTCCCCGGAGATGCGGCAGCAGGACCGGGGCCACGGATGCGTAGTACTGGATGAGATCTCCCTTGGTCAAACCCTCGCCGGGAAAGTAGACCTTGTCCAGGTTGGTGAGGCGAAGGGGCCGATCGAGCCCGACCGGCCTGTAGGCATCGCCCTCCTTGACCGCCGCGATCGGGGTGGGGAAAGCGGCGTCCACGGCGGCGATGGGCCTACCCGCGCTCCCGTTGCCGGCCGGGGCCTCGAGATGTGACCGCGCCTCCTCCCAGATCAGGTCGTGGCTCTCCAGATCGCGGGCCTCGGATATGAGGACCATCGAGACCCCCGCCGCGCTTGCCGCCTCGACCAGAGGGCCGACCCGCAGCGTTCCCTCGCCATAGGCGACGTGCCTGATCTCACCACCCGCCCCGAACTCGTTGTCGGAGAACTGGGCCTGCAATGGGGCGATCATCCAGCCCGGGAACTGGGCCTCGATGAACGAGAAGACCGAACCGAATGCCTCCTTCGAGGTGAGCCCGCCTCCGGTCATGGCGTGGACATGCGCCCAATCGACCACCGGCCGGACAAATGAGTATTCCGATGCCAGCTGGGCGATGTCCCCCAGACTGCCGAAGGACCTGTTGTTGCCCGCGGTCTCCAACCCCATCCCGACACCGAGCGACTCCACCTTGGAGGTCACTGCGTCGAGCCGGGCACGGATCCGGTCCATCAGTACTTCGGGCTCCTCTGAGTAATTGGAGCCGAAGTGCGCCACGATCACGGGGGCGCCCAGCGCGTGGCCCAGCTTCATGGTGTGCTCGAGGGCGGCCAGCGACTGGCGGCCCCGATCCTCCTCGGGCAGAGTCAGCCCGGCGAAATACGGGGCGTGCACCGACAGACGAAGATCCCTTTCCGCAGCGAGCCGGCCAAACGCCGCGCATCGCTTCTCCTTCCATGGGAAGCCCTCCACGAAGGGCAACTCCAGAGCACGATGTCCCTTCGCCACCAGTTCATCGAGGAACTCCTCGTCGCTCGTCTCCTCGGGAGGCAAACGTGATATACCGAAGCGAATGGAGCTCACCCCGGGGAGGGTATAAGACCGATGAGTTTCGGCCGCCGGGCCCGCCCCCAACCCTGGTCATCGACAGTCTCGACACCGGTGACGAGACGGCGGGATGGGCCGCGTGGGTCGTGGATGTGCTGTCATCTGAGGCGTCGAGACGACTGGCACCAGGTCGCGGACGAGGACACCGCCAGGGCCCTGGCCCGATTCCTCATCGACTGGGCCGGACAGTCCTATTCTGCCTTGATGACCCTCCGCCCGACCATGGCAGCGTTGTTGCTCGTCGTTGTCGTAGCCGGGGGCGCCTGCCGGTCAGGCTCGGGGACCACCACAATCGAGCAAACGACCACGTCTACGATCGCGGCCGAGCCCACGACGACCGGTGCGCCGCCATCGACCACCACTTCCGCCCCGATCACCTCCAGCACGGCGGGGGCCGAGCAGACCGTCCAAGTGCTCCTCGCCCCGTTCTCGGAGCTCGGGCCGGAGTGGGTCGAGCAGGTGTTCCCCTACGGCGAGACCGAGGACACGCTTGGGATCTCACCCGGTGGAGAAGGTCTGATGCTGGGCCCGGAGTACGGCACACAGACTCCGGACGGGACCTGGTGGTTCCTCGATGCCGCCAATTTGCGCGTGGCCCATTTCGCCGCTGACGGGACCTATCTGGACCAGGTCGTGCTACCTGAAGAACTGCTCATCGACGGTCAATTCTTCCAGTTCCAGATGCCCCAGGGCCTCGACGATGGCTCTGTGGTGGCATTCGGTCTTCGCAGTGAGGACACGACATCGCTGTTGCAGATCGCCGACGGAGCGGCTTCCCAGGCCCTCTTCGGCGGGGCGATTCCCCTGCAGACGACCGATGGTGAGTTGCTCTACGGCTTCAGCCTGGAGGACCAGTTGCCGAGGGCTCTCGACCCGGGTGATGTCGTGCCCGAAGTCACGGATTTCTTTGGAGCTCGCGATGGCACCCGCTACATGGTTCGCATGGTCGAAGACCAAGCGCTGGTGGCACTTCCTGACGCCGGGGTGACCCGGGTCCTTCAGCTGCGCTTCTCGGAGGATCCCGAGGTAGCGGTCAGAGCGGGTGTCGAGGTCGACACCGGCGTCGACGGGACTCTGTACATCCTCCTCTACGGCGCCCCCGAATCCGACGAGACGCTCGGGGTGGGGGGCTTCCTCACGGTGGGCCCGGATGGCCGTGTGAGCGAGGCCGAGCCCATCGTGGACCCATTCAGTCTCTCCGACCCGGGGAGCCCGGCACATCTTGGGGTCACGCCCGGGACCGCGACCCCATGGATCATGGTGGTGGGTGAAGACGGGGTGCACGTCTTCACCAGGGGCGGCTAGACCTCGCCACGGGCAGACCTGCCGACCTCGTCGAGGGCTTCCGCAGTAGCGGCGGCGCGTTCGGATCCGAGGGTCTCGAACACGGCCTTGCGCACCAATTCGAGGTGGCCCGTCGACGCATCCTCCACCACCCGCAGGCCTTGGTCGGTGAGCGATGCGTCTGTTCCACGCCGGTCAACGGTGCTCGGTCGGCGATCGATCCACCCCGCTTCCTCCATCCGGCTCATCGCATGGGACAGACGGCTGGTGGAGAACCCGATCTCTCGAGCCAGCTCCGTCATGCGAAGCGTCCGTTCCGGGGCACGATGGAGCCGGCTGAGTATCTGGTAGTCGTCGTGGGACATTCCTGCCTGGTCGCGGAGCTGCCGGTCCAACGCGTTGAGCAGGGCCTTGATCCCCCAGATCATACGGATCCAGCTTCTCAACTCGGCTCTGCCCAGTGGTGTTGTCATGCCCAGATGATAGAGGAATAATTGAATCTTCAACGACATTGACAGGAGTGTCCAAACACAAGGAGCGCAGTGCCCATCCACCGACTCAACCACGCAGTCCTCTACGTGCGGGACGCAGAGGTCTCAGCCCGCTTCTACGAGGATGTCCTCGGCTTTCGCAGGATCCCCCTGCCCTTCCCCGGAGCGGTATTCATGCAGGCCGCCGGATCGAGCAACGACCACGACCTCGGGCTCTTCTCGATCGGGGCAGGGGCCGCCCCGTCCGCTGCCGGCCGTCAATCGGTCGGTCTCTATCACCTGGCCTGGGAGGTGGACACCCTGCCGGAACTGGCTGCGATCCGCGATCGGCTCACCGAGGAGGGCGCCCTGATCGGAGCGACCGACCATGGGACCACGAAGGCCCTCTATGGACGAGACCCCGATGGTCTCGAGTTCGAGATCTCCTGGCTGGTCCCCGCCGAGCTCATCACGGATGACATCGTGATGACATCCAAGAGGCTCGATCTCGATGCGGATATCGAGCGCTTTGGAGCCGACACCTTGAGTGGCATCGGGGTGAGCCGGGCTCGCCCGGTCGACGTCTGAGCAGCAGTGTCTACCCGCTGTAGTAGGGCGCGTCCAGCTCCGCCGGCGAATCGGGAACCCGAACCCGGGGAGCCGGGTCTCCTAGCCCGCCACGGAAGGTCCAGGCCGCGGCCGTGAGCAGGACGGCGGCGATCAAGCCGGCCACCGGCCCACCTATCACCGTCGTCGCCACGGTCAGGACAGCCATCTGACCGATGATGGCGACCACCCGGCTGGCCGGGCGGAAACGCTCGATACGACGGTGTAGCTCACCCAGGTCGGCCGGGGACCTGACCCCCGCTGCAGGCAAGATTGCCAAACCACGCAACAACCCGAATATGGCGACGATGGCCAGGGCCAGGAGCGGTTCGCCGGTGGCTGCGGCGACCACCACCATCAGATACACACTCGCCGACATCACGTAGGTGGCCACGCCGACTCCGAGCTGCCATCCAAATCCGAGCCCGTAGACCCAGGACCGATAGCGATCCAGCCAACTTCTCTCCACCTGTCGAGGGTTGGCAGGGAGATGAAAGCCGCCCACCTTCAGGTCGGACGCCAAGGTGACGACCCCGGCCAGCACGACCAGCGCGGCCGATGCCGTAGCCGACAGCCCCAGGCTCCCGACAGCCATCGCCCCGAGCGCGGCGACCCCGCCAAGGGTCAGGCCACCGAGCAGGGACCCGACCAGGAACCAGCTCACCGTCGCCCAGTAGCGATGGCCTCGTCCCGTCTCGGACAGTGGGGTGATCGAGGAGAGCATCGAGACTCCGCAGGGAGACCAGGTTGAGCGCAAAGCGGCGACGAAGGCGATCCCGACTGCGGTCCAGGCCATCAGATCCATGGCGGGTCACCCTAGTGCCGTCCCAGCCCGGCGAGGGAAGGGGAAGTGACGCGGCGTCGCCGGTACCCTTTCGGCATCCGGGTCTCTAGCTCAATTGGTAGAGCAGCGGGCTTTTAACCCGTTGGTTGTGGGTTCGAGTCCCACGGGACCCACTTCCGAAAGTCGAGCGTCGCACGTTGGCTACAGGGGCTCGCACCGACTACGCCTTCTTTTCCAGCCTCTCGATCGCCTGCCGGACGTCGCTCACCTCTCGAACCCGGATCAGGCGCAGACCGGCCTTGAGGATCACACCGCAAGAGCCTCGTCCAGCGGGAGTGCCGACCCGCAAACCGATCTGCAGACGCCGGGGCGGATTGGAATGCAGGCGAGGACATGACACGGGCTGTAGCCCGTCCGAGAGGGATCGATGGCGCCACCACTCGACCTCTCACAGCAGCACGGAAGCTCGGTCACGCGGGAACACCAGGTTCTGACCGTGACCATTGGCGGATTGTCCCCGTTCCCGTCCTAGCCTTCCACGGTGAGGTCCCCCGCCGAAGCCGAGACCGTCGACTACTCGCGCAAGTGGTACGTCCTCGTCGCCGTGGGGACCAGCATCCTGCTCGCCACGATCGACGGGTCGATC
>JBMDXS010000094.1:0-15013 GCA_048595045.1 Acidimicrobiia bacterium
CGGTCGCCGCCAGATGGCCGGGAGTCGTCTTCGAAGGCGAGATAGACCGCAAGACGCTCGCCCGGATCGTGTTCGCCAACCCCAACGAGCTCCGAGCCCTGGAAGAGATCACTCATCCTTTGATATTCGGCCGAATCGAAGCCGAGTTGGAGGGATTTGTTGGAGTGGCCGCGGTGGAGATGCCCCTGGTCGATCCGGGCCTGGGCTGGCCACGCATCGTGGTCGATGCCCGGGACGACGTCCGGGTTCGACGGGCGATGGGACGGGGAATGTCGGAGGCTGACGTCCGGGAGCGAATGGCGGCTCAACCGTCTCGGGCACGGTGGCTGACAGGAGCCGCCCTGGTCGTGCCCAACCATGGCGACCTGGAAGCGCTGGAGGCGACGGTCGGCCAATTAGTGGAGTATCTGTCCACGCCTGAATAGCGGACAGTTCTTGTCTCCTCCCGCCGGTACCCTCCATTTGGTGCCCGAGTTCAGGATCGTTTCCGACTTCGCCCCGGCCGGCGACCAACCGGAGGCAATCGCCGCCCTGGCCGCTGGGATCGAGCGGGGGGACCGCTTCCAGACACGGCTGTGGATAACCGGCTCCGGGAAGTCGGCCACCATCGCCTGGACCATCGAACAGGTGCAGCGACCGACCTTGGTGCTCGCCCCCAACAAGGCGTTGGCCGCCCAGTTGGCCAACGAGTTCCGCCAGCTCTTCCCCAAGAACCGGGTGGAGTATTTCGTCTCCTACTACGACTACTACCAGCCCGAGGCCTACATCCCTCAGACCGACACCTACATCGAGAAGGACGCCACGATCAACGACGAGATCGACAGGCTCCGGCATTCGGCCACCGCCGGTCTCCTGGTGCGGGATGACGTGATCATCGTGGCTTCGGTGTCGGCCATCTATGGCCTCGGATCCCCCGAGCAGTACATGGGCCAGCTGCTCCGCCTCGTCCAGGGGGTTGAGTACCCGATGAAGGACGCCATACAGCGTCTGGTCGACATCCAGTACGAGCGAAACGAGGTCAACCTGATCCGGGGCAAGTTCCGGGTCCGGGGTGACACCCTCGAGGTGTTCCCCTCCTACGAGGAGACCATCGTCAGGGTCCAGTTCTGGGGGGACGAGGTAGAGCGGATCATCAGACTCAACCCGGTCACGGGAGAGGTGGTCGACGAGCTTTCCGAGCTGTTCGTCTTCCCCGCCACCCACTACGTCACCGAGCGGGAGCGGATGAAGAAGGCAATAGCAGGCATCGAGGTCGAGCTCGTGCAGCGTCTCGCCGAACTGGAGGGAAAGGGCAAGATGCTCGAAGCGCAACGGCTTCGGATGCGCACCAATTACGACCTGGAGATGATGCGTGAGGTCGGGTTCTGCTCCGGTATCGAGAATTACTCTCGATATTTGGATGGGCGGTCAGAAGGCGAGGCCCCTTACACCCTGCTCGACTACTTCCCCAAGAATTACCTGACCATCGTCGACGAGTCCCATGTCACCGTCCCTCAGATCGGAGGGCAATACGAGGGAGACCACTCCCGAAAAGAAGTTCTGGTCGAGCATGGGTTCAGACTTCCCTCGGCGAAGGACAACCGGCCGCTCCGCTTCGACGAATGGTTGGAGAAGGCCAACCAGGTGGTCTTCCTCTCCGCCACACCTTCCGACTTCGAGATCACTCACTCGACTCAGGTCGTCGAGCAGATAATCCGCCCAACCGGTCTGGTCGACCCGGAAGTGATGATCCGTCCCACCAAGGGTCAGATCGACGACTTGCTCCACGAGATCAGGGAGCGTGCCCTCCGAGAGCAGAGAGTTCTGGTGACGACCCTCACCAAGAAGATGGCCGAGGACTTGACCGACTACTTGCTGGAGATGGGGGTCAGGGCCCGGTACATGCATTCGGAGATCGACACACTGGAGCGGGTGCAGATCATGCGTGAGCTCCGCCTCGGTGACTTCGACGTGCTGGTCGGGATCAACCTGCTCCGCGAGGGCCTCGACCTTCCCGAGGTGTCCCTGGTGGCCATACTCGATGCCGACAAGGAGGGTTTCCTCCGCTCCGAGACCTCGCTGATCCAGATCATCGGTCGGGCGGCTCGTAACGTCGACGGCCAGGTGGTGATGTACGCCGACGATGTGACCGAGTCCATGAAGCGTGCGATCAACGAGACCAACCGCCGGCGACGGGCCCAGACCCTCTGGAACGAGAAGCACGGCATCGACCCGCAGACGGTGAGAAAACGTGTCTCCGACATCCTGGAATTGGTTCAGACCGAGGCTCCGAAGGGCGATAGAAGAAGACGCGACGTCGAGCCGCGACGTCCGATCGACCTCGAAGGCGACGACCTGACCAGGCTCATCATGAGCCTGGAAGACGAGATGCATGAGGCTGCCAAAGAACTCCGTTTTGAATACGCCGCGAGACTTCGCGACGAGGTCAACGAGCTCAGACGCGAGCTCCGTGAGGTTGCCGAGGCGGGCTGAGAAGACACCACGTCCAAAGCCACGGCAGAGGAGCCTCGCATCGCTGGCCGCCTCGGTGAACTGCGAATGAGCGTCTCTACCCAAGACCGAGCGCTCACGTCATCGAACGAGCCGCAGCCGAAGCGTCGCCTGACCCCGCTGGATGTTGCCCTATTGGGGGTTGCCGCATCGTTTGTGCCCCTCAACGTGATGGCCCACAATCCACTCGACTTCGGACACCCGGAACGACCCTTGCTCATGATTGGGTTCGTCTGGCTGGCAGCACTCGGGACTGTGATCCTTCTCATGCGATTCGACGTGCGCCGGACGACAGCCGTCTATTCGGTTTTCACGTTCACAGCGTTGATGATGAACGGTGGCCGAATTCTCTTCCGGTTGGGCGGGCCCGTCGGATGGTTGGCGATGTTGGGTCTGTTAGGGATGGCGGTGGTCCTGATGACGCGTGCCGAGAGCCACCGACTCTTGACGGTCATCTACGTGGCTGTGGGCGTCTTTCTCATTTCAGGTCCCGCCATGGCAGGGGTGGAATCCGTTTGGGACCGTGGACAGGATCGGGTGGATGGAGGCCCGAGCCAGTCTTTGGACCTGACCACTCATCCTGATGTGTTCGTCGTGGTCTTCGATGGGTATGTCGGCCTTCACACTCTCTCCGATGACTTCGGTTTGACCGATCCGCCTTTTGTCGACGAACTCGAGCGGAGGGGGTTCGAGATCCCGGACTCAGTTTGGAGCGCCTACCCATCGACGCGGTCTTCGGTCCCGAGCTTGCTGGACATGTCTTATCCAGTCGAGCCGGGCCCTGGTGTATCGGTCATGTCCAACCGTCACCTGTCGGACATGATGGGAGGCTCGAATGCCGCGACTTCGCTGCTGGAGGCCGAGGGCTACGAGTCGGTCATGATCGAGTCAGGATGGAGCGGGTCTCGATGCGTCGATGCCATCGACCGCTGCGTCCCCTCGTCGTTCCTCGATGAGGCGATGTTCTCGATATCGGCGGGGACAGTGGGTGGGCCCTCGATCCTGGAGAACTTTGGGAACTCGTTCACCGTGGGCTCACGGCACACCATGAACTGGGTCCTCGATCACGGTCCAGAGTTGGCCGCGGACGGTCGTCCCACCTTCGTCTCCGCACATGTGATGGCGCCGCATCCCCCATTCTTCCTCGACGGCAGCTGCCGGACTGTCTTCGATGTCAGTCGAAACGGCTACTTGTTCGCACGACCAACCGACGACGTTTCAGAGCGGCGAGAGGCGTATCTGGAGCAAGCGCATTGCCTGAACGGATTCATGATGGAACTGAGCGACAGCCTTCCCGAGGACACGATTCTGATCTTCGTCAGTGACCACGGAACCGATTGGCGCAACCAGTTGAGTCGCGACCCGGTGTCGTGGACCCGGGAAGACCTGGCCGAGCGGTACAACTCGTTCCTCGCTGTTCGAGACGGGCCCGACTGCTCGGTTGGTGACCAGGTGATCTTGCCGAACGTGCTGCGCCGAGTGTTGTCATGCCTGTCGGTCGACCGGCTGGAAGACCTGGAACCGCGCATGCTCATGTACGCCCCCTTCGGGGACGATGGGCGGTCATCTCGAGTCACCGAACTCGATCAGAGAGCCGTGCTCGATCTCCTCGGCAGCGAAATCGGAGGTTGATAGGCCGTGTATCGGGGCCTGAGCGTGATCGCCTTTGCACCAGTGCTCAACGAGAGGGCCAAGATCGGGTCGGTCATCAGTCGCGTTCCGCGGGATGTCGTCGACGAGGTCATGGTTGTCGACGACGGATCGACGGATGGCTCACAAGACGTCGCCCGTGATCTTGGCGCCACCGTTATCGAGCTCGGTGCCACCTTGGGTGTCGGTGCTGCGATCCGAGCGGGCTATGCCTACGCGGTCGAGTCGGGATTCGATGTGGCCGTGGTGATGGCCGGGAACAACAAGGATGCTCCTGAGGAGATACCACACCTGCTCGACCCGATCGTGGACGAGCGCGCCGACCTGGTGCAGGGCTCGCGTTGGCTCTCGGACGGGAACGACCTTGGGGACATGCCTCTTTACCGACGTGTGGCGACCCGACTCCATCCATTCCTCTTCCGAATCATCTCCAAAGCCCAACTGACCGATACCACGAACGGCTTCCGGGCTATCCGGTGCACGTTGTTGAAGGACCCGGCGCTCGATCTCGATCAGGTGTGGCTCGACGAGTATGAGCTGGAGGTGTACTTGTTGTACAAGGCAGCCAAGCTCGGCTATCGGGTCACGGAGGTCGGAGTCACCAAGAGGTACCCGCCGAAGGAGCTCGGGCAGACGAAGATGAAGCCAATCGTGGGTTGGTGGTCGATCCTGAGGCCGTTGTTGTTGCTCGGCCTTGGGATCAAGAAATGATGGATGTGAAATTGAGCCATCGAGAATGATCGGAATCGCTGTGATCGGAGCGGGTCACTGGGGTCCCCATCTGATTCGCAACTTCAACGATCACCTCTCCAGTCAGACGGTGTGGGTGATCGATCAGGCGGAGTCTCGGCGGAAAGCGATTGCGGAGCGATTCCCATCGGTGGCCGTGGGCGCAGACCTGATTGCGGCCTTGAGCGACGATCGAGTTGACGCAGTGGTCGTGGCAACGCCCACGTCCACACACTCGGGAATCGTCGAGATGGCGCTGGAGGCAGGCAAACACGTGCTCGTCGAGAAGCCCATCACCAATTCTCTGGAAGATGCCCTGCACGTGTGCCGGCTAGCCCAAGGCAGGGGTCTCGTGTTGATGGTGGGCCAGGTGTTCCTCTTCAATCCGGCAGTCCGCGCAGCCAAGGATTACATGGACCGCGGCGACCTGGGAGCGATCAAGTACATCTCGATGACTCGAACCAACCTCGGCCCGGTCCGGCTCGACGTGAATGCGGCATGGGACCTGGCCAGCCATGACCTGTCCATCGCGAACTACTGGTTGGGCACGACGGCGTTGTCCGTGTCAGCCTCAGCAGGCAGCTGGCTGAACCCAGGCATCCAGGACGTGATCTTCGCCACACTCAGGTACCCGGGCGAGGTCATGGTCAATGTCGAAGCATCTTGGCTCAATCCACGAAAACGCCGGCTCATCTCTGTGATCGGCGACGAGAGGATGCTCACCGTGGATGACATGGACCTGACCGAGCCGCTCCGCATCTACGACAAAGGCGTCATGAGCCCGGCTACCGACGTGACCGACACCTTCGCAGGCTTCAGGTCACAGATTCGGGAGGGGCAGGTACTGATTCCGCATGTGACCACCGGCGAGCCGTTGCGAGCGGAGTGCGACGCGTTCCTGACCAGGATCCAGGGCGGGGACGACACACTGTCCGATGGTTGGGCCGGCGCAGAAGTAGTAGCGGCACTCGAGGCGATCGATCGATCGATCGCCAACCGTGGATTCGAGGAAGGCGTGGAACCGATCAGGTGAACATCCCACTCGTAGACCTGCGATGGCAACACGATGAGATAGCCGCCGAGATTGCGGCTGCGATGAACGATGTCATGGACTCCACCGCCTTCATCCAGGGACCCCAGGTCGGGGAGTTCGAGGAGGCGTTCGCCGCGTTCTGCGAGGTTCGCAATTGCATCGGTGTAGCGAGCGGCACCGACGCCCTGGAGATGGCGGTACGTGGCCTCGGCCTCGGGGATGGTGACGAGGTCATCGTCCCCGCCAACAGTTTCATCGCCAGTGCGCTGGGTGTGATCCGAGCCGGCGCTGAAGTGAAGCTGGTGGATTGTGATCCGGAGAGCTACCTCATCGACGTGGGAGAGGTGGATCGGGCGATGAGCCCGAGAGTCAGGGCAGTCATGCCTGTGCACCTCTTCGGGCAAACTGCAGCCGTAGAGCAAGTGGCTGCCATTGCCGACGTGCCGGTCATCGAGGACGGCGCGCAATCACAAGGGGCGACCCGGTATGGAAGGCCCTCCGGCTCGCTGGGGCTCGTCGCCGCGACGAGCTTCTACCCGGGCAAGAACATCGGCGCCTACGGCGATGCGGGCGCAGTCCTGACGAATGACGACGAACTGGCGCAGTTGGTCAGGAGCCTCGGGAACTGGGGCTCACTAGAGAAGTACCACCACCCGGTGGTCGGCTTCAATTCCCGGCTCGACACGATCCAGGCCGTGGTCTTGAAGGCCAAGCTTGGCCGGCTGGCGGAGTGGAACAAGATGAGACGCGCCGCCGCCGAGCGGTACCACCAACTGTTGGGGGAGCGCGGCCGCATCGTCCCCCCAAAGGTGCTCGATGGAAACGAGCATGTGTGGCATCTCTATGTCATCCGGGTTCCCAGACGGGATGATGTCGCCTCCTCGATGCGGGCCGATGGCGTCGGAGTCGGCATCCACTATCCGGTCCCGATGCATCTGCAAGGTGCACTTTCGGACCTGAGCCACAAGAAGGGCGATTTCCCGCAAGCCGAGAAGGCCGCAGCTGAGATGTTGTCGCTCCCGATGTACCCGGGAATCACGAGCGAGCAACAGGAGGCGGTGATCGAGGCTCTGGATCGTGCCCTCGACGCCGTTGCCTGAGGTGAGCGAGGAGACGTTCTTCGCGCATCCGACCGCCCTGGTCGAATCATCCGAGATCGGTCCGGGAACGAGGATCTGGGCCTTCGCCCACATCCTGGAAGGTGCCGCGATTGGCCGGGATTGCAAGATCGGCGACCACGTCTTCATAGAAGGCGGCGCCACGATCGGGGATCGTGTGACTGTCAAGAACAACGCCCTCATCTGGCATGGAGTGACGATCGGGAACGATGTGTTCATCGGTCCCAATGCCGTTTTCACCAATGTCACCTCCCCCAGATCCCGTTATCAGACATACCCGGAGGACTGGGAGAAGACCGAGGTCGCAGACAGGTCCACGGTAGGGGCCAACTCCACGATCGTCTCGGGGATCAGAATCGGATACAACGCGATGGTTGGCGCCGGGTCGGTGGTGACCCGAGACGTCCCCGATCATGCTTTGGTCTACGGCAATCCTGCTCGGCAGGCAGGCTGGGTATGTGACTGCGGGTCGAACCTGCCCGAAGACTTGCGATGTTCGACTTGCGGACGTTCGTATTCCATGGAGGGTTCGGGAATTCGCGAAATTCAGCTTTAGACCGCGTGCTTCAGACACGCCGCGTGAATACCGATGATCTGCCTGGGCCAAACCCGGTCCTCGAAACTCCCCAGGAGACAGAATGTCTAGACAATTGGTGGTCGCCTACCTCGACGCCGGCACCGGCAGCATGGTGCTGCAGCTTCTTGCGGGCGGGATCGTTGGGATCCTTGCTTTCGTCAGGTTCCGATGGCAGTCCGTGAAGGGATGGCTCCAACGCAACGGCAAACAAGAGTCCTGACCCGCCAGCCGACTGACCCGCTCCCGCTCGGCGGCGGTGATCCCGTAGTCGACGCCACAACTGCGGCCAAACGCTCGTTTCCCGCCCGATGGGATGCCGGTCTGATCTTTGTGGCGGCAGCGTTCGGGCCAACGATGACCGTGCTGGATGCCGCGGAGTCCCCGCGGCTGCTCACCTACGCCCTGGTAGTGACGGTGGTTGCGTCTTTCGCGTTCGCTCTCTGGTGGATCCTGACTCGCTTCGGGTTGGACGGAAGGGGCAGCGCCTATGGGGTTGCCGGCTTCATGCTGGTGGTGACCAACGTTGGTGGTTGGCTCAGGTACGGCGAGGTGAGCAGAGCCGCCCTCGTCGCAGGTGCCTTGGTTGTCGCCGCACTGGTCTACCGGTTGGCACGCCACCGGTCGATGCAGGGATTGGCGACCTGCACGACCCTGTTCTTACTGGTTTACCCGCTGACGGTGCTGGGTGGGAAGGTCATGTCATCTGATCCGGTGATGGTCGATACCTCGACCGAGAGCGACATCGCCGGCCTGAGCTCGAAGCCAGACATCCTGATGTTGGTCCTCGATGCATACGGAGGACCGCAGGTCCTCGAGGACATCTACGGCTACGACAACGGGGCCATCCTCGACAGGCTTCGGGATCGTGGGTTCGACGTGCCGGCCGCCGTCACCGCGAACTACGGGAGAACACAGCTCTCGGTCTCGACCGTTCTCCAGATGGACTATGTAGCCGGCGAGCAAGTCCTGACCCAGGATGACATCCATTCGCTGCTTCGGGTGATGGGTGGTGACAACAGGCTGGCCAGTACCCTCCGGGCTCAGGGGTATCGCACCGTTCATGTCGAGTCGGGCTGGCTCGGTTCCCGCTGTGGTCCCAGAGTCGATGTCTGCGTGGAATCTCCTTGGCCCGACGAGACCTTCTACGACGCGGTCTACCGGTCGATCCTCGTTGGGTTACCGGGTCTCGAACTAGGCAGGCCCTTCACCCTCGGAGCACTCAATGCGATGACGTGGCTGGAGAAAGATCTGCCCCGTCTGCTTGCGGATGATCAACCCGACTTCATATTCGCGCACGTGCTCATGCCTCATCCTCCGCTCTTCCTCGACGGCGACTGCACCCCGGACTGGAGAGGGGGAGCCCAAGGCTTCGCGATGGGTCGGGCGGCTCACACAGAAGCAGACACGGCGCGAGTGCGAAGCTTGTACCTGCAGCAGGTCGAATGCGCCAACAGCCTGATCACACGGGTGACCGGGGCTCTCGGCGAAGATGACGCGATCGTGATCATGGGCGACCACGGACCCGACTCCCAGGGCCAACTGTACGTCCAGAGTGATGCGTGGACCGACGAGCAGCGAGTCGAGCGGTTCGGCGCGTTCCTGGCAGCAAGGGTGCCCGGTTGCGAGATGGCTGATGTCACGACGTTGGTCAACGTCAGTCGTCGAATGATGTCCTGCCTTACTGGCGAGGAGATGCCTGACCGACCTACTCGCGTCCATGACCTCCATAAGACGCCCGGCGAGACTCGTGTGATCGAGTTGCCGTCAACGGGAACCGCCCTGGTGGCAAGGAGGGCGGGTGACTAACACCAGAAAGACAGTCTTGGTCGGGATCATCGGGTTGCTGGCCGCCATCTTCTTCGCCGGCCGCCTCCTGACCGAGTTCGACTGGAACCCGACCACGACCATCAAGTTCGGCGAGGAACTGCCGGAGCAGGTGAGATACGCCCGGGACCTGCTCGGCAGCGATGTCGTGGTTGCCGAGGACGCGGGACACGACGGGAAGTTCTTCTTCTCGCAGGCCATGGATCCCTTCTATCTGGAGCCTGAGATCCATGCCATTCATCTCGACCGTCCCTCGTATCGGGCTCAGCGAATGCTCTATCCGACTCTGTCCAGCCTCGGGGGGCTCCTCGGACCGACCGCTACGGCTTGGGGGCTCCTCCTCCTGAACATCCTCGGAATGGGGGTCGGGACCGTGATCACGGCGAGGCTTGCCGTGGAGATGGGTCTTTCCCCCTGGTTCGGGTTGGCCTTCCCGCTGAATCCGGGACTGATAGCCGCTCTCTACATCAACGGAGCGGACATCATCGCTGTGGCGGCGCTGCTGGCCGCTGTCTTGTTCGCGATGCGCGACAAGCCCGGGCTGACCGCTGGAGCTCTCACCGTCTCGTGTCTCAGTCGGGAAACGATGGTGCTGGGGGCTCTCGGCCTGATCGTGTACTGGATCAAGACGAGGGGCCGCGCCCCCAAGGTCTTGTTTGTCCCACTCGGCGCGGTAGCGGTGTGGTGGCTCTACGTCCATCTCCGTCTGGGAGACGGCTTGGGGCAGGACACCGAGGCGCTTGGTTTTCCGCTACAGGGGTTCATCCAGGCGGCACGGGGATGGCTGTCCTCGCCGGACTCGCTGCCAGACGCACTGATCGGCGTGATCCTGCTCTACGCATCGATCTCTATCGCAGTCCGGACCATCCGTCGTCCGACTGCCCTCGGCTACGCCGTTGCCGGATTCGCCCTTCTGGCCTTGATCCTCAGCGAGCCGGTGTGGGCGAGGTACTTCGATTCGGCTCGGGCCCTGGCCCCCGTTCTGACGGCCTACGTGCTCCTTGTCCCCGCCTGGCACAGGGCTGAGAAGATCGAGCCGCTGGTGCCCGTCTAGCTCGACGGATGAGCAGCTCGTCCATAGCCTTCACCGCGGTCGGACTCATATCCCTGTCGGTCTCGATCGCGCAGCCTGGCCTGGCGGTCGTGCTCGTCCTGGTCGCTTTGGGGCTTTTCGTTTGGAGCATCCGAACAGGGCGACCGTGGGCCGACCACGGGACGACCCGATGGCTGGCCGTGTTGGTGGCCGGGATACCGGTTCTGTCAGTCCTGCTCGGTCGGGACGATCTACCCGAGTCGTTGTTGGACGTAAGGGTCTATGTCGTGGCGGGTGGTGTCGTTGCCGCGGTGACAGCTTTGAGTCTCGCCGGCGCATCGTCTGTCCGCCGTCGAAGGCTGCTGGCACTCGTCGTCCTCGCCGGAGCAGTGACGGTGACCGGGTTCATGATCGCCAACGAGTGGAACTCGGGTCTCGGCACCGACGTCTATCACGCCCATCGAGCGGCGGGAACTGCACTCCTCGACGGCGAGAACCCCTACACGGACGCAGTCAGGTTCTTCGACGGGTCGCCCTACGCACCGGCCGGAGCGGTATACGAGGGGTACCCGTACCCGCCCCTGGTCCTGATCACATACGGGCTGGTTGCCGCCTTCACCGATCCCAGGTTGGTGTCGACGATCGCCTGGTTGGGATTGCTGGCCTGGTCGGCATACGCGTATGCATGGGCCGCGCCAGGAACGGACCGCGAAGATACGTTGGGCCCGTTCCTGCTCCTCGCCACAGCGCCGGCATGGCCGCTGCTCTGGTTTGCCGCATGGACCGAGCCACTGAGCCTGTTCCTCTTCCTGGTGGCCGCTCTCCTTTGGCGTCGCGGCGCCCTGGTCTCCGGAGTGACCTTGGGTCTGGCCCTGGCATCGAAGCAGTACTTCGTCGTCCTCGCACCGTTCCTGATCCTCCTCGATTCCCGTGACGGCCGGTACAGGAGGGTGCTCGTCGCCTTTGCGACCGTGGTCCTGACGATGCTCCCTTTCATCGCCCTGGACCCGATCGCCTATTTTGAAGCAACTCTCGGGAACCTGATGTCGATCGGCTTTCGACCGGACACTCAGAGCATTCCGGGGCTGGCGGCTGCCCTGGGAGCCGACTTCGTGCTCCCGCAATGGGTCGTCGTGATCGTCACCGGCGTCGTGGCGGTCCTGCTGGGGCGCTACCTCCATCCCAGAGGAAGCTGGGTCGGCGGGTCCGCACTCGTGCTGGCCACGATGTTCGCCCTTGGCCTTGCATTCGCCAACTACTGGTTTCTCGTCATGGGGCTGATGGCGATAGGCCTCATGGTGTCGACGAGGGTGGAAGCCGATCTGGATGTCGCGGCTCAGGCGGTCGAGGCCTGACTACCGCTTCAGACCGGCGCCCGGCGCCTGCACACGATCAAGATCGCCGTGGCGACTCCACGCAGCGTTCGGACGGGAACGTGGACGTAGTAACGACCTGCGACCAGGTACCTGAAGATCCCGTGCCACTCGAGAATCTCGAAGTGTGAGTCGGCCCAAGCCAGCCAGTGGTCCCGACCCGTCTGGTGTATATGCGTGGGATCCGAATCGAGCGCTCGAACCAGTGGACCCAAAGGCCCGTCGTACACGGGAACGACGAAAAGGAACAGGCCGTCCGGCTTGAGCATCATGGTCACCGATTCCGCGACCTTGTCGAGGGAGTCCACGTGCTCGATGACATCCCAGGCCGTCACCACATCCATCGATTCGTCAGGAAAGCTCTGATGGTCTGCCGAGTACAGCTTCACGGTGGCCGATGGGACTCGCTCCGCGGTCTTGGCTACTCCTCGTGGCTCGGTATCGATGGCGAACAACGCCCAATCGGGATGGCGCCGATGCGCTTTTTCCAGGAAGGCGCCCAGTCCACAGCCAAGGTCGAGCAGGCTCACTTGCTGCGACCGCCCGATATGAGAGTCGACCACATCGAGGTAGTGATCCAACTTGCGGGCCGGACTCTGCTTCTCGTAGTCCCGGTACTGCGAGTCGAAATAGTCCGGCGGGCGGTCGATCGTGGTCACACCCGCTCGAAGCGTCTCTTCATCATGAGACGAAATGTCCCGCTGGTGGTGGCGACTACATCCATCTTGCTCGCCCCTTCCTTGAGGTCGTATCTGAGGATCAACGGGACCTCGCCGAAGATGAGGTCCCTGTGGCGGCGCAGCTTGAGCAGGATATCGACCATCACCTGAAATCCGTCCTGATCGAAGAACTCCGGATTGTCGGCGATAACGTCCTGAAGCAGGCCGGCGCGATAAGCCCGGTAGCCACAGGTGTAATCCCGGACGCCCGAGATTGGAAACACGACTTTGAACAGGGCGCCGGCCACCCGACTCAACACCCGGCGAGTGAACGGGACTCCGCGAACCCTGCTGCCTTTGACGAACCGTGAGGCGATCACCACATCGTGACCCTCACGCACCATCCGCACCATCCGGAGGATCAACTCCGGGGTGTGCGTGTTGTCCGAGTCGAGCGTGACGATGACGTCGCTGGGCTGGGCCAGTTGGCACGCCCATTCGACTCCATCGCGCAACGTCGCTCCCAGGCCCTCGTTCGCTACGTGGGTCATCACCTGGAGGGGCAGTTTGTTCGACCAGATCTCTGCAACTTCGGCGGTTGCGTCGGTAGAGCCATCGTCGACGATCAGGAGCTCGAATTGCAGTCCTGCCTCCTCGGTGGCCTCTTCGATCCGCTGCAGTAGCGCCGGGAGGTCGCGTTCCTCGTTGTAAGCAGGGAGCACGATCCAGATCTTGCGGCGGCCGCGCGTGGAAGGCGTCAGATGCATGCCAATGGATGAATCGGCAGGACTTACCCGTTCTGGAGGCCTGAATCCGAGCCGCTCACGAACAAGCGTTCGCCCCTGATCTGGATTACACTGTCGTAACTCAGGCGACTACCCGGGCGGAGAGTGTCCACCGAATCCATACTCATCAGGGGCGCCCGTGAGCACAACCTGAAGAACCTCACGGTCGAACTGCCCCGCAACAAGCTCATCGCATTCACCGGCCTCTCCGGGTCCGGGAAGTCCTCGCTCGCCTTCGACACCATCTATGCCGAGGGGCAGCGGCGTTACGTCGAATCGCTCTCCGCCTACGCCCGTCAGTTCCTCGGGCAGATGGACAAGCCCGACGTGGACTTCATCGACGGTCTTTCCCCAGCGATATCGATCGATCAGAAGACCGCCTCACGGAACCCCCGGTCGACCGTCGGAACCGTCACCGAGGTGCATGACTACCTACGCCTTCTCTACGCCCGGATCGGGATTGCCCACTGTCCCAACGACGGCACCGCGGTGGAGCGTCAGACCCCTCAGCAGATCGTCGATCGCATCCTCGAGCTTCCCGAGGGCACACGGTTCCAGGTCCTGGCTCCGGTGGTCCGAGGGAGAAAAGGTGAGTACGAAGGGTTGCTCGCCGACCTGGCCAAACAGGGTTTCGCCCGGGCCCGGGTGGATGGTGAGGTGAGAGAGCTCACAGAAGAGATCAAGCTGGATCGGTACTACCAGCACACGATCGAGGTGGTGGTCGACCGTCTGGTGCGAAAGGAGGGGATGGAACAGCGGCTCACCCAGTCCCTCGAGACGGCCCTCAGCCTCACCGACGGCACAGCCGACATCGAGATCGTCGACGGTGCCACTCTCACCTTCTCCCAGCATCTCTCCTGTCCCAAGTGCGGGCTCTCGTTCGAGGACCTCCAGCCACGAAACTTCTCGTTCAACAGCCCCTACGGCGCCTGCCCGGTGTGCTCGGGGATCGGGACCAGGTTCCAGGTCGACCCCGAACTGGTGATCTCCGACCCCTCGCTTTCACTGGAGGAAGGTGTGATCCCGATGTGGTCCTCCAACCGGATGCGCTATTACCACCGGCTACTCACCGGGCTGGGTGAGGTGTTCGGGTTCTCCATGGACACGCCCTGGGAGGACCTGCCCAAGAAGGTCCAGGACAAGATCCTGTACGGGACCGGCGATGAGAAGATCACCATCAAGTACACCAACCGGTTCGGCAGGAAGCGCCAGTGGCAGGCCACATTCGAGGGTGCGATCCCGTTCCTGAACCGGCGTCACGAGTCGGCTGAGAGCGACTCGGCCAGGGAGTACTACCAGGAGTACATGGCCGAGGTCCCCTGTGAGGCATGTGGGGGAGGGCGGCTCAACCCGATCTCGCTGGCGGTGACCATCGCCGACCGCAACATCGCCGAGGTCTCCGAGCTGAGCCTGGGTAACTCCAAGGAGTTCTTCGAGGATCTCGAGCTCAACGATCGTGAGCGCACCATCGCCGAGCGGGTGCTCAATGAGGTCAAGGCACGGATTCAGTTCCTCCTCGACGTGGGCCTCGACTACCTGTCGCTGAGCCGATCGGCGGCGACCCTGGCCGGAGGAGAGGCGCAGAGGTTCCGTCTCGCCACCCAGATCGGCTCCGGCCTGGTCGGGGTGCTCTACATCCTCGACGAGCCATCGATCGGGCTACACCAGCGTGACAACCAACGGCTGATCGAGACCTTGCTCCGTCTCCGAGACCTCGGCAACACCTTGATAGTGGTGGAGCA
>JBMDXS010000095.1:0-1732 GCA_048595045.1 Acidimicrobiia bacterium
CTCACCGAGATCGTGAGCGTGCCCGGTGGCGGCCCTGCCTTCCTGCACACCCATGTCCCGTCGGAAACGTTCTGGGTCCTGGAAGGCGACTACGAGGTCTACGGGCAGGACGAGGACGGCGAGAAGTACACCATCTCGGCCCCGGTCGGCTCGACCGTGCATGTGGCCGGGAACGTCCCCCATGGGTTCAAGAACGTTGGTGACACCATGGGGAAGGTCCTCGCACTCTTCGCCCCGGTGGTGCATCAACCAGAGTTCTTCGAGGAGATCGGTGTGCCGATGGAATCCTCGGTGGCTCCGATGCCATTCGACCAGATGCCGGGCGCGGAGCGGATCCTCGAAGTGCTCGCCAAACACGAGATGAGTCTGCTCGAGGCCCTACCCGACGCCTGATCGACCGGGCCGGGGAATCACCCGACCAGGAAGGTCAGCTGATCTGAGCGAGGGAGGCGAGGTCTTTGCGGCTATCCCCCTATGACCACGTTGGCCAGGAATTCATCCGAGATCGACTTCATCTGCTCCCAGTCCTCGGTTGCTGATTCAGACACGATCAACAAGACCGTGCCGTCCAGTTCCACTGCAGTGAACTCGCCCGTGGTGTCGGCGGTCAGGTGGTAGTCGCCCACGACGGGGAGCCCTACCAGCGCCAGCCATGGCGGGTCGACACATTCGGCGGGGACATTCGGCACGATGACAACCCGCTGCCCATCCACGCCGCCGACGGATACCGACTCAACCGGTGTCGCCTCGACATTGGGATTGGCCGCCAGCCAGTCGATCAGGGCCGTGGCGGTCTGCTCGATGTCCACCGCTGGTTGGGTCATGCAGGGCTCCTCGAAGACCTGACCTTCCCAGCGAGCAATTGAGATGAAGCCCGTCTCTTGGAGCTCGGCCGGGATCCAGGCTGCCCCGAGCTGATCGATGTTCTCCATGGCCCAACCCTCGGGCATGGTGAAGGTGATGGGCACCCCCGCGGTCATGGTGGTGTATTCGCCCGGCTCCAGCGGGTTCCCGACCGGGTCATACGAATCGGCGGGCAAGCCGTCCTCGGCGGGGAGCGTGGAATCGGTGACCGTGGTCGAAGTCGCTTCCGTGGCGACAGTGGTTGTCGGCGCCACCGTGGTGTTCGGAGCAGAAGTCGAGGTGGTCTCCTCAGCAGTCTCGCCCCCGTTGGTCCCACATGCGGTCAACAAGGCGAGCACCACCAGGAAGCGCCTGGCCCCCCTGCTTTCATTCTTTTCGATTCCGGCGTGTATCTGTGCCTCTGATGAATGGCTGGATTTCAAGAACGTGATCGTCGACCTCCCAGTGTCGTTCGGGTGAGGATGCCATCCCCGGCTTAAGGTTTGCTTTCGGGGCAAGACGATGCGGCCATCGCGCTCCGGCTCTCCGGACGATGTCATGGAAACGCCCCGCTGCGGGGTGTAGACGTGAAATACGATCGGATCGATTTGGCGTCACCAATTCCGTTGGACAGCGATTCCGGGAAGCCCTTAGTCACGTCATCGGTAAGCAGCCATGGAGTCGGAGTCGAAGCCGAATCCCTCAAACCTGCCACCGTTGAAGCCCTTTTCCGCCAGTCGTATCGACCGATAGTCCAGGCGCTGGCCCTGGCCTGTGGAGACCTGGCGGCGGCCGAGGATGCCACTCAGGACGCGTTCGCCCAGGCATGGTTGCGCTGGAGCCGAATCTCCCGCTACGACAACCCTGGAGCGTGGGTGCGTCGGGTGGC
>JBMDXS010000096.1:0-13490 GCA_048595045.1 Acidimicrobiia bacterium
GTGGTCGCTGACCACCAGGCGCATCGTCGTGATCGTGGTTTCCGTGGTCACCTTCTTCGTCGTCCTCTTCGTGCTGAGTGGCCTGCTCACCCAACTCGTGCTGGCCTCTCTCCTGGCCTTCTTGCTCCAGCCCTTGATCGATTGGCTCCACAAGCGCCTGAACTGGCCACGCTGGCTCGGGATCCTCCTCGTCTACCTGCTCATCGCAGGAGTCACCTACTTCATCATCCTCATCGGCCCCATCCTCCTGGTCGATTCGCTGGCCCAGATCGACCTGTCCGCGATCTCCGCCCAGCTCGACCAGTGGCTGGCCGACGTTGCCGAGAATCTCTCCACGGTGACCATCCTGGGCACGACGGTGGATATGAGCCCGGTCATCGACGCCATCGCCCAGGCGCCGTCTCCCTCCCCCGACGGTGCCGTGCTCGAGGTGATCGTCAGCACCGTCGTGGCCGCGGCCGGGGCCCTTGGCGTGGTGATCTCCGTCGTCTCGTTCGTCTTCTTCACGCTCCTTATCGCTGTGTATCTGAGCGGGAGCGCCACCCGGTATGTCGGATCCGCCCTGAGGCTGTTCCCGGAGTCGTCCCGTCCCGAGGTCAAGGTGCTCGGGTCGAGGGTGAACCGGGTGTGGAACGACTACGTCCGTGGCCAGGTGGTGATGGGCTTGATCATCGGGAGCACGACATGGTTCGTCACCTGGCTGCTCGGGGTGCCAGGCTCATTCGTCCTGGGCATCATCGCCGGGCTGCTCGAGTGCATCCCCACCTTCGGCCCGATCATCGCCACCATCCCTGCGGTGATCGTGGCGCTGTTCCAGGGCTCGACAAGGTTCGACATGCCCAACGGGCTCTTCGCCCTGGTCGTGATCGCGGCCTATCTCCTGATCCAGCAGTTGGAGAGCTCCATCATCGCCCCGAAGGTGATGGGGAGCTCGGTGACCCTGCCCCCCATCATCGTCCTGCTCGCCATTACCGCCGGGCTCCAGGTAGGGGGTGTCCTGGGCGCGATCATCGCCGTTCCGGTGGTCGCAACCTTCAGGACCGTTGCCGGCTTCCTGTGGCGAAAGGCCGTGCCCGACGCCGGATGATTTCAGGCGTGTCAGACTAGAGGGGTCGGGGAGACCTGGCCTCTCCGAAAAGGTTGCGCCACAGCTTGCGCCACAGACCAGGGTCCTGAGGAGCAGGCAGCCCCTCGAGGACGGCCTGGTGCATGTCCGGTGGGAAATCGCCGACCAGCGCCATCGCGCCAGCTCTTGTCTCCCACGCATAGGTGACCTGCCCCGGCCCGAAGGAGCGGGTGTAGGTGCCATCCCCTACGGTCGCCCTCGACCCACCATCCACGGTCACCGGGGTCGGTGTCTGGAAGACAGCGAAGGAGAAGAATCCGTCCGAGTAGTAGGCGAAGAGGATGCCCTCCTCGTCTCGATAGACGTCGAGACGCTCGAAACCGCCCAGGGACTCAGGCAGCTCGGTCTCCACCCCGGCCTCGGACGGCACGACGTCAGAGGCGGACTCCGAGTGCGGGGTTGGGGCCGGGCTCGGGTCGAAGGTGATGAAGCGACGCTCGCAGAACACGCTGCCGTCGGCGTTGAACGTCACCACGCGGAGCAGAGCGCCGGATTCGGCGTCGATGACCAGCTCCGCACGCACCACGCCGTCGGTGGTCATCCGATACAGGGTCGCCTCACGCCCGAGATAGTCGGTCGGCGTGCCGTCCGCCACCACATACGAAGGGTCCGGCGTCTCGCCGGCGTCGTCGACGGTGGCGCTGCTGACGACATCTCCATCTCGCACCAGAGACCATCCGCCGAAGCCGGATGCGACCTCGACGTCGGGTGCCACCGGGGCCCCGATGTGGAGCTCACCACTCGCCTGGCTCAACTCGACGACGGCATTACGGGCACCATCCGGCGTGGAACAGGTGATCACCTGCTCCCCGCTGAAGGAGGCATCCTTGCTCTCCTCCAAGAGCTGGTCGAGATCGGTGGCGAAGGCAGCCGAAGCCGGAATCAGCACCAGCGCGACCACCAGCGCCATGGTCCGTCTCAATCGAGGACCTCCCCGAGGTCGGGCACGACCACCTTGGCCGGCCCGAAGGCGGGGTCCAGTGAGGCGCGGGCGCCATACCTGCTGTTGAGCTCATCGATGGCGATCGATGGGCTGGACGGCGTGACCAGTGCGGCGATGGCGATGATCAGGGCCACCGCTGCCGCCGCAGCGCCGACCCAGAAGCCCTTGTTGCGGCGCAGCGGCACCACCTCGGCGTCGGCTTCCGCCACCAGACCGGCAGGCAGCTCCAGCATTGGAAGCGAGCGAACCGCCGCCCGAACGGTCTGCACCTCCTGAATCTCGGCGGCGCACTTCCCACATGAGGAGAGATGAGCTTTGAGCTGCTCGATTTCCGGTCTCGTCAACTCGCCATCCAGATAGGCGCTGATCTGATCTCCGGCATGCTTCATGTCAGCGACTCCCGGAGCTGTTTGCGGCCACGATGGATCCTGCTCCTGACCGTGCCGACTGGGACGGCGACGGCACGCGCGATCTCCTCGTAGGAGAGCCCGACGATGTCACATAGGACCACCGCCTCCCGGAACTCATACGGAAGCTCCAAGAGGGCCTTCTGCACATCGTCCCCCAGCGAGATACGCGAATACTCCACATCGGCCGAAGGGCTGCTGGCGATCTCCCACCGGTCGACCTCGTCAGGCAGCGGGGAGGCAGGGCGACGGTTGCGTCGCCGGACCTCGTCGAGAAAGGCGTTCCTCGTGATACGCCAGAGCCAGCCCTCGAAACTCCCCGGCTGATAGGCGGCGAGGCCCTTACGCACGCGGAGCAGGACCTCTTGAACGAGATCCGCTGCGTCGTCGCTGTTGCCGGTGAGCCGATAGGCAAAGTTGTAGATCTTGCGCCCATAGATGCGTGCAACCTCTTCCCAGGTGAGTGGGACGGACTCCGTCACGGAGGCCTACCTCAACAACGCCGGCGTGGCGTGTTTGGGTTCCAGGGCTCTAGCCCGGTTGTTGCGTGTCGGAGGGAGGGGTCTCCGGAGCCGCTGCCTCCGGGTTGGGCGCGTCAGCAGCGGCTGCATTCGAGGATTGGTCCGCGGCCTCATCCTCGGAGCCTTCGGTGACGCCCTTGCGGAACTCCTTGGCCGAGGCGCCCAGTGAGCGAGCCAGGTCGGGCAGCTTCCTCGCCCCAAAGATGAGGAGGATGATGAGAAGGACTATCAGAAGCTCTTGTGCTCTCAACCCGCTGAACAAGGGTGGTCTCCTTGACTCCTTGCGGCCAGCATAGCCCGGCCCGGGGTTTGTCGACGGGGGCCGGCTAACCCAGAGCCATGGAATCGATGAATCCCTGAGCCCTCTCCCGCGTCACGAACCGGATGCGACGGTCGGATGCCTCGATGTCGTGTGTCATGAACGGGCCGTACTTGTCACTTATGAACATGCCTCGATCTGCCCCAGAGGTGGCGAACTCGGCCACGAACTTGCGCACGAGCCCTTCTTCGAGCTCCGGGTGCTCGCCGGGATCGAATGAGTCGGTGCGGATGAACGTGCGCAGATTGTCCTTGGTGGCGAGATAGACGTCGGGCTCGCCCTGAGGCGTCACTTTGTATCCGAACATCTCGAGAAGGGCCAGGATGAACTCGGGCCCGGTCACGGCATCCGGATCGACACCCCTCGCCCGCAGGCCACGGTCGAGGCCTTGTGGCACCCTGAGGTCCTGGAGCAGGGGCCTCAATTCATCGGCGGGGACTCTGACGGCTGTGTCGTAGCTCACCGTGTGGTCCACCTCGAATTGCGAGGCGAACGGGTCCCTGGCGATGTGAGTGAGGTTGAAGACCTCTCTCTCGATCGGGGGCGGAAGCTCACCTGGCGCCGGCAGCTTGGACCGCCCTACCTCCTTCACCTCGTCCCGCCCGGCGAAGACGACGATCTCGGTCACATCTCCGATGGGGAGAGCGTGACGCTTCTCACGCACCACTTCGACCGCCTCATCGACGAGGAGGTCGTTGAGCACCCGATCGTCCTGATCGGGCAAGGGCACGTCGAACGTGACCCGCGCCTGGTGGCCATGGACGTGGAAGTCGCGCACAGGGGCGGCGCCGAAGCCCGGCTCTGCTTCGGCCGGGACGGGCCGGAGCCACGACTTGTCCTCCAGATCCATGTTGGCCGCTCTCTTGCGTTGCCTGGACAGGCTGACCGCGAGCACCGCGATCACGATCAACGCCAGGAAAGCGAGTGCGACGCCTTCCATCGATTTCCCTCCTCTATGTAGGAACGCCGATTCTACGAGCCGTTGAGTGGACCAGGATCGGGTGGCCCGGCCCCCAGGGTGGTGCCCGAGTCACCCTGCGCCTCGATCTCATCCAGCCAGATCTCCGCGGTGGGCTCGTCTGCCCCCGCATTGAGACGTTGGATCATGCGCTCCTTCGACACCAGCGTGCCAAAGGCGGTGACGACATCCCCCCGCTTCAGCAAAGTGTCCCCCGTCGGCACCTCCACCCCTCTTTCCCTTCTGATCGAGACCAGTGTCGATCCCTCCGGCCATGAGACCTCCCGTATGGTCCTGCCGTCGGCCATCGAGCCCGGGGGGATCCTGAACTCGTAGTAACCGGCCCCGGGGTCGGTGCGCTGGGCGAGCCGGGCCCGACGCAGCTCCATGTCCGTGCTGGAGGTGAGCGCCTCGTGGTAGGCACGGACTGCATCCTCACGCCGAAACACACCCACGAGCCGGCCAGGATCCTCCTCGTCGACCACGGGAAGGCGGCCCACGCCGAGCACCGCCATGCGCTCGAGGGCTACCGACACGGGTGTGCTCGGAACCACGGTGGCGGGACGAGGGGTCATGGCCTCGGCCACGGTCTGCTCGCCGGAATCGGCCCGGGCGATGTCCGAGAGCGTGATGATGCCGACCAGACGCCCACCATCGAGTACCGGAAGCCCGTGGGATCGGGTGTTGTGCAGTCTCTCCTCCACCGACGCCACGGGGTCGGATGTGACACACACGATCGGGGAGGTCGCCATCACCGTCCCGACCTGAATGGTGTCGAGGAGGTCGACTTCTCCGGTGTTCCTCACCTTGATCCCCATGTGACGCAGCACCATGGAGTAGATCGAGTCGGCATGGAAACGCTCGGCGAGGAAGGTGCCAAGCGTGGCGGTGAGCATCAGCGGGAGGATGAGTTGATAATCACGTGCCCCGGTCACCTCGAACACCATGAGGATGGCGGTGAGCGGCGCCCTTCCCACCACGGCAAACATCGCTGCCATCCCGACCACGGCGAAGGCGCCGGACTCGACCGGCGACGGCCAGACCTCGGAGACGAGCAGGGCGAACCCTGTCCCCACGGCTGCGCCCATGAACAGGGAAGGCATGAAGGCACCACCTGAAGCACCCGACGTCGTGGTGAGGCTGGTGGCGATCGCCTTCCCCAGCGCCAACACGATGAGCACCCACCAGGCTGAGGACCCGTCCCCCCCGCCGAGCAGCTCATTGATCACCGACTGGCCGGTGCCGAACAGCTTGGGCTCGAGAAAGATCAGGGCGGCGACGATCAGTCCGGCGAACAATGGCCGGACGAACCCGAGAGCACGAGCACGGGGACGGACGAATCCATCGAGTCGGCCCACCATCCCCAGGAAGATCACGCCGATGGCCACCACGACGAGGGAGAGCCCGGCATAGAGGATCAACTCGTTGAAGCTCTGCAGCCGATATACGCCGGTCTGTAGCGCCAGCTCATCGCCGATGATCGTTCGACTGGTGACTGCTGCGGTGATGGAAGCGATGACGATCGCTGACATGTGACGGGCGGCGAAAGAGGAGAGGATCACCTCGAGGGCGAAGAGCATCCCGGCGATCGGAGCGTTGAAGGCTGCACCGATCCCCGCCCCCGCGCCGGCGGCGACCAGCGATCTCACCTGATCCTCGCCCAGGTTGAACCGGCGTGAGATGACCGACCCAACCGCCGCGCCGATCTGGACGATGGGGCCTTCGCGCCCGGCGGACCCCCCGGTGCCGATCGTGACGGCCGTGGCCAGGGTCTTCAGCGGGATGATCCGGGCCCGCATCCGGCCACTGTGCACCTCGAGGGCGGCCACGGCCTCGGGGACACCGTCGCCGGCGATCTCGGGGGCGAATCGACGCGCCAGGAACCAGGCAACGAGGAACCCGGTGGGCACAGTCAGGAAGACCCAGGCGCGGCCTTGGGCGACCACGTCGGTGAGAAAGAACTCCTCGAGCCAGTCGACCAGGAAGATCAGGACGGCCGCCCCGAGACCCACTCCCACCCCGACGAGCGCCGCGATGGCGAGGAATCCACCCATCTGCCTCTCGGCGAGCACCCCCACGGCGGGGAGACGGCGGATGCTCTCCAGCGGTTTGGTCACGTCGAATCAGAGTATTCCGAAGCCGTCGTTTCCCCGATTTGGACCCAAAATGGCCCTGTGCGTTTCAGATCTCATCTCCTGCGGCGGTTGGATCCGACCGATCCATGGAACCGGGCGATTCTCGTCCTGTCGACCGTCGCCGCCATGGCCGGGGCCTACCTCACGCTGGCCCACGATCGTGAACCGCTTCTCGCCATCGAGGCCGGCGGCTACGCCTTTCTGGGCTGGGCCCTGGCCCGTGAGCTCGATCCGGATCGGCAGGTGCCCGCGCTGGTCCTCGCCGTTCTGAGCGCCGCTTGGGCCCTCCTCGGTTACGGGACGGTCATGCTGCCTTTCGCCGGCGTCCTGGTGGCTGCGCGGCTGGTGGTCGAGACCACCGGGAGACGCCCCCTGCCGACCGATCTGGCAGTGCTCGCCCTTTTCGCCACCGTCATCTCCTTCACTCCGCTCGGATGGGTGGCCGGATTCGGGCTGGCTGTCGCGATATACGTCGACGACCGTTTGTCGGATGAGCCAACCCGGGCCGCACTCTATGCCGCCATCGGGGCGGCGGTGGGTTCGACCATCGTGGCCAGTCTCAGCGGCGCTTTCCCTCGCTCGGCGCCAATCGTGCGCCCTCTCCTCATCGCCGCGCTGGGTCTGATGGCCCTCATCGCCACGGTCAGGGAGCCGTTGGACCCCGTCTCGTTCGTCGACAGCCGATCCAAGAGGTTTCTCCGCAAAGACCGGCTCCATGCGGGCCGGGCCATATGCGCCATCGTCCTCTTCCTCGGAGCTCTCATCTCGGGTGAATCCGCCCTCGACGTGCTACCGATGGCCCTGGTAGTCGCCTTCGCCCTGGCGTCGAGCGAGGTCGAACGGACGAGACGGCCCCGGTCAACCGAGTTTCCCCCGTAATTGGGACCGAGCGATGCGATATGCGACGCCCACGCTCCCAATTTGGCGGGCCGCAATCACGTGGCGCCGGTAGCGTGAGCCCATGTGCAGATCGATCAAGGTCCTGAGGGAGGGCGCCACCCCGGCCCCGACCGATGAGATCGAGGCGGCGGCCCTTCAGTTCGTGCGCAAGATCTCCGGGTTCAGCCGGCCCGCCTCACACAACGAAGACGTCTTCAACCAGGCCGTCCACGAGATCAGCGAAGCCTCCATGCGGCTCCTCGACGGGTTGGAGATCCGGGGGGCGAAAGCCTCCTGATCGACCCGGCTACGACTCAGTGTCGATGCCGCGCTCCAAACCGGCCGGCACCCGATTCGGAGCCATGATCGAGTCGACGAGACCGTACTCCACGGCTTGCTCCGCGGTGAGCCATCGGTCGCGGTCGGTGTCGCGGGCGATCGTCTCCACGCTCTGACCGGTGTGACGGGCGAAGATGGCGTTCATCTCCTCCTTCTGGCGGACGATCTCACGTGCATGGATCTCGATGTCCGAAGCCTGGCCTTCCAGACCGCCATTCATCAGATGCGGCTGGTGGATCAGCACTCTGGCGTGGGGCAGCACATATCGCTTGCCCGGCGCTCCCGAAGCCAGGATGAGGGCGGCCGCCGAGGCGGCCATGCCGATGCACGCAGTCATCACCTCGGGACTGATGAGCTGCATCGTGTCGTAGATCGCCATCATCGAGGACATCTCGCCGCCCGGTGAGTTGATGTAGAGCGAAATGTCCTTCTCCGGGTCCTCGCTCTCCAGGTGTATCAGTTGGGCGACGATCAGATTGGCGGTGTCGGCGTCGACCGGACGGCCGAGGAACACGACACGATGCCCGAGCAACCGTGAGTAGATGTCGTAGGCACGCTCGCCCCTGCTCGTCTGTTCGATGACTGTCGGTATCAGCATGTCCATCCTCCTTCGTGCAACCAATTGGTTGCGCATCACCTTACACGACGCGCAACTGCTAAGTTGCAGGTATGCGTGAAGAGCTCTTCGAGGAGTCGGCGGGGAACATCTCCGTCGAACGTAAGGTCACCCTGCCCGCCGACCCAGACTTGGTCTGGCAGCACCTGACCGAAGGAGACCTGGTCGCCGACTGGATGGGCGAAGACGTCGAGATGGACATCCGGCCCGGCGGCTCCATCGTCATGACCCCCGACGAGGGTCATCGGGTGTGGGGCACCATCGAGGAGATCGTGCCCGGCCGTCGTCTCCAATGGAGCTGGCGAACCGACGACGGTCTGCCCACCCAGGTCGAGATCGATCTCGAGCCCGCCGAGGACGGCACGGCCCTGACCGTCCGTGAGACCCTGCTCCCATGGACGATCACCGGGCTCCCCCCGCAGTGGGGTGGTTCCCCTTTTCCCGAGACGTTCCTGTCCGTCGCAGCCTGATGATCCCCCACGAGTTATTCGCCGCACTGGCCGACCCGACCAGGATCGAAGTGCTGAATCGTCTGGCCCGAGGAGGCCCGGCCACAGCGACGGAGCTATCGGCGGCCATGCCGATAACGCGTCAGGCGGTCGCCAAACATCTGGCCGCGCTGGACGCCGCCGGCCTGGTGGAGAGACAGGCCTCGGGTCGTGAGGTCCGATACACGTTCGACCCCGAACCGCTCGGCGACGTGGTGCGGTGGGCGGAAGACGTCGGCGATACCTGGGACCGCCGTCTCGGCCGGCTCAGCCAGACCCTCGAGTAGCTAACCGTGGAGAAGGGTCCCGATCCCGAGACGGTCGGCGTTGACCAAGGCCGTGTAGGCGGCCGCGACGTCCTGGGCGGCGACACCCACGCTCTTGAACACCGTTACGTCCTCCCCGATCGCGGGGTGGGTACCGGCCAGGAGCTCCCTCAGCGAGGTGTTGGGTAGCCTCCCAGCCTGGATCAGGTCGCCTGCCTCTTCGGCAGCTGCGGCATAGTCATCGACTACGACATAGGCCCTCTCCAGCAGTTCGGCGGGAAGCTCGACCATTTCCGGGGTGAAGGCGCCCACCGCATTGACATGTGCCCCTGGACGCACGTTTCCCTCCGAAAAGATCGGCTCTGTGGCCGGAGTGGCACACGAGATGACATCTGCCTGTGTGACGGCGTCGTCGGCGTCCTCGACGTGGTCGGCTCCCACCATCTCCGCAACCATCCGGGCATTGAGGGGGTTCCGGGACCAAACCAGGATCCTGGTGATGGGCCGAACTGCCCGCACCGCCTCGATCTGGTCGAAAGCCATGGCTCCTGCGCCCAACATGGCCAGGGTGGCCGCCTCGGCAGATGCCAGCAGCGATGTGGCGAGCCCGCACACCGCCCCGGTCCTGATTGCGGTGAGGGTTGGGCCATGGACCAAGCCAACCGGGCTGCCATCGGCACCAAACACCACGACCAAGCCGGCCGGGTTCCCGGGTGCGGTCGATACGACTTTGACCGCCATGATCTCGTCCAGTCTCCCCGGCATCACCAGAGAGCTACCGACCTGGATGCGCTGGGGTGTCTCCGCCTCGGCGCCGAAGGCGTGTTCCATGGCGCGGATCGCCTCGGGCATGGGCAAGGCCTCCCTGGTCTCAGCTGAGTTCAGGTAGCGCATCAGGCCAGGACGTTCTTGACGGCGACGTCGATCGGCTGACGGTCGACCGCGAGGAAGCTCAACGAGACGTCGGTGTCGAACTCCAAAGAGGTCCCGGTCACTGCCTGGGCGATCATGGAGCCGATCGAGGGAGCCAGCTTGAAGCCGTGCCCGGAGAACCCATTGGCCACCCAGAGCCCGTCCACCCCTGACGGGCCGACCACCGGATGGACATCCTCCCGGTTGATGGTGTAGAGACCGGCGACGCCGGATACCCCTCCCCTGGCTTCGAGACCAGGGACACGATGATGAAATGCGGCAAGCTTGATCTCAGTGAAGCCCGCGTCGGGGACCCGCTTGTAGTCGTCCGGATCGTCGACGATCTCCTCTTCGTCCTCGGCCAACACGGAGCCGATCAGCACCTGCTGCCCGCCGGTCTCGGGTCGAAAGTAGATGCCGGTGGTGGCGTCGGCACCGACCGGGATCGGGCCGAGATCGGAGGGCCAGGACCGATAGACGGTCTGAATCCGGGTCGGGGTCAGGGTCCAGCGCAACTCGGCCCCCGCCATCGCGTTGAGCTGGTTGCACCAGGGCCCGGCGGCGTTGACCACCAGCCCAGCCGAGATCTCCGACCCGTCCGACAGGGTGACCCCGGTGACACGCCCGTTCGCCTGCATCACCCCCGTCACCTGCGAGCTGAACTCGACGCTTCCACCACCCCTTCGGGTGGCCTCGATCAGGTCCTGGTTGGCCCCCACCGGATCGACATATCCCCCGAGACTCTCGTAGAGAAAAGCCTCGCCGGGAGCGCATTCGTGTTCCCGCTCACCGGTGAGGTCGAACGGCACCGCACAGGTGGAAAGCGAAGGAAACAGATCGCTGACCTGCTCTGGTCCGACCGCCTCCGCCTTGACACCTTCTCCGGCCAGTTTCCCGGCGTCGGCCTCGACCGTCTGCGCGCTCTCCCCCATCATCCAAAGCACGCCGACCCGGTGCAGCGCTGACCTGGGCCGGTCGAGACCGGTGAACTCGGCCCAGTTGCCGTATGCCTCCTGGCCATGGAAGGCGAGCCTCACCACCTCGGGGTGGGTGTAGCGGCACCGGCATATCGACGAAGAGGCCCCGGTCGAGCCCTCCGCGGGGCCCAACCCCTTGTCGAGCGCCACCACCGACCCCGCCCCATGGCGGGTGAGCTGGAATGCGATAGAGGCGCCGATGATCCCCGAGCCGACGACCACCACGTCGGCGGTTCGCTTCACGTGGCCTCGACCCGGTAGTCACCCGTCTCGTCATCCCAGGTCAGCTCGATCTGGCCCCTGGTGGCCGCCGCCTTGCAGAATTGTAGGAAGCCCGAGTAACCGAATTTCTTCTCGGAGAAACCGGGGTCCTTCTTGCGAAGCTGGTTCTTGAGGCCGGAGAGGAAGACCGGTGATCCCTTCTTGGAATTCTCGTTGACCACTTCGGCCAGCAGGTCGAAAGCGGCCCCCTCTCCCGAGCCACCTGAGGGAAACTCGACTATGGGATCACCCCGGCCGGGTCCCTCCGAGGTCTGGACCACACCCTGAGACTCGAGATGGGTGAGGAGCTCTCCGAATGCACGGAAGCCATAGTCGGCTTCGCTGAATGTCGAGTCCTTGCGCAACAGCGCCCGTTTCAGGGAAGAGGCGAGGACCTCACCGCCACCGCTGCGGAGCAATCCGGACAGGGTGGTGGTGATCAGCGAGGCAAGCTCGGGGGTCGCATCGTCGACCCGCTCGCCCTCTTCGGCGGGCTCACTCACCCGGCTTGGCTCTACGCCGTCGAGGTTCTCGTAGAAGAGGAATTCGTCACAGGCGGGTGGCAACAAAGCGGAGGTAGATGCCTTGACCCCGACCCCGATCACCTTCTTGTTCAGCTCGCGCAGCTTGTGGACCAACGGGGTGAAGTCGGAGTCCCCGGTGCAGACGACGAAGGTTGTGATGTAGTCCCGTTCGAACGCGACTTCGATGGCATCGACTGCCATCTTGATGTCGGCGGCGTTCTTCCGGCTCGCCCCCATGCGTTGGGGGATCTCGATCAGCTCGATGTGGCTGCGGGTCAGCTTCTGACGGGCATCGGAGAACATCGACCAGTCGGCGTAGGCCTTGCGGGCGACGACCCGTCCCCGCTCGGCCAGGGCGTTGCCGATCGGCTCGAAGTCGAACTCCATCCCACCCAGTGCCTCACGAACTCCAATCGCCAGGTTCTCGAAGTCGATGAACAGGGCGATGCGCTCTTCTTCCATGCGAGCAAGGGTAGGCGAGGGAGGTGGGGAGGATTCCCCGCCTGGTCGGCCATCTTCGACGCGTAGCTTTCTGGGGAGGTCGAGTCGAGGGAGACGTGATGGCGCACTCGGAGTTGCGAGTCCACGGCATGTCCGGGACGCCACCACGCGATCTCCTGTACTCGGATCCGGTGAGCTACGACCGTTCCGATCCCTTCGCTCGCATCTACGAATCGAATCGCGACGGCAAGGAGGTGAAGGCGTTCCACTGGGGGAGCCTGACGTCCGGGAGCAGGATCACCGCTTTCTGGCTTCTGCTCTCCCCGTTCATGTTGGCCAATCTCGCCGGGTGGATGGCCTCAACCAGTACGACCGTGCAGGCTTTCATAAGGGTGACAGGGCTGTTCATCACCGCCGTGCTCGTCGCTCAGGGCTCGGTCGTCCTGATCAGCCATGTGAACCAGATCGCGGCCACGACGGATTATCAGGCCAGCCTCGTGGCGGGTGGGGCACTTCTTCTCGCCCTGCTTTTCCTCGTAATCGTCTGGCGGCTCTCCACTCAGTCTCTGTTGGAGCCCCAGTCCTCGAAGGAGAAGTTCCGGCTCCTATTCGGGATCGGCGAAGCGAGCCTCGTGTCGCCTCGGTTGACGGACGAGGAGCGGGTCCTTCAGGTGCGCGACCCGGCGCCCGGGGCAAGCCTCGACAACCCTGCGATGTGGTGTCGCCAGCCGGTGCTCGACCGGCTACGTCGCCATCATCTGGCCCTGGGGATCCTCATGATCCCGATTGCGCTGGAACTCGGCCTCGATGGAGGCTGGGTGATCATCACCGCCGCTGCTTTGGTCGCAGCCATCGTCGTCGCCGACACCGCTGCGATCGCGGCCTCGACTCGGCTCGGCGAGACGATCCGCCGAACCTCGGTTCTCAACGTCCACCTTGCCTGGCTCCTGCTCTTCGTCTCGATCGGAAGACTGATCGCAGGCTCGCCGCCGGCGGGAAGGGATCCCTGGCCGCACATACACGAGATGGTCTTCTACGTCGCCATCCTGGCCGGGGCAGCCACTACCGGAGCCCTGGTCAGCCAGCGACTGTCCGGGGTCCGGAACTGGCAGCAGGTCTTCCTTCCGATGAGCGCCCTTTCCCTAGCCGCCACCGTGGGTGGCGCTCTCGGTGTGGCCGCCGCCCTCTTTGTAGAACTGGCCTCCTATCGCTTCCTGGCCAACGACAACCCTTTCCCGACGGACAACGACGGCGTGTTCGACATCTCGTTGACCAGCATCATGACCAATGGTGGAGCGTGGACCGTGGAGTCGATGCTCTGCTTCGTCATGGCGTTTGTAGCCTTCGCCGCCTGGGCGGCTTCCAGGGGCCCGCTCGG
>JBMDXS010000097.1:0-3251 GCA_048595045.1 Acidimicrobiia bacterium
GGAACGGTGTCCTTCGACCGGAATCAGCACCTGGTCGGCCATTCGGAACACCCCTCGCTCCATTGCCGCGGGCAGCCACCAGTCGCTGGGCTCGCTCTCCATTGCCTCCCGCAACAGGTCGTAGGGGCCGTGGAAGCGCACGGTCACCGGGTTGGCCTCCAACCCGAGGGCGACCCGATCGATCAGGAGGGAATAGCCCAGCCCCTCGAAATCCTGTACCTCGATCCGGTCGCCGGGTCTTGCCAGGGCCAGCACCGCTTCTGCGGTCGCTTTGGAGCGCTCCATGAATTCGGTGGCCGGGATGAGCGCCACCTCGACGTCGACACCGTTCCTTTCCATCACCTCGACGGGATCCGGGCTGGCGAGAAGGATCAGCACCGGCTGGGCGCCGGCGAGATGGCGAGCCAGGGCGTCGACCACCACCCCGGCGCCACCCTGCGTCTCCGGGTAGAGCTCGGTGGTGACGAAGACGATGCGTCGGTCGGACATGTCTGTGATCAATTATGGAGTGTCCTCGCTCCGGCTGTTTCCCCCTCCGGCCCTCCGGGCCACCTCCCCCCTGCGGAGGAGGAAACGGGGCCGCCTGGGGGAAGGAAACGGGAGCTTCGTTTCTCCCCCCGCTGGGGGGAGTACCGCCGAAACCGGGGAGGGGGGATCTGGCAGTATTGGTGCCGATCGGTAGCCTTCCCGGTCTTCCCCGTGCTTTCCACACCGCACCCACTGTCCCGGCGCTTGTTCCTGGCGCTGGTGGCCCTGCTCCCGCTGCATACCGTCTTCTTCAGGGTCGAGGTCGCCCTGAAGCCGTGGCTGGTGCTGGTTGCGATCGTCGCGGCCCTGGACCTGTGGCACGAGCGCCGCTATCCGTGGTCGAAACGAGCCGGTCTTGGCGTGTTGATCTTCCTGGCCGCCGTTCTCGTCTCCTGGCCGGGGCCTTCGACGGGGGCAGGTTTCTGGCGTCTGTTCTTCGCCCTGGTCGCCGGTTGCCTGCTCATGTTGGTGACTGGCAAGCACGCCCATTCGATGAGAGACGTGCTCACGGTCGTCTTCTGGTCTGGGGCGGCCATGGCGGTCACGGGAGTGGTCCTCGCCATGCTCACCAATGGAGTGTTCGGTGCGGGGGCCATCGATGCCGTCAACGACTTCTTCCTGATCGACCGGGTCAACAAGGCCGCCTACCTCGACTCCGGGTTCCTGGCCCTCACCAACTGGCATCAGGATCCCGGCTATTCGGCGCTCTGGACCAACGTGTGGATCACCCTCACGATCGTCGGCGTGGGCCGTGGCCTGGTAAGGGCGCCAGGTTGGGCGCCGCCGCTGGTCCTGGGTGGGCTCGCCGCCGCCTCGATGCTCACCTATGCCCGGACCGGGTGGCTGGGTCTCGGGCTCGCCGTCGTTGCCGGTCTGTTCGCCTTGTGGCACGAGGGCCGGTCCTCGCTGGCGAGGGGACTGCGCACGGTGGGAGCCGGGGCGTTGGTCGCTGCCCTGCTCCTCGGATTCCACGTCATCACCGACCCGGAGGGTGTGGGTGGTGATGTTGCCGAGGCGATGGGGTTCCGCTGGGACAATCTGTTGGCGCTTGGCGACATCGAGGTCCCAGGGGGGGCAGACCGGCCCGATTTGGGCGCCGACGACAATCGCCTCGCCGTCTGGGCCGAATACGCGGAGAGGTTTGCCGAGCAACCGATACGAGGGATTGGCCTCGGCACCGGGTGGAACGAGGTCGGCTTCCAGGAGCCGCACAACCTCGTCCTCCAGTTGCTGGCGGAGTCCGGCATCATTGGCTTCCTGGGTTTCGTCGTGCTGGTCGTCTCCCTGGGACGAGGTGGTGGCTGGGTGGCAGGGCCCGCGTTGGTGGTGGTGGCCGCGGCATCGCTGACCCAGACGGTGCTCTTCGAGCCGGTGCTGTGGTTCACACTCGGGCTGTGGCTCTCGTCCAGCGGCGCGCGAAAACCGGTCGAGGTCGCAGTCGGGGTCACATGACGCTCGGCGACGAGATACGACCTGCGGGCTCTGGATTCCGTGCCCCTGGGACCGGCCTCATGGTCGGTGGCAGCCTGGTCGCCGCCTTCGGCGCCTATCTCTTCCAGATCATCGGGGGTCGGGCGTTGGGGGCCGAGGGCTTCGCCCCGATTTCGGTGTTGTGGACGATGTTCTTCATCGTGGCCACGGTGGTCCTGGTCCCGGTGGAGCAGCACGTCACCCGGGAAGCGGCTTCAGGAAGGAAGGTGCTGACCTGGCACGGGTTGCTCCCGGCCTTGGTGGCCATCGCCTTCGCCGGGATCGTCGGCGTGGCCTTCGTCGGCTTCACGCTCGACAGAGCCTTCCTCGGAGACGAGACGTTCCTCCTCATCGCAACGGTCCTCTTCATCTCTTATGGCCTCTACGAAGTGGGGAAGGGGCTCCTGGCCGGTCATCGCAAGTTCGGGCTGGTGGGCTGGTCGATGATCGGGGAGTCGGTGGGCCGGCTCTTGCTCGCGGTGGCCTTCCTGGCGATCGCCACGGGCGCCACGGCGCTCGGATGGGCGATGGCTCTCGGCTCGTTCACGGTCTTGGGCACCCGATTCTGGAGGTTCGACCACCAGGCCGAGTCTGGCTCCCTGGCCGTTGCCGGCAGATTTCTCGGGGTCTACGTCCTGGCCAGTGCGGCATCACAGATCTTGCTGGCGGGTGCCCCCCTCGCCGTGCTCGCTCTCGGGGGCAGCCCCGAGATGATCAGCGTGGCCTTCGTCACCTTCACCTTGTATCGGGCCCCACTCACCTTGACCTATCTTCTCCAAGGCCGTCTCCTCCCGTACCTGGTCAGGATGACAGAGACCGGCGACCGAACCGAGGCCGACCGTCTGATATCGCGTCTGATGTGGGCGGGCGCCGGGTTGTGTTTGGCCGGTGCCCTGACCGGGTACCTCGCCGGGCCGGATGTGGTTCAGCTGTTGTTAGGCGGCGAGTTCAGGCCATCCTCTGAGGTCGCGGCCCTCGTTGCGGGAGGCGTGGTGGCTGCAGTCACCATCCAGGTGGTGGGCCAGTTTCTGGTCGCCCAAGGGAGGACCCTCGCCCTCACCGTGGTCTGGTCGCTCGGTCTGGTCGCAGCCATCGTCGTCCTCGCCCTCAGCGAGCTCGAGCCGTTGACCCGAACCGCGCTCGCGTTTGCGGTCGGCGAGGTCGTCGCCTTGACTGCCATGTGGCGAGTGGCCCGCTTCAGGACGGTTCAAGAGGAGGCGCCACATGTCCGATAACGGGACGATGCGTCGTCC
>JBMDXS010000098.1:0-6023 GCA_048595045.1 Acidimicrobiia bacterium
TCTTGGTGGTGCCGATCTGGTTCTTGCCCAGATATCGCTCGATGGCGGCGTCGAGCTTGCGGTGGTAGGGCATGATCAGATGGGCGTTGGATGAGATGCGGACCCGGGAGGGGTCGAGGTTCTTCTCCTCCGCCATGTCCAGTTCTGCGATCAGGACCCGTGGGTCGATCACCGTCCCCGAGGCGATGACCGGGGTGCAGCTCGGGTACATGATCCCCGAGGGAATCATCGAGAGAGCGAGCCGTTGCTCCCCGACCATGATGGTGTGCCCGGCGTTGTTGCCACCCTGATAGCGGACCACGAAGTCGGCTGACTCGGCGAAGTAGTCGACGACTCGGCCCTTCCCCTCGTCACCCCACTGCGCGCCCAAGACGACGGTGGCTGGCATGACGTGGAGCGACGGTAATACCGTGGCCGCCGGGTGTCTGTCGTCGGACAGACGCTGCCAGAGTTCGAAACCGGCATGGGCAACAATGTCCGTATGGCTCAGACGCTGACCAGGGTCTACCGCGCCGGAGTGCTGGAGGCCGAGTCCTTCCCGGTGGCCGGAGTGTCCGATTACCTGGACGAGCGGGACACCGTCGTGTGGGTCGACATCTCAGATCCAAGCTCCGAGGAGCTCGCCGAACTTGCGGAGGAGCTCGGCCTGCACGAGCTGGCGGTCGAAGATGTGATGGGCCCGGAGCAACGGCCCAAGCTCGACCGGTATGAGACCCATCTCTTCCTCACCACCTACCACCTGTCACTCGATCTGGACACCCCTCGGCTGGAGGGTCTCGAGGTGTATGCCTTCTTCAACGACCGTTGGCTGGTGACGGTCCGCCGGGGCGATGGATTCCCGATCAGGGAGGTCATGGCGCGCTGTGACCGTTCGCCCAAGCTTCAGGTCTATGGCGTCGGGTTCCTGCTCTACGGACTCCTCGATGTCATCGTCGACGAGTATTTCTCGATTCTCTCCGCATTCGACGACTACTACGACGATGTGACCGATGATCTGTTCGCCGAGCAATCGGTGGAGCCATCTCGGCAGCGTCACTGGTTCGAGATGCGGCGGGAGACGGTTCGCTTTCACCGGGTAGTGGTCCCGATGCGGGAGGCGGTGAGCGCGTTGATGCGTCACGAAAGGGAGGTCGTGCCCGAGGGCCTCTATCCCTATTACCAGGATGTCTATGACCACATCCTTCGCGTCACCGAGGCCTCCGATGGCCTGCGCGACCTCGTCACCGCCATCGTCGAGACCAACTTCAGCCTGAGGGACTACCGGCAGAACCTGATCGTGAAGAAGGTGTCTGGCTGGGCGGCAATCATCGCGGTGCCGGCCATGATCACCGGGTACTTCGGGATGAACGTTCCCTTCCCCGGGGCGGGTCAGGTGGCGGGGGTGATCATCTCGACGCTTCTCATCGCTGGGGCGTCTCTGGGCCTCTATTTCGTCTTTCGACGCAACGACTGGCTCTGACCCGTCCCCAGCCTCTCGTATTTGGGATCGGGAGGTACCAAATACGGAACCGGGCAAGCCGATTCCGGATGGTCTGAAACACAGAGTTCACACTCAGGCAACGGCATCGAAACCGGTGGGCGGCTAGAAACTCCACGTTCACGTATGGCAAACCGAACGAAAGGAGCACCGTGAGCAAGACGGCTGCCGACGTCTTGTCCCTTGTCGCCGACGAGGGCTACGAGTTCGTCGACCTTCGCTTTTGTGACCTGCCCGGCCAGGTTCAGCACTTCACCGTCCCGGTCAAGCAATTGACCGAGGACTCCTTCGAGGATGGATTCGGGTTCGACGGCTCGTCGATCAGGGGCTTCCAGCAGATCCAGGAGTCGGACATGCTGCTGATCCCGGACCCGGGAACCGCGATCGACGATCCCTTCCGGGCCCGACGGACACTGATCCTGTATTGCTTCGTGAACGACCCGGTCACGGGCAGCCCCTACGACCGTGACCCCCGGTACATCGCCCGGAAGGCCGAGGAGTACCTGATCAGCACCGGGATCGCAGACACCTCGTACTGGGGCCCCGAAGCCGAGTTCTACATCTTCGACGACGTTCGCTTCGGGCAGAACCAGTTCTCAGGCTTCTATTACCTCGATTCCGTCGAAGGCGCCTGGAACTCCGGCGAATACGAGGAGGGCGGCAACCTCGGGTACAAGCCCCGTTACAAGGAGGGTTACTTTCCCGTTCCGCCCACCGACCATTTCCAGGATCTCCGCTCGGAGATGACCGCCAACCTCGAGGCCGCCGGCATCGAGATCGAGGTGCAGCATCACGAGGTCGGCACCGCGGGTCAGGCTGAAATCGATATGCGGTATGACACGCTGCTCCGAACTGCCGACAACGTGACGCTCTACAAGTACATCGTCAAGAACACCGCCTGGGAGTACGGCAAGTCGGTGACCTTCATGCCCAAGCCGATCTTCGAGGACAACGGCTCCGGGATGCACACCCACCAGTCGCTCTGGAAGGACGGCGAGCCGCTGTTCTTCGATGAGTCCGGCTACGCCGGCCTGTCTGACCTGGCCCGGTGGTACATCGGTGGCCTCCTCAAGCATGCCTCGGCGATCCTGGCCTTCGCCGCCCCGACCACCAACTCCTACCACCGGCTGGTCCCTGGATACGAGGCCCCGGTCAATCTGGTGTACTCGAGCCGGAACCGCTCGGCGGCGATCCGGATCCCGCAGTACTCGCAGGCGCCAGGGGCCAAGCGGCTCGAGTTCCGTTGCCCCGACCCTTCCTGCAACCCGTACCTTGCCTTCTCGGCCATGCTGTTGGCCGGGCTCGACGGGGTGCAGAATCGGATCGAGCCCCATGATCCGGTGGACAAGGACATCTACGACCTGCCACCCGCCGAGCTCGCCGGTTTGCCATCGGTGCCGGGCAGCCTCCCCGAAGCGCTCGAAGCGCTGAGGGACGACCACGAGTTCCTGCTCCAGGGCGGGGTGTTCTCCCAGGAGCTGATCGACGCCTGGATCGACTACAAGATCGAGCATGAGGTCGACCCGGTCCGGCTCCGCCCCCATCCACATGAGTTCCATCTCTACTACGACATTTGAGATGGGGCCATCGGGCCCCATCTCACGTCTTACGTCCTACGTTCTGCGTAGCGCGTAGGCCGAGGGTCCGTCGGCAGACGGGCCCTCGTGTCGCCTCAGCAGCGGCCTGGCCCTACCCATGAATTGCCACCGGGCTCAGAAGATCTCGGGGCACCAGGGCCCCGGGTCCCAAGAGAAGGCGGTGTCGAGGGCGGTGATCGAAGAGCGGTCGCCGGTGACGCGGCCGGCGCGGGCCAACTCGCGGAATCGGGCGTGACCCATGTACCCCGAGCTCAGATCTTCGAGGTCGAGCCAAACGGTCGGATCGTCGGTGGTGGGTGTGCACTCGGCTCCCTCCGAGCCCGCATGCAACTGGTAGGAGCCCGACACGTCACCGATCGGATCAGAGACACCGATGACGACGTCGATCGTCGATGAGTAAGACCGCGCCTCGAGAGCCAGGGGGACGTCCATGAGACGCACCCAGAGCGCGTCGAGTCGGGTCGCCCTGACCCGACGGGTGCCGGCCACGAGGTCGAAAACCGGGTCCCAGGTCGGGCGTAGCCCGCCTTCGGTGGTCCTGATCAGGTCCTGGTTGAGCACAAGGGACCAGAGACCCGACCACGCCTCGGGAGTGGCGGCGAACAGATCTCTCAACACCACCCGTCCCGCCCCATGCAGGTCCCATTTTGGCCTGGTGCGGTAGGTGGCGAACCCATCGATGCCATCCTCGCCGTCGACCACGACGTAGCGCAGGGCGGTCCCTCCCTCCCGGTGGGACTCGCTGTCTCTGAGTGAGCGGTCCTCCCACCACTCCTTCGATCGGCCGAAGAAACCAGGGGTCACGGCCCGGAGACGCTCGTATAGCGGTGGGGCGAGGTCGAATGCGTCAGACCGGTCGACGAAACGGGCCGGCCCAGGATCTGGGGCGAGCCGGTTCCAGCGGACCTGTCCGGCTTCGATCTCGATGTCGTGACAGATCGAGGCGCACCCGTACCCGAACCGCCCATAGATCGCGCTGTCGGAGGCCCAGAGGGCGGCCATCGGCTCCTCATGCTCCCTCACGTCGTCGAGATGGGCACGCATCATCTGCCGGAGCAGACCCCGTCGCCGATGGGTGGGAAGGACGGCCACTGCCGTCGTCCCGCCGCAGGGGACCTGGCCCCCGGGCACCGTCATCGTCAGGCTGAAGGCCCCGGACGTTGCGACGATCTGCCCGTCGTCGAAGACACATCGGGTCCGTTCGAAGGGGAGCACCCGCTCGAACCGGCCGTCACCCTGGGGAGGGTCGGATCCGAACACCAGACCCATCGCCCGGCGCATATCCTCGAACTCCCCGGGCTGGATGGCCCGGATCCCCGTGACCATCAGGCGTTTGGGGACATCAGGCGGCTGTCATCAAGCGTCTGGGGCTGCCCCTGCTGCGGTGCGCGCGTTCTCGACTTCGACGTCGAAGTCGGTGACGGCGCCGGTGAAGGCAGTCACGGCAGCGCGGCGGAGGTCACCAGGGTCGGCGGACTGCAGGCCGGTGACGGCTTCGCCCGCTGCCCTCGCCGCCAGGCTGGCTGCAGCGGCCAGTGCTTCCTGATTGGCCTCCAGCCCGGCCGGTGGCACCAGGGCAGCGGTTTGATCGGAGAGGCTCTGGGCCGACGCGGCGACCGCTGCCATCCTCGCTTCGGCGTCCCCGAACTCGATCTCACGCGGGTCTGCGTCGAACCCGGTGTTGACCGCAACGAGCTCGGCATTGAGAGCCTGGAACTCCCCATTGATGCGATCCAGCTCGCCGATGTAGGCAGCAGCCTCGTCGGGGATGGTCCCGCCCTGACCGGGGGCGGTGGTCGAGGTGGCCCCTTCCTCGCCGGCTGTGGTCGGAGTCGTGCCGCCGGCGGCGAGAGTCGTGTCCGGCGAGGCCTCGGGGAGGGAGCGCACGAAGAAATAGGTGAACGCGATCATTCCGAGAATGACGAGGGGAAGGATCCAGCGGCCCGGTTTCGGGTCGGGGTTGACTGCCATTACGGGCGAAACGATAGCTGTTGCCTGGTAGTTCCCCGCGTCAGCGGACAGACCCCTTGCCCTGCCCGATCCACGCTCATACGTTCAGGACATGGAGCCGGAGAGGAACGAAGTCTACGAGCGGATCCCCTGGGAGACACTCGAGGAGAAGAAGCCGGATCGCCAGTGGCTGATGCTGGCGGTGGCCGGGGCCATCGTGCTCGGGTCCCTCGCCTACGCCTGGACCAGCAGTCGCGCCGCGCCGGGCTCGGCCACCACGACCGCCACTCTGGCGCAACCATCCACGGTGGCGGCGACGTCTGCACCCGCGGTGTCGGCGGTGGCCGTGACCCCCGCGCCGGCCCAGGCGCCGGTGCTGACCGCCGAGGCCGACCTCTACGCGGTGCATCCGGAGCGGGCCATCGACAAGGCCACCGCTCACGCCGAGTGGTTCGTTGCCGAGTACCTGACAGTCGACGGAAGCGAGGAGAGTAGGACAACCCTGAGTGCGTTGTTGCCGGCGGGCGTGCCCCTGCCGGTGGCCGCTGAGGGGTCGCGGGTCTTCGTCGAGTGGGTCCGCTCGATCGGGGTCGAGGAGATTGGTGAGCTCACCTACCGGGTCACGGTCCTGGCCCGCTCACTGGCCGCGGCCGGCGGAGACGATTACGTGCGACAGACTCCCCTCCGGTTCGAGGTAGACGTATCGGTCACGGACTCGGGTCCGCAGGTGATCACGCCGCCGATGGTCGGGTCGACACCGGTCGGGGAGCCTCATCCACTCCAGTTGACGGACGTCCCCGAGGACGTGGCGGCCTCGGCGGTGCAGGGCTCCGGCGGCAACGAGGTGATAGGCGGCTTCCAGGCCGCCGACGGGGCTTGGCAGGTGATCGTGATGGCGCCGGGAGCCGATGGGGTGGTCAGGCCGGTCACGGTCCCCGTCCCTGCGGCCTGATCAGGGCCCGAACTGCCTCTCTAGGATCGCCGTGGCCTCAGGGGTT
>JBMDXS010000099.1:0-19527 GCA_048595045.1 Acidimicrobiia bacterium
GCGAATGGGTCGCTCACCCCGCCATCCGCTGATCGAGGGAACTCCGGTGGATGGCATGTGGCCCCCACATCGGTGACCTTCGACCCTGTCCTCCACAGGATTGGCGGGACGACACTCGCGAGGTGACTTCAACAGATGTTCATATGAAGTCGCTTGAATCGAGGAGGCGATCTTCGTTGAATGACCCGATTCGCCTGGCGATCATCGGTGCAGCCAAAGAGTTATCGGCTGCCAGGAGCACCGACCATACGGTCGGCACTTCGACCGGAGCCAGGCGGTGACCCCGCCAGACACGACGCAGACCTACCGGGTCCATGGGGTTAGCCGACCCGGCGGCCATGGGAAGATCCGCTGCAACACGACTGATATCAAAGCCGACACCGGATCGATCTCCGACGGATACCGGCCCGGACCCGCCGAGCTTCTCTGTGCCTCCCTCGCCGCCTGTCTCCTCAAGAACATCGAGCGCTACTCCGAGCTCCTTCCCTTCCAATACGAGGTTGCCACGGTCGAGGTCGAAGCCGAGCGACAGGACGCACCGCCCCAGATGACCGTGATGCGATACCACATCGAGATCGCCACCGACGAGCCGGCCCACCGGGTCGATCTCCTGCACCGCAACATCCGCAAGTACGGGACCATCACCAACACCCTGGCCGCCGCGGTCGAAATGACTGGAGAAGTGATCGCCCACCGATCACGTTGACCGTCCCATGGCACTTTGTCGCGCGACGGACGCGGGATAAGCGACACCTCCAGGGCAATAAGAGCTAGGCCCTCGAGTGTGCGTCCAACACTTCGTCGACCCAGCCGAGCGCGGCGATCGCCGCTGGAAGCCGATGGTGGTGATGGCGAGAGCTATGACCTGATGTGTCTTCGGCAGTCGCGCCCCTGGTCGAGGGCTTTGCGAACATTGGAGCGGACCGCACCTTCGGCGGAGGCGCCGACGGCTATGCCGAGCTTTACCAGTCGCTGGGTGCGAGGATCGAGAGCCCGGCCGTCTCACTCCTAGGTCGTCGAGGCGAAGGCTACGTTGCGGTATCGGTCACGGAAGCTCTGGACGCAGGCCTCCTTGTGGAGGCTCATCCCGGAGAGAGCGTCGGCCTTGGTGGGGCGGAGGAGTCGTCTTAGTCCCGGACACCGCGTCTGCGTGCACTCGCCTCGATATCCACAACATCGCGACAGCCACCGACACAGGGCACGTGCCCGGTCCGCACCCTCGGCGCTCAGCCTTCTATGCCGACGAGCAACTCGATCACTGGCAGGGCGTCGGGATTGGGAGATGTCACCAGCAGGCGGACACCGTCCGGCGTGGATCTGGAGTCGATGTCGAGAAAGCCACAGCACGCCGACTCACGACGCGCCAGATCTTCAACCACCGGTGCTACAGAGGCTTCGAACGTCACCACATACCCTCCGTCGACTCGCTCCACCCGAGTCTGGTTTGGTACGAGCGCCTGCCACTCCCCGATCTGGTCTTTCGACTCCCTCATCGGGAGCGAACATGCTATGGGCTGATCCTGATTGGCCATCTATCAAGCCTACGGCTTGATCTCGGCGTCGCAGTCGACCACTTGTATCCAGATGGCGTCACTCTTGAGAGCAGGCATGGAAATGACGGACCTGGAACAGCCAATCAGTCCCTTGCTGATTCCTGGTGGGTCGCCATGCCATCGATCGTGTCGCCGGGCAAGTCCCGAAGGTGATGCTCGAATACTTCGAGGAATCGGTCGATGCTCTCGATGTGGTGGGCGTGGCTGCCCTCCAACTCAACGACCCTGGCGTTAGGAAGGTGCTTAGCGAGAAGGTCGACAACCCGTCGTTCCGTTCTCCCCGTCGTCGTCCCCTTGGTCAACAACACCGGACACGTCACCGCAGCAAGGTCGGCCAGTGAGTGGTCGGAGCCCATCAGCCGGTCAGACAGCCATGAGAGAGTCATGCGATGAGGCCATGCTCGGTCCCAGTAAGGGTCCGACCGAGCTCGAGTCGGATCGCCGACGAAGCCAGCAAGGTAAAGGAAGCTGGCCAGATCATCTCCGGTCACGTCCTGACCTGCCAGCGAGTCAAGGAAGGCCGTTGACTCCTCATGCTCCCGGTCCGACTCCCCCGCCGCTGCCAACACCCAGTCTGCCGCCGGCTCGACAAGTGTCGCCGAGATCAACCTGTCCGGATAGACAAGCGCGAAATCAAGCAGCCCCTTACCTCCAGCCGACCACCCGGCGAAATGGCCTTGATCGATCCCAAGATGGTCGACCGTCAGGAGCAGACTCTCCACCGCAACCTCACGTGTGTACGAAGCCTCACCCTTGATACCGGCGGAACCCAACTCGTTGTGAATCGGCTGCACCCTGACCGTCCGGAACTGGTCACTCAACCGTTCCTGATGAGGTATCCAAGAAAGCCATCCCGTGAGACCACCAGGAATCAACACCAAAGGCTCACCCCCACCCACAACATCGACCTTCAGGACACGGGGTCTCATCACACCTCCATCAGAGGCGACGCCAACCAACCAAGGACCAGGTCCCTCGATATCGCGAGCTCAGCACGCAGCACAGCCAAGGTCCCGAACTCGTTCATTAGGAGCCGGAGGCTACGCACGGCCCGTGCGTTTGGCGGGAGCTTCGAAGGATTGCTCACCGACAATCTCGTTAGGTGCGAAGTGCCCCCTGAGGAACGCCGATTCCAGTGGCGCCGTCGATGTGTGCGGGTGCCACTTTCTCGTTGCTGTCGATCATCGGGAGTGGCGCGGACTACCAAGCCACCGGCAGGCGCTTTGGCGATTTCGATCACTGCGACTTCAAAACTCCACCCCGTTCTCCGAGACGTGTCTCCCGGAGTTGTATCGGCTAAGACGGGAGTGAAGGAACGGTCGGTCGCCAGCCGCTCGGCGAGGCCAATCGCGGCCGCTCCACGGGAGCCATCTCCCAACCAGCATCGCTCCGTCTGCCCGAGCCCGTGGACCAGCACAACCATGTGGAGAGTGCCGACGGCACGCACACGGCCGAATCCACAGAATCGATGTCGACTGGGCTCCCCCCTAAGTCCCGCAGGCCCATCTCGATCCGCAGTTCGTTCCTGCTTCGCTCGAGCTCGTCACCCCGTACTGCGTTGATAGCTGCCTGGACCCGCCCCATATCTCATTGACGGCTCGACGGCGTCGCGGTTTCCACCGATGGTGTGAGATGTTGTCCTCAGAAGGAGTCTTCCTTTCGAACAGGTCTCCGCCAAGGTAATGCTCGGGAGGTCTGACGCATGACTCCTGGTCATCAGCCACGAAGGTCCCGTCTCTGGAAGAGCGGGACCGATATCGCTGCCAGGACGAGGAAGATCGCGGCGAGGATCGCGGCATCGCCCCAGGCCATGCCATTGGTGAGCGGATCGCTGCCTAGATAGAGATCGAACGGCGACAGCTGCGCCCATGGTTCGTAGGCCTCGGAGAGAGGGAAGAAGGAGAACACGAAGTACGAGACCAGCGCGACTCCCGTCGCAACCCAACTCGCCAGACGTGACCGCCCTGTTGCAGCACCGACGGCCAGCGCAAGTCCTCCGAACTGCAATCCCATCAGCGTCATCAGAGCCGAGGTGCTGGCGAGGCCAGCGGCGGTGACTTCGGTACCGGCCAGCAGCGTCCCGACCCAGGTGCCGAGGAAAGTCGCAATCCCGACCGCCACCGCGTACACGACCATCGCAATCGTCTTCTCGACGATGAGGTGTGCTCTGGTTATCGGGTTCCCGAGCAGGAGGCCCATGGTGTTGCTCTCTTCCTCGCCAGCCAGGGCCCTGGCCCCCATGACGATCGTCACCACCAGGATCGCAATGGGACCGGTGATCGAGAAGATCTCAGCCTGCAGATAACCGGCCGCCGTCGCCATGTTGGCGCCACCGACCATGGCGATCAGGGCATCGGGGAAGGACTCGACCAGCTCGATGAACTCATCGGGGATGAGCCCGTAGAAGATGGGCATGAGCATCCCCAGGTAGAACATGATCGATCCCGTGATCACAAGGAGCCCCTGGAACTCCGAGGCCGTCTTCACCGAGATCCGGGACACCCGAGCCGAGCCGGCGATCCTCTCCATCATCTTCCGGGTCCGCGGGCTCTCCCGAAGGCGGTCGAAGACAGTGCGATCCGTGCTCTTCTCCTTGAGGTCGCGACGATTGACGCCCGAGAAGGCGACCGCGAAGAAGGCCGCCGCCAACCCGCCCATGACTGCGATGTTGCCCCAGTCGGTGCCGTTGACCACAGGGTTGCCCGCGGCGAAGTAGTACCAGGGAAAGATCCGGGCCCAGTCGGCAAGGTTCTCGGTGAGCGGGAGGAGCGAGGCGCCGAGATACCCAACCAGCATCACCGCCACAGCGACACCTGATCCAAGACTGCGGTTGCCGGTCCAGGTGGCGATTCCCAAAGCGAGGAACCCGTAGACGAGAGCATTGAAGAAGAGGGCCAGCATCACCGCGGTCACGTCAATGCCACCCATGTCGATGTCGAGCCACACGGGCACCACCAGGCCAAACCCCCAGAGGATCAGGGTGCCCAGAGCCGTCAAGGCGACCAACGATGCCGTCTTGGACACGAGCACGCCCGTTCGGCTCAGCGGGTTGCCGAGGAGGAGTCCGAGTGTCCCATCACGCTCCTCGCCGGCGATGGCGTAGGCACCCATGCTTATGCCGAGGCCGGCGAGAGTGAAAGCACCCATGAGGTTGTACATGGCGCCGAAGGCAATCCCGGCAACGTCTCCCGTTTGCGGGATGCCCATCATCTCGAGGATCGCCGGAGGCAGGTTCTCGTAGTAGAAACCGATGTCGACATCCCGATAGACGGCCATGCCGAACCAGAGCATCACTCCGATGCTGAGCGCTCCGATCAGGAACGCGGTGCTCCGATCGCGGAGTGACTTCGTGAAGACGTTGGCGAGCATCAGACGGCCGCTCCCTCCCGGTAGTACTCGAGGAAGATCTCTTCGAGGTCGGCCTCCTGGGTGCTCACATCGACCAGGGTGTAGTGCTGGGTGGCGCTACGCAACAGCGTGTCCATCCTCCCGTCGAAGGACATGCTGGCGTGATGGCTGGCCACCTCGACGTCTCTCACTCCGGGCACTACCTCGAACACCGACGCCTCCACCGGCTCCTCGAATTGGAGCTCGACTCGTCGGATCGCCTTGGATCGCAGATCGTCGACGAACTCGACGTCGACGAGATGCCCGAGACGGATGATGCCGACCCGATCTGCGACACGTTGCACCTCGGAGAGGGTGTGGCTGGAGAGGAACACGGTGCGCCCATCCTCGGCGACCTCCCGCATCATCGTTTGGAACTCCCTCTGCATGAGCGGGTCGAGACCGGTGCTGGGCTCGTCCATGATGAGCACCTGTGGGCGGTTCATGAAAGTGAGGATCAGCCCGACCTTCTGCCGGTTCCCCGACGACAGGTCTCCGACCTTCTTGGTCAGATCGGCCTGGAGCCGCTCAGCGAGATCATCGACGTAGGTCTTGTCGACACCACCCCGCAGATTGGCGAAGTAGGTGATCATGTCCCGTCCCGTCAGGTTGGGGTACATCGAGAGGTCGGAGGGCAGGTAGCCGACGTGGTTCCGTATCTCCACGGCGTCGGCACGAGAGTCGAAACCGAGGATCGAAGCCCTTCCCGCCGTCGGGTGGATCAGGTCGAGAATGGTGCGGATCATCGTGGTCTTCCCGGCTCCATTGGGTCCGAGGAACCCGAAAACCTCGCCGTTCTCGACCACGAGATCCAGGTTCACGAGGGCCGCGACCTCGCCATAATGCTTGGTGAGGCCTTCGGTGAGGATCGCAGGCTCGTTGTTCACTTCAACTTCTCCTTCTCCAGGATCCGACTCAGCTCGTCGATCAGCTCAGGCCACGCTTCATGAAGAAGACGGCCACACGGTCGAGGGTTCCGGGGTGTGGTTTCGAGCCCCAACGCTACGCCAGAGCAGCTTCAGGACCCTGTCGGTACGTGCAAGACACCTCCCCGGTACGCGAAAGCCTGGCCAACCCGATCCCGGTCGATACGACTTTGGAGGTCATCTGATGAAAGTGCGTCTCAACCGTTCGCCGGTGGTCGATACTGGGAAACTCGAGCAGAAGAAGAAGAGGAAGAAAAACGACTATCGGTTCCTGTCCGATCAGGCCCTCCCCCTACGAGGTGGAGGACGCCTTTCACCTCGGCGAGAGCTATCTGGCGTCTACGTGTCAACCAAACGCGAGCCCCCCGCGGAGGTGGATGTAAGACGCAGGGAGATAGCACCTCGCGCTAAATGAGGGTCACGACACGAATCCTGTGGGCCGTCTGTGGAGCACGACGCCTCAGATAGGGGGCCAGAACCCTCTGAGAGGGCCGGTAGAAATCGCCCTGACCAGGGAGTTCAGTGGAGCTGGGGGGATTTTGAACCCCCGACCTTCTCGTTGCGAAGATGTGCTAAAGCCGCTGTGACCAGGGGTTTTTGGCTTCAACGTGGTTCCTGTGGGGCGAGCAGGGTGAGACAGCGTAAGACCATGACAGCGTTGGCGGCAGCCTCCTCCACCATCACGGCTAGCGGCGTCGGCGGCTCTAGCGCCTGGATGGAACACCGCCGACTCCCCCGCTGATTCCCGAGCTGATCAGCTGGACCCAACGCGGCTCGCCGGTCAGCCCGCCGCAAGCGGCTGCTAGCCATTACAAGCCACGCAGGTAACCCCGGGTCTTCCGAGACTCTGCGCAGCCGCTCCTAGGGACTCACCCCTGCCAGGGCTTCGATCTGGCCGAGGACCACCATGAAGAAGGCAAGGTCTAGGTCTGACTCCAGCGAGTACGTGAGGCGGAGGACTCGTTTCAACGCACCGGAGCGCGACGCCAGGAACGAGTCCACCGCATCGTCGCCCGACTCGTCGTCTTCGGCCTCGCTCAACGCATACTCGGCCAGTCGTCGCTGCACTCTGATCAAGTCGTCTTCGATCGTCTGACGCGCCCAGCGTTTCCACGGGTCGCTCGCCGAGGTCTTGCCAAGCAGGCTCGCCAGGTTGTCGAGTTGAACGGCCTGTCCAATCCTGAAAATGACCCGGCCGACCTCGACCACCGGGCGTCCGGACCGGTCGGCAACCTCGAGGATGCCTGGCGCATGCTCGAGATCGCGCAACATTGCCAGTCGATGGGCCATCGCGATGGGGAAGCCTGCCTCGGCAAGATCTTCGGCGCGCTTGTGTCGATCCGCCTCCCACTGTGGTGGTCCCAAAGTCGCGCCGGTTTCCTCCAGCACCTTGAACCCCGCTGCAAGACTTTCGACCCTGCCCCAGTCCAGAGTCTCGGATGCCGCCCTTAGGTAGTAGCGCGTGAGAGTGGCTACCAGCCTGTCGCTGGCATTGATTGCCTGCGTCCACGTTTCAACGTCCACCGATCCGAACTGGCGCTCGATCTCATCCCGCCGGGCGGTCCCGTCCGAGACGACCTGAGCGATCCGGTGGGCGGTCACAATCCGGGGAACGGCTGCACCGGTTCGAGCCACCAGTTGTGACACGAAGGTGGATCCCTGAGTGTCGATCACCTTGTTGGCGACAATGGTGGCGATGAGCTGCCGGAGCAGCGGATGCTCCGGTATTTGGGCTGCGAATCTCGTGGCGACTTCATCTGGGAAGTAGGCGAGCACATCTTCGGTGAGTACCTCGGTGTCGGAGCTGTCGGAGAAAAGCAGTGAATCCGCCACGCTGCGCTTGGCGTAAGCGAGGATCACGCCGATCTCGGGGCGAGTCAATCCCTTGCCCGCCCGGGATCTTTCGAACATCTCTTCGGTGCTGGGAAGCCCTTCCAGCTCGCGATCCAACAGGCCGTCTTCCTCGAGCGCCTCCATGAGCTGCTCGTAAGAGTCCATGCGGTGTACCGAAGTGCTCTCCTCCAGGGCCAGCCGTTGCGCCTGTTCGAAGCTGTCGTGGAGTATCCGCTCGATCACGTCCTCAGCCACCCGCTCCAACAACCGATAGGATTCGTCTCGCTCGACCAACCCTCGGCTTCTGGCGAGGCTGGTCAGGATCTTCAGGTTGACCTCGCGATCTGAGCAGTTGACACCCCCGGAGTTGTCGATGAAGTCGCTGTTGACCTTTCCGCCCGACAAGGCGTACTCGATACGACCACGTTGGGTGAGCCCCAGATTGCCCCCCTCGACGACCACCCGACAGCGGAGCTGCGAAGCGTTGACACGGACGGGATCATTGGTCTTGTCACCCACGGCCTCATTCGGCTCATCGGTCGCCTTGACATAGGTACCGATTCCTCCATTCCACAGAACGTCGACCGGCGCGCAGATGATGATGCGTATCAGCTCGGCTGGAGTGACGGTCTCTGCCTCGGTACGGAGAGCGGTTTGGGCTTGTGTCGACAACGAGATCTTCTTCGCGCCGCGGGTGAAGACACCGCCGCCTTTCGAGATCTGCGCAGCGTCGTAGTCGGCCCACGTCGAGCGGGGCAGGTCGAAGAGACGCCGCCGCTCCGCGAAGGAGACCGCCGGATCCGGATCGGGGTCGATGAAAACATGACGGTGATCGAACGCGGCCACCAACTTGATCTTCTCCGACCCGAGCATCCCGTTGCCGAAGACGTCACCGGACATGTCGCCGATTCCAACGGCCGTGAATGGCATGAGATGGGGGTCGATCCCCAATTCGAGCAGGTGGCGCTCCAGAGACATCCACGCTCCACGGGCCGTAATGCCCAGAGCCTTGTGGTCGTACCCGGTCGAGCCACCCGAGGCGAAGGCATCGTCGAGCCAGTACCCGTAGTCCCTCGCTATCTCGTTGGCCATGTCCGAGAACGTTGCAGTTCCCTTGTCAGCGGCGACCACCAGATAAGGGTCATCGTCATCATGGACGCGGATCCCTTCAGGGTGCACCACATTGCCGCCGCTCAAGTTGTCAGTCAGGTCGAGCAGGCCTCTAATGAACGTCGAGTACGCCGATACCACTGCCTCGTGCATCTCAGCCTCATCGCTCGGCGGTCGGCGGAGGACGAATCCACCCTTAGCGCCGGTGGGGACGATCACCGAGTTCTTGGTGATCTGTGCCTTGAGCAATCCGAGAACCTCGGTTCGGTAGTCCTCACGTCGATCGGACCACCGGATCCCACCCCTGGCCACTGGACCGGCTCGCAAGTGGATTCCCTCCACGTCGCACCCCAGCACGAAGACCTCCGCGAATGGTTGTGGGGCCGGCATGTCGGGCACCTGGGACGAGCGGAGCTTGAGCGATAGGGCGTTGCGACCGGGTTTGTAAGCGTTGGTGCGGACGGTGGCCTCGATCAGGTGGAGGAAGGTGCGCAGGATCCGGTCCTCGTCGAGTGATGGCACGTCGTCCAACATCCCCAGCAACCCGTACCGGGCCGCCTCATACCCGGCTTCGTCGGCTTCGGGCTCGAAACGCATCTCGAACAGGTCGATGAGACGTCTGGCTATCGCCGGGTGAGACGTGAGGGTCTCGTTGACGTAATTGACCGTGAATGCCGGTCGTACCCGCTGCCAGTAGGTCCGGTAGGCGCGAAGGATGGCGATCTGGGAGTGGTCGAGATCACTCACCAGGAGGAGACGGTGAAGCGAGTCGGTCTCAACGTCGCCCTTCCAGACTGCACTGAGAGCCTCCGACATGCGGGCGGACGATCGCTCGAGATCTATCGGTCGTTCGTCGGGACCGAGCACGCCGAAGTCGTGGACAAACAGTTCATCCTCACCCGAGAGCCTGGTCGGGACTTCCTCCACGACCCGTAGGTCCATGTCCTCCAGGGCGGGGATCAACTCGGAGAGAGGACGCTTCCTCCTGCCGTAGAGGGCAACACGTGTCAATATCTCCGGTCCCTTCGACTCGTTCTGGAGACCCACGACGAAAGAGCGATCTCCGCGTGCCAACTCGGCCAGCTTCTCGATGTCCCCCGCGGCCACGTCGAGATCGGTGGATGTCGTGTAGTAATCGGGGAAACACTCCGCCCAGCTCTGAACCAGGTCCCGCGCCTCGGCGGCGTCGTGTCGTCTTGACAGCACGTCCCCGACTCTCTCAGCCCACGACCTAGTGATCGCCCTGACCTCGGACTGGAGCTCATCGAATGAGACGTCGGGCACCTGACCTTCGTCGACCCAGACCTTGAAATGGAGATGGGCTATCTCGTCCGCTTCCAAACTGAGGTTGAAGTCCACAGACTCGCCGTTGAACCGATCGAGGAAGAGCTCCTCGAGACGTTTGACGAGAGTGCTCGAGTAGCGGTCCGCGGGCATTGCCAAGAGCAGTCGCGCCGTACGATCGAGCAGGTCTCGGCGCACGAAGAACCTCACCTTGGCTCGTTCACCGCGCGTGAGCAGACCCATAAGTAGGGGACGTAGGTCGTCGAACGGCACACCAAAGAGGTCGTCCTTGGGAAAGCTTTCGAACAATGAGACGATGGCTTTGTGGTCGTGGGAGCCTTCGATAAGGTCTTCGGCGCTGGCCAACTCGTCGAGCTTCTTGCGGAGGAGCGGCGTACGTGATGCCCGCTCCATGTACGCCTTCGACGTGAAGAGACCGAGCAGGCGCGCCTCCCCCACTGTCTCGCCCCCAGACCCCACAATGCGAACTCCTACGTAGTCCATGCGAGCCCGCCGGTGCACCGTTGACAGACGGTTGCTCTTCGATACGACCAAGAGATCTCCGCTCTCGTATCGGGCTGCAAGTTGGGGAGGCATGGACGAGAGCAGGGTCTGTTCCGCCCGCTTCGACATGGCCGACTCGGTGAGGATTCCCAGACCGGAAGCGTGCAGAGCCTGTAAGGCTCTACCTTCGTCGGTGTCCATCAACTCGTACTCGCGATAACCGAGAAAGACGAAGTTGTCCTCCAGGAGCCATTCGAGGAAGGCGACCGATTCATCGACGTCTTCCACCGGGTAGTGGCCCTCTCCCCGGCGGGCCAGTTCGATCATTCTCGGGATGACACCGACCATGGCCCCGAAATCACGGACCGCGGCCTCCACATCGACGAGGACCCTGCGCAGTGCCTGCTCCAGAGCAGGGAGGTCGGCGTCGAAAAGGCGACGCTCGAGAACCCAATGCTGAACCGACTCGCGTTTGTCCGAAGCACGCGCCGGTCGAACATGGGTGAGGCGCCCCTCTCCGTCGCGTTGGACGCCGATCACCGGATGGAGGACCCTGGACACCCCGAGACCGTGGGCCTGCAGTTCGTTGCCGATTGAGTCGACCAGGAACGGCCCATCGTCGATATTGACCTCGATGACGGTTGGAGGGCCGACGTCGTCGTCTGCTGGCGGGTTGAACGCCCTCACGGCAATCGGCTCTGACCGCACCTCGATGAACTCGTAGAGCCCGACCACCTCGTCGTGCAGGTCGTCGGCTGACAGCGCCGGAGCCGGGGGTGCACGTCTCAAATAGCTACGTGCGAAACGGGTGATCAGATCGGGGAAGGGGCGAGCATCGTCCTCAATGCGAGCAATGACCGCGTCGAACACCGTCCGGTCCCCCTTTGACCCATGGACATCAGTGGCAACCAAATCGCTCACCAACTGACGGGCAGATCGCCGAGCCGTGCATTTTCGAACACGTCCTGATCAGTCTCGACGTGTCGCATCGATATGCAAGCGTACCTTTCCGCGCCTTGCCGGAATCGACTCCGGACCGCAAGCTGTGAGCTGGCTGAATTGGTCCAGGCCTGGCCTGGTGAGGCTCGGTGTCGTGGCTGCGCCTGATCCCGGCCAGCACCCCTATTAGCTGTGGGTGGACGGTCGGGCTAGCGAGGCGACGGGGTCGATGGAAGGGGCTGAAATAAGGTCACGGTCGCGTCTTGGCACGCACCGACGAGGACCCGCTGGTAACCGGCATCGCAGAGCACCGACACGCCCCGCGACCACTCGTCGTGCCGCAGTGGGTCCTGGCGGTCGCGGCCCCCTACGGCAAAGTGCTCTTCGGCGGCATCTCCATGCGTGTGTCGAACGCTCGCGCCAAGAACGAGCTGTCGTGGAAACCGAAGTACCCGTCCATCTCCGACGGGATCCAAGCACAGTGACCAGTCGAGGATCGGTGAACTATGTGTGGAGCTGACGGGATTTGAACCCGTGACCCCCTCGTTGCGAAAGATGTGATAAAACGCCCTGACCAGGGTTTTTGGGCTTGATTTTGGTCTCATGGCGCGGCTGTGGCACGAGCGACGTGAGATGAGGTGATACTTGACCGATCGTCTCCGAGGGTCTTCGCCTCTGCGACTCAGGTCGACACGGTGCGACTGGGTTCCCGCTCCTCGAGCTGGCGGCAGGGGATGTCTTCTTCGACGATCTCGCCGTCTCGGGCATACACCTTGAGCGCCCGTCCGCCCGGCTCGGAGCTGACAGCCTCCACTACTTCGCCCTCGGGGGTGAATCGTATGGCTACCCGGTTCCAGGAGGCATATCCCATCTCCAGCGAACCGTCGAGCAGGGCGGCGTGGAACAATGGGCGACGCTGATCTTCGGCGTCGTAATGCGGGCAGTAGCTGCCCTTGATCATGCCGAGGCCGTCGTGCAGCAACTGGAGGGTGGGCCCGAACGAGTCGGTGGTGCCGCCTTCGAACCAGCACAACCCTCCGGCGCTGCCACCGGTGAGGACGGCTCCACGATCCAGCGCCTGGTGCATCAGCTGATCGACTCCCTGCCGGCGCCAGACGTCCAGCATGTTGGCGGTGTTCCCGCCTCCGACGTGGATGACGTCGGACTCGAGTACCAGGTCGGTGAGGTCGTCGTAATCGCGGTGGAACAGCTTTAGGTGCCTCGGACGGCAGCGGCCGGAATGGAAGGCCTCGTAGAACTTCACGATGTAAGCGTTGTCGTCGCCCGTCGCCGTCCCGACGAAGAGGACCACCGGATCGTCCTTGCCGGTCAAATCCAGAACATAGTCATGCAGCGGGTCGTTGCGGCGTTCCATCACGGCCATTCCGGCGCCCATCGGGACGATATGCCCGCTCATCTCCTCACCTCCTTGCATGTCCTGCGGGCTGCGGGATCAGGCATCACCCCTCGGTCACAGGCGGTGCAAACAGCAGGACCCGCACCCGGGTGGGCGTGACATCTGCCTCCCGCTCAAGGGCGATCCGCTCGACAACGGCGAACCCCTGCACACCGGTATCGCCGACCGGCAAGACCTGGACCAGCGCCAACCCGGCCTCCGAGAAGGCCTCCTCGTCCGGCTCGAGGATGTCTCCACACCCGACCTGGTCCCCCCCCTCGCTGATGACGAGTGAGAACTGCTCGTCCGTGTACGCCGCGGCGAGACCGAACCCGGGGGCGGGCGTCGCCCCGTAATAGGCCACCGTCACCGGCTCGCCTGCCCCATCGGCCCGGGCGAGGAACGGGGCCACGTCGTGATCGCCCCGGCTCCTCAACTGCACGTCGAGCGTGTCGCCGGGACTGTCACAGCTGCCGTCCTGGATGTGGCCGTCATACCCGGCCACTGGCGCCGCCACGGTGACCTCGCCCTCCGTCGAAAGCAGGACTCGGACACGGGTCGGCGTCGAGTCCAACTCGCGCTCGAGGGGCCCCCGATCGACCACGGCGAAGCCCTGGACCGTCGAGCCGTCGGTGGGCAGGAGTTGCACTACTGCCAGCCCGGCCCGGCCGAACGCGTCCTCATCCGGGCGAAAGATGTCGCCGCAGGCCACCGGTTCGTCGTCGGTGCCGGTGATGACCAGAGAGAAGGGCTGATCGGCGTAGATCGCCGAGAACCCGAACCCCGGCACCCGGGGCGACCCGTAGTAGCCGAGCACGACGGTTTCGTCGTCGTTGCCTGTCCTGGCCAGATAGGGCTCGATGTCGTGGTCACCGAAGCCATCGAGCTCGACCCGCAGATCGTCGGTCGGCTCGGCGCACGAGCCACTCTGGATGAAGCCGTCGAAGCCATCGGCCTCCTGGGCGCCGGCGATCAACGGCACGATCGCCACCACGGCGCTCAGGCTCAATACAAAGGCCAGTGATCGTCTCCCCCGATTGGGTCTCACGGGAGTGCTCACGGCGCAGAGGTGCCGTAGACGGCCGCCGCGACGATCAACGCCACCACCATCCCGACGATCGCCATGACGAACATGGAGAGCGAGAAGGAGTGCCAGATGGCGTACTTGCTGATGCGGGTAGTGCCGGTCTCGTCGGTGGCGATGCTGGCGACTTGTGAGCCGTTGGCCGGGAAGAAGTAGATGCCGATGCAGACAACCGAGTAGGCGGCGATGAACTGTGGTGGGATACCGAGCGTGATCCCGATCGGGACGATCGACGCTAGGGCCGCCGCCTGGCTCGTGGTCAGCGCGGCGACGATGAAGATGGCCAGCGCAAAGGTCCACGTCGCCGCCTCGACGAGACCGCCCATGGCGCTGACGATCGCCGTCTCATTGGCCGCGATCCAGGTGTCGGCCATCCAGGCGAGACCGAACAGGGCGATCAACCCGACCAGACCAGAGCTCATCGTGCTCTGGGTGACGACCTTGCTAATGGGCACCCGGCAGGTCACCACGATGAGCGTCGCCACGACGCCCATCACGATCTGGATCACGATCGAGGTGCTGATCGGGACCAGCTCGCCGGCCTCGTCGGGGAACGCCGGGCGCAGCTGCTCGAACATGCCCATGATGACGATCACGGCGATACCTGCCAGGAAGATCATCGTGCTGCGTTTGGCCTCCGGCGGCAGCTCGCGGCTCGCCAGCACCGATTCATCGATCGGCTGGATCGCACCCTCGGCCACCCGCCGCTGGTACTCGGGATCGTCGTCGAGCTCTTTGCCGACCCGCATCTGCACGAAGCTGGCGGCAAGAAGGGCGATGATGCTCGCCGGGAGGACAACGATGAGGATGTCGGTGATCCCGAATCCCACCGGGTCGAGCAGGGCCACCATGGTGGCCATCGCCGAACTGACCGGGCTGGCGGTGATGGCGAACTGCGAGGCCGTGCCCGACACCCCCAATGGGCGCTCGGGGCGCACCTTGTTGAAGTAGGCCACGGCGTAGATCACCGGGATCAGCGAGTAGTAGATGAAACCGGTCCCCGCTCCCAACGTGAAGAGGAACGCCACGATCGGCCCCACGAGGGCGATGTAGGCCGGGTTTCGCTTGAGGATCTTCTTGGCCACCTCGACCAGGTAGTCGATCCCTCCCACTGCCTGCATGGTCGATGCCGCGGTGATCACCGTCAGGATGATGAACATCGCAGACGTCGGCGGCTCGCCAGGAGGCAGCCCGAAGCCGAACACAAGGACCGCAAGCCCTACCAACCCCCACAGCCCGAGACCGATGCCCCCGGTGCGGACCCCCAACAAGATCGCGAGGATCACGACCGCTCCCTGCAAGAGGATCAACCAGCCAGCGTCCATCCGTCCTCCTCAGTCGCAAAGACTATTGGGTTGCCGATGATCCTATCGGCGGAGGGGCCACGTCGGGTGATTCCGCGGAGGACTTCCAGGGATCTAGTTTGTTAGTCCCGAGCACAGGAGATTCCAGATGTCAGAGACATCGGGCTGGTACGCCGATCCAACGGGAAGACACACTTATCGGTACTGGGGTGGCGCGAGATGGTCGAACCAGGTCAGCGATGGCGGAACGGCCGGCATCGATCCCGTGGAGCTGGACGAGGCAACCGCCGGCACACCGCCTGCCCCGGGGACGCGGGCACCGGGAATGCAACCGACAACGACGCGCGGACCCTCGTCACCGGGAGTTGAGGTCACTCAGCGGAGCGGTGGATCGGGCGCCGGCATCCTTGGGGTGTTGGTCGGGGCGATCATCGTGATCATCATCCACGTCATCGTGGTCAACAATGTCGACGACGACGGCGACACCACTCCCACCGACGCTCCAGCCGTGACCGAGCCAATCGAGGAACCGGCCCCGACCGACGCACCGGCCACCACGGCCGCCCCCTGAGCCCCGGGGCGCCAGCCAGGAAATCTCGCGTGCGACGATGAGCGCAATGTGCGGTGTCGACGTCCTCGGTCGGATAGGTCCGGACGGTCCACGGCTGCTTGTCCTCTACACCGGCGGCACCATCGGGATGGGTCCCGGACCCGACGGCTCACTCGTGCCTCTCGACCTACGCGAGCTCGGCGCCCACCTGCCATTCGTCAGCAGGCTGCCCATTGGACTCACTATCGCCACACTCTCCAATCCGATCGATTCGTCGGCCATGGGACCGTCGGACTGGATTGCCATCGCCGATGCGATCGTCGAGCACGCGCCAGGCCACGCCGGAGTGGTGGTGCTCCATGGCACCGACACGATGGCCTACACGGCGTCGGCGCTCAGCTTCCTCCTCGAGGGCATCGACACTCCGATTGTTCTGACCGGAGCCCAACGCCCGGTTACCGAACTCCGCTCTGACGGGCGCGAGAACCTGGTGACGGCCATGGCCATTGCCGCGGGACACCTCCGCGGCGCTCCCCTCGTGCCGGAGGTGACGGTCTTCTTCGACGACGTCCTGTTGCGAGGCAACCGGACCGTGAAGGTACACGCCGACAGCTACCGCGGGTTCAGGTCGCCGAACTTCCCCCCGCTGGCCACCGCCGGTGTGACGATCGACATCGAGACCACCCTCGTCCGCCCGCCCGGGACGGGCCCGATCCGGCGCCCCGGCGGCGTAAGCGACGCGGTGAGCGCGCTACGACTCCACCCGGGCCTGGACGAGACGTCCGTCCGGGCCGTCTTCGACCGGCCAGGATTGCGCGGCGTCGTGTTGGAGGCGTACGGAGCCGGGAACGGGCCGACCGAACCATGGTTCCTCGATCCGATTCGCTCGGCCGTCGACCAGGGCGCGACGGTGGTCGTGACCACACAATGCCGCGCCGGAAGCGTGAGTGGAGACCGCTACGCGACGGGCTCGGCCTTGCAAGCAACTGGTGCGATATCCGTGGGTGACATGACATTCGAGGCCGCCCTGACAAAGTTGATGGTCCTGGTCGACCGTCACGGGCCCGACGAAGTCCGTCAGCTGATGCAGGAGGACCTAGCCGGAGAAATCACGCCCACCCCCCGATAGGGGTCTGATCTGGCTCGTCATGTCGCCTCTTGTTCACTCGGGATCCTGGGTGACGATTGTGACCAGGATCCGGCACGCGGCGAGCATGTCGTCGATGGCGATGTGCTCGGTCGCGGCATGTTCGTCGACCATGCCGGTGGGAAGGGCGACACAGGGAATCCCCTTGGCGTTGAAGAAGTTGCCATCGGTGCCGCCGCCGCTCTTACGAGGGACCACCTCGATCCCCAGCGACCGGATGGCTCTGGCGGCGTCCTGATACGGACGGGCATCCTCGCCGATCTTGTATGTTCGGTAGTTCTCTTCCGCGGTGAACTCGACGGTAGCTCCGGCGGATTTCGCCGCTTGTTCCAAAGCAGCGCGCATCGCGTCGAGCTGGGCGTCGAGCTTGGACTGATCGTGACTTCGGGCCTCGCCCTCCATCACCACCTCGCCGGGGACGATGTTGCGTGCCTCGCCTCCTCGAATCGTGCCAATGTTGGCCACGGTCTCCTCGTCGATGCGCCCCAACAGCATCGCTTCGATCGCGGCCGCGGCGACCTTCACGGCGTTGATGCCCTTCTCCGGCTCGACCCCGGCGTGGGCCTTCCTGCCGTGGACCGTCGCAGTTAGGTTGACGGCGGTCGGCGCCCAGTAGGTGATGGCGCCCATCGCTCCTGCCGTGTCGAACACATAGCCGTGGGTGGCGTTCAGACTGCTCACGTCGAGGTGCTGCGAACCGACCAAGCCGCTCTCCTCACCCACTGTGACCACGAACTCGATGGTCGGGTGGCCGGCCTCCGGGTGCTCCCGAAGCAGGGTGAGGAGTTCTAGACACCCGGCAATCCCCGATTTGTCGTCGGCCCCAAGGATCGTGGTGCCATCGGTACGGATGATCCCGTCCTCCACGATCGGTTCGATTCCCACGTCCGTTCCCGCCGTGTCCATGTGGGTGGAGAGAAGGACGGTGCCCTCTCGTGAACCCGGCAGGACGGCGATCAGATTTCCAATGTCGTCCTGAGTGACCGCGCAGCCCAAGTCCTCGAATCGAGACTTCAGGTGGCGGCCAATCGCCTCCTCATGCCCGGTTGGGCTGTCGATTGCAACGAGCTCAAGAAACGTCGTGACCAGGCGGTCACGATCCACAAGCAGTCCCAGCCCCGCCAAGTCGACTCCTTCCGTTGTTCCGATAATGACTTCAAGTTAACGGGCACCATCGACGCGAGGGTCGACGACAGTGGAGCTGACGGGATTTGAACCATGTGACCCCTGGTTAGGTGTGAGGCACTCGCCAACAGAACGGAACCGCAGGGGCCTCACCGAAGGAGGTCGAGCGCGGCTGCCCCACATACGGTGAGCACCTCGCAGGTAGCGAGTGCTAAAGGCGCTCGATCCTGTGGCACGCCTGTGGCGCGGCGCAGGGCAGATTGTGGGTCAGCGGCGGATTCTCGGACGCGCCGATATCCCTCTGACCAGGGTGTTCAGTGGAGCTGACGGGATTTGAACCCGTGACCCCCTGGTTGCGAAAGATGCGGCCAAAACGCTCTGACCAGCCTTTTAGGCCCACGCGGGCCGCTTGTGGCGCGGCTGTGGCACAAGCCCCGTGAGACTGCGTGAGATTGAGCAGCCGCATGACCGCCGCCTCCGCAAGCCCCCCAACTCGCCGAGATGTCCGAGCGATCCGGGCCTTGACTACCGACCTGGGTCTGGAAGGTGCCTAGTGCGGTTCAGCCATCGTCGACATGTCGTCTCGGCCGCGCCGCTGCGCGCCCCTAGATGCTGCTAGCCAGCGGTGCGCCCAAGGTAGCGGGGGACGCGTTTCTGGTACACCGCGTATTCCTCTCCGAACTGATCGGCAAGCTGGCCTTCTTCGACGGACACCACCCACCAGTGGGTGAGGGCGACCGTGATCGGCCACGTGGCCAGTATCCAGCCGTTGGAGAGCATTAACGCTGCGCCTACATGGATGCCGCTCCATCCGACGTACATCGGATTGCGTGTCAGTCCATGCAGACCACTTGTGGTGAGCCGCTGAGGCTGTTCCAGATCTCCTCCACCTCGTTCCTGAACGGCGACCGTATTGGCGACAATCCCGGCGACCATTAACAGCCAGCCCATGGCCCTAAGTCGACGTGGCAACCGGAGAGGCACCGGGCGCTGCATGAGGATCCCGATTGTGATCGCGACTGCATGGTGCTCAGGGAGGGGAAGGTGGTTCCAGAATCGCCTGAGCGCATCCCTCGAACCCTTCGGCCTCCTGCTCCTCAAGCGGGAGCTCATGCGCCGCGGCCAGTTGGGGCTTTGTTTGACGACTTGTGCATCGTCCTGGCCACGATCTGGTCTGCGATGTATTCGGCATCCTTGCCGACGCCGACGATCAGCGCTGAGCCGAGTGTGCGCTGGAACAGCAGACCCATGAAGTAGAGCCCGGGATGAGAGTCAACCACGCCCCGAACATGGATCGGATAACCGTAGCTGTCGAAGATCGGGAGCTCGATCCAGCCGAAATCGGGGACGAAGCCGGTGCACCAGATGATGTTGGCCACATCCAA